>JANMEV010000011.1:0-21245 GCA_031377305.1 Planctomycetota bacterium | reverse complement strand
AGAGTTGCTTTTGGACAGGCGCTCAGGAAAACGGCGACGGCCAGCGCTCAAAGCGAATCGAGCCGCCAGTCGATCGGCTTCTCGCCGGTTGATTCCAGAAACTCATTGATCCGTGAAAACGGGCGGCTGCCGAAGAAGCCTCGGTGTGCCGACAGCGGCGAGGGATGAGCACTTTCAATCACGAGATGACGATCGTCAAGCAGTCCGCGTTTTTGCTGCGCCGGTTTTCCCCAGAGCACGAACGCCACATGCGGCCGCTGATTCACATGCTCGATGACTCGCGTGGTGAATTGTTCCCAGCCTTTGTTCTGGTGCGAATTCGGCTCATGGGCTCGTACGGTCAGCACCGTGTTCAGCAACAGCACTCCCTGCTTCGCCCATGCTTCCAGACAGCCATGTTCCGCCGGCACGATCCTGAGATCGCTCTGGAGTTCCTTAAAGATGTTTCGCAGCGATGGCGGAATCTTGACTCCTCGCCGCACCGAGAAACTCAACCCCTGCGCCTGACCATCGTCATGATATGGATCCTGACCGAGGATCAGCACGCGCACGTTGTCCAGAGGTGTCAGTTGCAGCGAGCTGAACACGTCGTTTTCGGGAGGGAAGACTGAATGCTTCTTTCTTTCGTCGTCGACGAATGACTGCAGCTTAGCAAAGTACGGTAAAGCAAACTCCGAGTTCAAAGGCTCGAGCCAGGAGTCGTGAAGAATATTCGGTGGCACGCTGAATCTCAAAAAAAACACTGAGCCGCAGGGCGCTAGCCGCGGGTGTTTTCCACTTGTCTTTCTGATATCTACCCGCAGCTAGCGCTTTGCGGCTCACTAAATCAACAGCCTGCTACGTTTTGGGTTGTCACCAACCACTTAACTTCGAGCGGTCGCTTCACGATTCAATCTCAACTGTCCGCAAGCGGCATCGATGTCGGCGCCTTTGCGTTTGCGGACGGTGGCCGTCACGCCGCGGCGTTCGAGGACCTCGAGGAACTGCTGAGTCTCCGGGTCACGAGGAGCGGTCATCACCAGCTCGTTCACGCCATTCATGGGAATCAGATTCACGTGAGCATTTCGGCCGCGAAGCAATGTCGCCAATTCTTCGGCGTGTTCGAGTCGATCGTTGATTCCGGCCATCAGCACATATTCGTAGGAGATCCGCCGGCCAGTGATTTCGAAGTACTCATCGGCAGCCGCCAGAATCTCCTGAATTCCGATGCTGCGATTCACTGGCACGATTTCCGTGCGAAGCGTATCGTTTGGAGCATGCAACGAAACGGCAAGATTGTATTGCTGTCCAGACTTTGCCAGCTCGCGGATTTTCTCCGGCAGTCCCACTGTTGACACCGTGATCCGCCGAGCTCCCAGGCCAAATCCATCGTCGGCCGTCAGAAAAGTCAACGACTCCATCAGTGACCGATAATTCGCGAGCGGTTCGCCGATGCCCATCACCACCACGTTGGTGATTCGTTCGTCGTCCTTCATCATTCGGTGAAGTACCAGCACCTGTTCAATGATCTCAGTCGGAGTCAGATTTCGCTTTACGCCCAGCAGGCCGCTCGCGCAGAAGACGCAGCCCATCGCGCAGCCGACCTGAGTGCTGATGCAGACCGTGCGACGATCGGGGTCTCGCATCAGTACGCACTCGACCAACTCACCATCGTGAAGTCGCAGCAGAAGCTTTTCCGTGTCATCCCGCGAGATCTGGTGGTCCACCACATCGAACGGCGAGAATCGAAACGCTTCGGCAAGTTGAGATCGCAGTTTTGCCGGAACGTCGGTCATCTGCTCAAACGACGTGATCCGACACTCCACCAGCCAGCGACGGATCTGTTTGGCTCGAAACGACGGCTGACCAACGGACTTCAACCATTCCGTCAGCGCGTTCAGATCAAGATCCAGGATCGCGCGACGGGGAGCGATGACGGGGTCAATAATGTTCAGCGATGGGACTGAGGTAGAATCTGGCTGGTTCACTTTTGTGGATCAGGTTTCTTTGCCGCATCCTGATCGCCCGATCGAGCAAGATCGCGACGGTAGCGGCGAATGAGTTCAGAATATTCGTTGTCAACTACATCTTTTCCGGCATCGCCTACGTCGGCATTCAGCTCATCCTGCAGCTTGCCCCACACGCGATTTTTTCCTTTGCGAGTCGTCGCTTTGGGATCCTTTCCGTCGAATTCAGCCGGATTGCCCTCGCCCTGCGGATCGCTGGAAGCTTCGTGTCTGTCAGAATCCAATGGTCCGGAAGATTTCTGATTCGGCAAGTCGCTCTTTGGACGTTTTGCCGCTTTTTCAAATTCATCGGCCGCCTTTTGCAGGTCAGCACGAATACGGCTTAGGGCACTCGCGGATTCTTTCATTTTGCCAGCAGCGGAATCTGATTTGGCGGACGCCGCGTCGTCCAGTTTTTCGGGAACTTCCTTCTCCATTTGCTGAGCTAAATCTGCCAGCTTGTCCGCCTCTTCCTTCATCTTTGGATCTTCTGCGACCTTGTCAGCGAGGTCTTTCAACTCGCGTCCCTGCTGTTGTTCCTTTTCAGCAAGTTCCTTCGCTTGCTTTTTGGCGTCCTCATTCCATTCCTGCTCGGCCTTTTCTTTAAGCTCATCTGCAAGTTGAGCGTCCTCAAGCAGTTGCTTCTCCAGTTCTCGCATTGCATCCAAATGCTTTTGATCTTCTTCACCGAGCAGACTCGGTACGAACGGATCTGCATCATCGGCGATCTCAATCGTAAACGGCCCTTCCCAGACAACCTGAGGATCTGGCGTTGGGCGCTCATCCGCCGCGCGAACTCGGAACGTGACAGTGTCACCCTGCTTAAGGTCGAGCGTTTTCAAATCCAGGCGAAACTCGTCCGTGATTTCGAGAGCCCCGCGAACGAGCGACGCGGCTGGCTGGACCTGATTTGTCTGTTGATTCTCTTGAAAGTGCACTTCTAATGAACCGAGCCCGATATCATCGATGGCTTGACTGTCCATGACGACAGTGTCGTCAGGTTTCACTTTTTGACCGTTGCGAATCCCGTTAACGGTCAATACAGGCGGCATGTCGGACTGCGCGATCAGTCGGCGAGTCGCTTTGTCTTTAACTGCCAGTCCCACAAAGTCGACAATTTCGAACTTGAACTCGCCAGATCCCATCGCCTCGAATTGCAACGTGGCCTGCAACCCATCGGAAGATAGCGTCATTGGTCCAGTCGGCGCGACGAACACTTCGGGCTCGGACAGCTTCGTCTCAGGGACGTTCGGTGGGATCACTGGCGCCTTTGCTTCGTCATTCCGGCCGACACTGTTGTCACTCGCGGATTCGCCGGATAAGTCATTCTGTGAGCTGGCTGAGGATTTGATTTCAATCGGTTTCCAGTCGTTCCAGGCAAGCTGAGCCACCCGGACCGGCTTATCCAAGCTGAGCACGATCTCGATAGCGCTCCGTTCAAAAACTCGAATGTCTCCCACGACGCCGTCAAATGTTTCAACCGGACGACCAGTATACGCCGGCGGGGTTGCTCGCAGCATTGCGCTGAGAATTCGCGGTGCATCAGCGACGGTCAACTGAAACCATTCCGTCAACGCACCGCCGCCTCGCACGCGGTATTGAAGCGATTGACGCACATCCGCAAGAGTCGCCGAGAACTGCGACTCAGCGTCGTCATACGTCATCTTCATTTCTTCGATGTCACGCCCGTCGCACTGCATTTCCAGCACGACGTTTTCCGGTAACGCATTCGTTACGCCGGTTCGCCAGTGAGCAATCGCGACAAACTGCACATCCGAGTTTGTCGCCACGGTATGGTTTCCGTCGGACACTTCGAAATACAAGTTGGATGCCGCAGCCAGGTTTGCGAACGGCATGACAAACCGCTGCATCAGCAACTGTGATCCCGATGGCCACAGCAGAACGGGAATTAGAAACGCGATGACGGATGAAAAGGCCAGGCCGCACCGTTTAAACGTCTTTGAACTTTGAACCATCTCCGAGGGATGAATACCGCTCATTTGCGACTGCACATGGCTCTGCAGTCGATCTCGCATCAGCTTCGAACCGAGCTCGCTGGACGAAGCACCAGGTTCGCCAATCGAAATCAGTGTGGCCATGGCCTCCTGCAGCTCGGGAAACTGCAAATCCACCGCTGCGGCGAGTTCATCTTCTGGCGTCTTCTTCAAGAGCGGACCAATGAGTCGCTTCCAGGCCACTAAACCAGTGATCGTGATTGTTGAAACCAGAACAGCGAATCGCAGCATTCCCGACAGCGTGATAAAATAGTCAACGAGACATCCGAACAGGACGCAGGCAATCAGCACGCACACAGTTTCCGCGAAACCTCGCAGCACCGAGTGAATTCGAATCAATCGCTGGCATCGATCCAGCAAATCCTGCAACCCGGCGACTCGCAGCACCGCGCCCGATGACATGAGACAGCTCCTGGCCTGCGAACGCCCGTTCTTCTGAAAGACCTTTTCCCCCGAGCACAATTCGCAACGGCCGAAGTTTAACGCGGCTGAGGCTGTTTGTGCCACGGAATCCCGTGAAGGAAGTGCCCGGATTCCGAGGTCTCTGGATCTCAAGGCGAAAGGCCGCGGTGCAATGTTCCATCGAAAGTTGTTTTGGCGGTTTGCGAAAGGAGTCGGTCACCTTAAATAACTCAGGACACCTTAAATAACTCAGGACACCTTTCGAGCCTCGGCTGTGACAAGTGGCACTATCCAGCCGAAGCCGTTCAACTCACTTCTCGTGATCAACAGAGCTGATGACCGGCCTTGTTCAGTGGCAGCACGGGCGAGTTCTGTTCACGATATGAGTTGACCAGCACTTCTGACGAAGTGCAGCGGCTGGCCCGACAAAAATTTCAACATGCCGTCAAAAAAACAGTCAAAATCTGCCACAAGAAATCCGATGGCCAGACTAGCGGCGTCAAAACTTCGTCGAGCGTCAGATTGTGGATTCCGCCCGTGGCAAGGCCGATTTCGCTTTGTCTCTATATCTCTTAGGCCATTCCTAAGACCAGTCTTACACCACAACGCATGGTAGTTCTTGTACGACATCCGGGTTACATCTCGGATCAATTTGTAGTGAAATTCAGGCTGTTTCTGTCGCAGTGGCGAGAACATCTGGCAAAACCACAGATCGGCTGGTTGAAAACTGCACGTTGTACTGTTATTTAAAAGGCATTAAGGACTGATCAAAAAGTCGCAATAACGAGTAGGTTGCTGCGGCAGCTCAGCGTTAGGTCTGTTGGGCAAGCGATTGTTGTTTGCCTTTATGTCGATTCAATTTGCAGGAAATAAAAGATGGCGAAACGCGCCGCAGCTGGTAAAGGTGGAGTTGTTATTTCTCAGGAGATTCTGGCACTGGTCAAAGGCAACAATGCCATCAAGGGGCCAGAAGTTATGGCAGCCCTTCGGGAAAAATTTCCAAAGACGCCTTTCAACGATGCAAGTTGCCAGGTGGCCTACGCAAACGCGCGGAAGAAACTGGGGCTCACACGCACGGTTGCAAAGCGTCCGATCGGCGCGAGCAGCTCTGCTAAGAAGAGTTCCTATGTGCCTGCTTCTTCGACTCCCGTCGCATCAGGTGCCGCTTCTGTGGACTTGATTGGACTTCTTCAGGCTGCAAAGGCATTGTTGCAGCACTGCAATGGCGACGCCGCCGTTGCAGTCACGGCACTCAAGCAGATTGCCGCTTTGCAGATGAACTGATAGCGAAGTGGTCGCTGGTCAGATTTGGGCGACTGTTGTATGTTTGAAGGCGACTCCGGATTTCCGAGTCGCCTCTTTTCTTGCGCCGTGACTTTGAATAACTGCGGAAGGTTGCCCCATGTGTCGTTATCTGATGCGTGTATTGGTTCTATTGATGGCCAATTGCCTTCCTGTGGTCCCGGTGCACGCCGATGATGAGGCTCGTCGTCGGACGGAACCGCAAGCTGAGCAAGCCGACGTGACGCTCGATCAGAGGATCGAGACCATCAATTCGGAGATTAAAGAGTCGCTTTCCAGACAACTGGCGGAGATACCGGAGATCGACGAGAAGAATCCTGACGCGTTCGAGACCTATTCAAAGCGCGGCGATCTCCACATGTTTCTTGCTGACTTCTCGAAAGCAGAGACCGACTACCTGCAGATGGTAAAGTTGAAACCAGATGTCGATAGTTCACATTGGCGACTGGGGATTGCAATGTACTTCGCCGATCATGCTGAAAAGGCCGCAGCACAGTTCGACAAGTATCATTCATTTGACAACATCGATCGCGAAAACGGAATCTGGCGGTACCTCTCTCATCGCCGAGCATTTGGGTTGGAAAAGGCGAGGGAACAGATGTTGAAGTATGAGAAGGACGACCGCCCACCGTTCAAGGAGGTCTACCGATTGTTCGATGGAAGTCTCACGCCGGACGATGTTTTGAAGGCGATTCCACCGGGACTTCCCGAAACGGCTCGCAACGCACGTTTGTTCTATTCGCATCTCTATGTCGGTATGAACTATTCCGCCGAAGGTGAAACCGATCTGGCAATCGATTCTCTTCAACTTGCCATTCTCAACCCCTGGCCCAGGGCTGCAGGTTTCGGTCCCGACTACATGTGGCACATTGGACGTCTGCAATACCAAAAACTGAAAACTGAACTAAGGCAAGCCGCTCAGCCGTAGACGGTTTCGCAATAAAACCTATCGGTCGACCGACCGTGTGCCCTGGAGATTCCGGTCGGGATGGTCGTACGATCAGCGCCGAATGCGCGGTCGGTAGCCGATGTCTTGGCCTGATTTCTGCGACGTTTCTTACCAACTGTTGGCTTTCCGACAGCCAGTCTCCCTCCAAAGTCAGCCTCGGTGAGGATTCCTGCCCGGGATTGGAATTTTCGACCTACTCTTGGTGATCCGAAGGAGAATGCTCCCCGTTCCCTTTGGAAATGGCGGCGTTCCGACGCTTTAGAGCCAAAAATCCGCCACGCGTAATTCCAATGGGCCAGGAGAATCTGCATGTCGTCCAATCTGTCATTTCCGTCGCGTCAACAACCTCGTCTTTCAGGAGCATCCGCCGCGGCGGTCGTCATCCTGGGGATCATCGTCGTAAGCAGCGTTTGGACTATCTACACCAGCTTTCGGATTGACGTTGGCAGTGGAGAAATTGCCATTCTGATTCGCAAAACAGGACTGGACATCCCGAACGACGAGGAAGTCGCACCCACTTTGGATCATAAGGGCATTCAGCGAGGCGTGCTGACAGAAGGTCGTCACTTCTTCAATCCCTATTCATGGTCGTGGCAGGTCATCAAACAGGTCGAAATCGCGCCCGGCGATATGGGAGTGAAGGTCAGCCTTGCCGGAGACGATCTTGGATATGGGGACTTTCTTGCAAAGGTCGATGCGAAAGGTGAGGCAATCACAAAAGGCATCATGCCGGGCGTTCTGAAGCCGGGACGGTATCCAATCAATCCATATCTGTACTCGGTGGAAGTTCAAAAGCCTGTGACCATTCCAGCGGGGTTCAAGGGCGTCGTAACGAACCTTGCCGCACCATTGGCAGCAGATCCGAACAAGCTTCTTGTCAAAGATGGAGAGCGTGGAGTTCAGGAAGAAACAAAGGAGCCCGGAACACACTATCTGAATCCCTATGTCACGCGCGTCGACCTTGTGGATTGCCGCAGTCAGCGATTCAACCTTGGTGAAGAAGGCGACATGGGATTTCCCTCGAAGGACGGCTTCTGGGTTAGTCTCGACGGTGCAATTGAGTTTCGAGTGCTGCCCGAAAAAGCCGCCGAGGTTTATGTGCTTTTCAATCAGATGGAAAACGGCCCGGAGATTGACACTGAGATCGTTCATACCGTCATCATGCCGAACGCTCGAAGCTTCTGCCGACTCCAGGGATCGAATTCGTCTGGCCGCGAATTCATTCAGGGAACCACTCGAACTGCATTCCAGGACGCTTTTGAAAAGTCGATGAAGGAAGCGTGTGAGCCGCTCGGCATTGACGTCATTCAGGCGTTGATCACCAAGATCCGGCCGCCTCAGCAGATCGCCGACCCGGTGCGAAAACGTGAAATCGCCAAGCAGCAGGAACTGCAGTACAAGCAACAGGCGCTGCAGCAGGAATCCGAGCAGAAACTGGCGGTCGAAAAGGCGCTCGTTGAACAAAAGCAAGCACTCGTGACTGCCAGTCAGGAAGTTGTGAAAGTGACAACTCTTGCGATGCAGGAACAGGAAGTTGCGATCACAAAGGCCAACGAGAATGCGGCTGTATCACAACTCAAGCTTGATGCATCGATCGATGAAGCCGCTGCGATTACGGCAAAGGGTAAGGCTGCGGCTGATGTGGTTCGATTCGACAATGAAGCCGAAGCAGCCGGCTGGACGAAGGCGGTAGAAGCCTTTGACGGAGATGGTCAAAGCTACGCTCAGTACGTGCTGTATCAAAAACTCTCTGCGTCCTACCGACGTATCATGGTAAACACGGCTGACAGTCCGATCATGAAGATTTTCGAGTCCTTTGCAGAGTCGGCGGCTGCCGCAAAGTCAAAGAAATCAGCCACAAGTACCGTGGTTCCGCCTCTGGCTGACACAGGCACGTCCGGCAACTAGTCAACTGCATGTGCCAGACTTCGCAAGGCGAGATTTGGCACTCGTCCTTTATGAAAAATTCTCTGACGTTGTTCCAACGGCGTCACGCAAATAAAAGGAAATCACAATGAGTCAGAGTTCTGCTGTTCAAATGCTGAAGTCAAGGGCTGGCCTGGCTGTTCCAGCCTTCCTGTTACTTGTCGCTGGATACGAACTGTTCGAATGGACCTTCAACCGAGTCTATGTGCCGGAAGGCTACAGTCTTGTGATGCGATACAAGGGACCGCCGCTTCCGTTTCTACCTGGCGGTCGAGACCCAGCGGCTCCCGGCCAGTTCGCAAAGGTTGATGAGAACGGTCGCCCACTGGAGATCGGCATTCTGAAGAATATGCTTGGTCCCGGTCGGCATTTTCGCTGGATCGGATGGTGGGAAACACGTCTTGTGAAGGACACGACCGTCAAACCAGGCGAAGTCGCCATTGTCTCCAGCAAAATGGGGACCGATCTTGGCGAAGGCCAGTTTCTGGTCGACGGCAAGCTCAATGATACAAAGGAAAAAGGCATTCTTCGCCAGGTCTTTGCACCCGGAACGTATCGTCTGAATGACTATGAATACACCGTAGAAGTGATCAAGGAATCGGCAGTCCAGTCGGGTGCTCAAACGAAGCATGCCGGTTGGGTATCAATCCCAACAGGTTATGTCGGCGTTGTCACGAACTTGACCGACAACAAGGCCTTGACGGCCGAGGCGGGTATCCAGGACAAAGTTCTGCAGCCAGGCCTTTATCCGATCAATCCCAATGAACAGCAGATCGACATTATCGGCGTGGGCTACACCGAAAAATCGATCAAGTCATCACTGGTCAGTCGCGATGGAGTGCCCGTTCTTGACGAGAGCGGCGAACCATCCGTGATGGACGATGAAAGTGGTATCGCGTTCCCATCCAACGATGGATTCAAGATTCACATGGACTTTACAGCGGTGTGGGGAATCATGCCCGAACAAGCGGCCGACGTGATTCGAAAGTTTGGGAATCTGGAAGCTGTCGAATCCAAGGTCGTCGTGCCTCAAATCGAAAGTATCTGTCGAAACAAGGGGTCTGCTCTTGGCGCAGTGGACCTTCTGGTTGGCGATACTCGACAAAAATTCCAGGAAGACGTTTCGGAAACATTTCATAAGATCCTGAAGGGAAAAGATCTGACTTTGCTGCATGGTTTCGTCCGCAACATTCATATTCCTCTGGACGTACGAAAGCCAATTCAGGAGTCGTTCATTGCCGACGAACTAACACTGACACTAAATCAGGAACTACTGACTGCTCGAACCGAAGCAACGCTCCGTGAAGCGGAAAAGACCGTCGATCTGGAGAAGGAACGAGTCGACGCGGAAACAATGAAGATGGTTGCTCAGGCAATCGCAGAAGGAAGCAAAGAAGCAGAAGAAACGAAGGCCGAGACGATGAAGAAAGTTGCCACAATCGCACGCAAAACCGCCGAACTCGACGCGGAAGCCAGCGTCACTCTTGGAAAAGCGAAAGCTGGCAGCAAGCAGTTGGAAGCCGAAGCCAAGTCCGAGCTGTTCAAGTTGGCTGTGGAGTCGTTCGGTTCAGGCAGTGCATATAACCAATGGGTCTTTGCGACAGGCTTGCCTGAAGACGTGGAACTGAATCTTTTCTACGCGGGCGAAGGCACCCTGTGGACGGACCTCAAAGGCTTTACGGATGTAATGCAGGGCCGCGAAGCTGCTGCTGCTGCTGCTGCCACAAAGCCAAAGGCATCAACCACCTCAGCGAAACCGTAAAGTCCGACAAACCCTGATTCGTAATGACACGAAGCCCGGCATTCGTTTGAAATGCCGGGCTTCAGTCGTGTTTACAGTTGCCACTTCTCAACGTGGTGAAGAACCGTCTAACCCTCAGTTGACCGACCGGCACGTCCAGTAGATTCGCCAGCAATCGATTCTCGCATGCGTGTATCAGCCTGCACGTTCTTCAGTTCATAGAAGTCGAGCAGCCCGAGTTTCTTAGATGCAAACGCCTCTGCAATCGCTTTCGGCACTTCGGCTTCGGCGAGCACAACGGCCGCTCGGTTCTGCTGAATTCGAGCCACCATTTCCTGCTCACGAGCCCGAGCCGCCGCGCGGTGCTGTTCGGCTTTGGCCTGCGCGACTCGCATGTCGGCTTCTGCCTGGTCCGCAGAAAGTCGAGCCCCGATGTTTTCGCCAACGTCAATGTCAGCAATATCAATCGAAACGATTTCGTATGACGTCTGAGCTTCCAGGCCCTGAGCGAGCACAGCTTTGGAAATCGAGTCTGGATTTTCCAGAACCAGCTTGTAAGAAGCTGTGGAACCGATCGCCTGAACGATGCCCTGTCCGACGCGTGCGATCACGGTTTCTTCCGTGGCTCCGCCGATGAGCTGCTGGATATTGGTTCGCACGGTCACTCGAGCACGAGCTCGCAATTCGATCCCGTCTGCCGCGACTGCAGACAGCGTCCCCTGAGTTCGCTTGGGATCGGGGCAATCGATGACCTTCGGATAAACGCTCGTTTTCACGGCTTCAAGAATATCGCGGCCTGCCAGATCAATCGCCTGAGCCGTTTCCCAGTCCAGCGGGATCGATGCCTTTTCAGCCGCAATCAATGCTCGAATAACGTTCGGAACATTTCCACCTGCCAACGCATGCGCTTCAAGAGCTTGCGTGGAGATTGGATACTTCTTCAGCAAGCCGGCCTGAACTGCCATGATCTTGCTTCGCACGATGACCACCGGGTTGACTCGGCGAAATCGCATGAAGATCAAGTCCCATAGACCGATCCCTGCCTTAGTCATTTTGCACTGCAGCCAAAGACTGGCATACTGAGCGAAGACCGCGATAAACACGATCAACCCGAACAGCAGGAAGACCAAAAAGCCCCATTGAGCGGGATTCAGATCCGCCAGCATCGTGTATCGCATCGCCATCTCCAGTGTGCTCCCGTGATTTTTCAGTCCAGCATGCGTCAGGCCGACAAAGTCGCGAACTCGTAACTTACTTGACCACGCCAGCCTTGTCGCCTATTTTCGTTAGAAGGGAACTGCCTCATGAGCTACGGGTGTAATCCCCAGGAATATCGAAGTCAAGCGGGTTGGGTTCCTCGGGGACGGTTGTCGCTGAACTCGCAACGCTCGACGCTAAATCGTTCTCATCAGGAGGCGACGAAACCAAAGCCGGAATTGTGTCGGCTTCAGTGAGCGGCCGAACGACGATGCGGCTGGACTTCGTGCCGACGACAATCACTGGAGTCAACGGTTCGATAAGCATTCCGACGCTTTCGGAATGAAGTCGCTCGCCGTCAATTGTGACGATCCCGCCCGGTGTCATCAGTGTTTGAGCGACTCCGCGCTTCCCAATCAGCGAATCAAGCGGATTGGGAGGCGTCACACCCGTCGAGACAGGGGGAGGAAGAATCATCCGATTCCCCCAACTGGTCTTTTGAATCAACGTCACCGCACCCATTAATGCGCCGGGAACGCCGGCCGTGAGAACAATGACGTACGTCCAGAAAAACATTGGACTAACGCCCCACCACGCCTTCCAGGCGCTCCAAAAGGAGACGACGAGGGAAAGAACAGCAGCGATCAAAATCATCCCGAAGCTTGGGATGAAAAACTCGAGCCCCAGCAAAAACAAACCTACCAGCAACAGGATCGTCGCCAGAATTCCAGCGTCCGGCATACTTCAGCCTCACAAGGATTGCGTCAGGAAGATCGACATCGAACTGTACGCCGGATTTGCGAAGATTGAAATCCACAGACACCTCGCCGACCGACTCAATCAAGCCGCAGAATCAGGGTCCCACAGGTTTCGATGCCGCAACGTTCAGCGCTTCCACAAAGAGTTTCAGGTGAGCCGGCAACCATTTCACCATCGTCGCGACACCGTGTCCCATCAACGAATACTCGATCGGTCGACCGAGCGATGTTTGTTCACCGCTGAGTTTATAGTCCACCAGAATGTTCAGGCCATCGGCGTGGCAGCGAGTTCCCAGTTTCCACCGAGCACAGGTGTCCCGGACTCGCTTCGATCCGAGGAGCCGCGTATCCCAGTCGTGCTGCGGGTCGGGGAGATTGGCTTCAAGGATCCGTGTCAATTTTTCGTTCGTCGATATCGACGGCGGTGAGGACACGTCCGTACCGGCGATCGCAAAAGTCTGAACCCAGTCCCCAAACGATGCGTTGATCACGTCAGCCATCGGTAGCGGCGGAAAGAGCGGCTTGGTGATCAACAGATTTTCAGGATCGTGCGGGCGGTGAAAAGTTACGTGAACCAATCGGTCGTAGCCAGCCGAATCCCAGCCGTATCGAACGGGCGTTCCAAATGAAGCGATGACAACACTCGATGCCAGCAAATGGGGTGACGACCCATTCTTCAGCGTCTGCCGAACGGCTTGCCAATGTTCGCCCGGCTGCGGTCCAGCCGCATCAAAGAACTGCTCGACACTGACTCGATCGTTCGCCAGCAAGTTGGTCAGCATCGCGAACGCGTTGCCGGCGTGAGAATGTCCCCAGAAAAGAACTCGTTGTCCCGCGGGAACCGGCCGCTGGATCAATTGATGGATCAATCGGATGGCAAGATCGGCTCGGGCGATATGATGATTCTGACTGGACCATGTCGGACTCAACAGCTCCACCTGCGGATCGTCCCCGACCAGCTTTTGAAATAAGTCACGATACTCGGCGGTGTAGTTCCCAACGTCTTTTGCAAGGACTTCCTTCAGAGGTCGCGTTTTGTCTTCCAGCTTCTTCGCCAGAGATTCCAGCGGACCTGCAAACAATGGTACTCCCTGAGCCATTGATTTGAGCGTTTCCGACAACCCCAACGGATCGTCACCCATGAAGGTCCCATGGACCAACACCACGCGATCGATGCGATGCTGACTGTGCAGCGCTGAAAACTCGGCCGCTGATGCGTCGATGCATTCGAGCGTCTGAAGCATCGGCGCACTGGCCGGAGTTACCGGGTAGACCTGATGACGAAAACCGTTCTTCGCTGGCATCGTGAAGCTCCAATCATCGTCTCGATAGCATAGACCCGCCGGCCGCAAGCCTACAGTAGACCCGTCGCTCCGCCGACGGGCAAGCGAGGCACACTGAGCACCCAGTGACCTCAGCTCCAATCATGCAGACGCCTCAGCCACCCGCTGTCGAGCCGTCTCAAGAGTGTCCCAGATCCCAAGTCCAACGCCAGCGATCATGGCCGCGCCGGTTGCGGCTTCCTCGGAATGCCTAGCCACGTTCACTGGCACCGCGAATCGCCGACGCACGGCTTCCACAAGCACGGGGTTATGCTTCACCGCATTTCCAGACATCGCCACCTGCTGAAGAGGAAATTCACGGCTGCTCGGCGACGCCTTCCAAACATCGAACATGGACTGAGCGATTCCGTCGAGCACTCCCACGAGCAAGTTTGATGGTGTTAGATTCTCCGTGTTCAGGCCCTTCAAAACACCGCGCCGTTCCGGCTCATAACGGGTGCCCCGGAAGAACGGCTCGCAAACAAGATTACCAGCGTTCGATGTCGGTTGAACCTGTTTGCTGAGCGTAGTCCAAACATCCGCTTCTGATATCGTCAGTCCAAAATCACAGAGCCATCGTCGAATGGTGCGATTGACCCACGCAATCGCGTCGCCCCCACAAAGTCCGGCTCCGACAATCATGAACTGCGGCTTCGGTCGTCCTCCCGGCGCCGTCGGATTTCCGGGAAGGACTCGGGTATCCAGCGGAAGCTGACGAGCAAACTCAGAAATCCGCCAAACGATCTGACCGCCGGTTCCAATGTTGATCAAAATCGACCCCGGCGCATCGGGCAGCGCGCTGAGGACGGAAGCCTGATTGTCGCCAATCGCGTTGAACACCGGCAAGGTTGAGGGAAGGTTGAGCTGTCCAGCAACAGCGTTGGAAAGCGCACCGATCACCGAGCCGCTGTCCTGAACTTTTGGAAGCCACGCGCGAGGTATCTCGGCCGCTTGAAGCAACGCGTCGCTCCAGTCGTCGGATTCGAAGTCAAACAAACCCGAGGACGCCGCGTGCGATCGATCCGTGACGGATGGTTGATCTGTTAAACAGCTTCCAATCCAGTCGGCAACAAATGAGACAGAGTTCACTCGGTCGCTGAGTTGGCCAAGTCGCCGCATCGCAAAAAGAGTCGTTCCCAGATAGCCGGGGGACAGTCGGCATCCGGTTTTCAACATCGCGGGGTCAGTAGCTCGTTGTTGAAGTTCACTCAGCAGCGTTCCTTCTGCGACGCCAGCCGCAACCGGCGACAATGATCGGCGATCCTGCCAAGTAACGACGTTTCCGACCACGTTGCGAGCGGAATCCACCATGACCGTACCGTGCATCTGGCCGGTGAGTCCGACACCCGCAATTTGATTGCCCGAACATCGCTGACTTAGTTCCGCCAGTGCTGACATTGCAGCGCAAAGAATCTTTGCCGGATTCTGTTCCGCGTAGTCCGCGGCGAGCCCTTCGATTGCGGCGTGGTGAGTCTTCGTGACCGCCTGAACAACTCGACCATGTTCATCCACTGCCACCGCAGAGATGCTGGTCGTTCCCATGTCGAGTCCCAAAACAAGCTTGCTCATGTACACTCGCGCCAATAGAAAAAAGTCTGTCGACCGACACTCATGCGACTAAGGCTCGCAATGCTGGACCACATTGTGATGGCAACATCCAGCCTTGAAGCGTCTTTGCTTCTTATGCTCCGCGGTCATGAATAAGGGTGTTGGAGAGCGGCATGCGTCAGCTTGCCGGCACAAAAACCAGGTACCGGAGGGCTAACGCCGCTCCGCTCGCCAGCCTCATTTCTGGCCGCGCGGAGTGTATCATCGGGGTGCTTTGCAAACACGACACGACGTTCACGGAACTCCGAATAAGTTGCTGACGACAACGCAGACTGCGAAGAAATCAGTGCACTCATATCCCCGGCTGCCAAACGTGGCCCACAATGTCGTTTATCAGTCGTTTCCCCAACGGGCATTTCAGAAAACAAAAAAGCCTTCTGGAGAATGCGAGTACATTCTCCGAAGGCCATTTGGTTTTTCGCTTTGTGCAGCGAGTCCGGACGAGCGCGTCGATCATTCTCAGAAACTATCGCGTCGCCGACTTCTCGACACTGGCCGCTGCCTTTTCAACACGGCCGCGAGTTTCGCCAGTCAGGAAGTTGTCAACGCGAGCTGACTTCTGAAGCTTCTCGAAGGTTTCGCCAACCAATTTTTGAACTTCTCGTTCTTCCAGTTCGGCATGCAGTTGAGCCTGCACGTCAGCAACCGAATGATTGATCGGTTCGGTGCGACCGTCATATTGCAGAATGACGTATTGGCTTGGCCCAACTTGAATCACATGAGACAGTTCGCCGATGTCCTTCATTTGGAACGCAGCCTTTCGGATCGCTTCATGAGTTCCCTCAGAGTTCTTTCTAATCGGAGGAATCGTCCCGCCCAAAGCACGGCTGTTCGGTTCAACCGAATGATCACGAGCGAAGCTTTCGAAATCATTCGGGCTGGCTTTCAGTTTTTCCGACATTTCCATCGCACGGCGAGGATTGTCGAGCACAATCATGCGAGCTTTCACTCGAGGTCCGTAGTTGTCTTCATAGGCTTTTTCCATCATTTCGCGAGTGATCGTGATGTCTTTTCCAGCCAGCTTTCGAAGGGCCAGCATCGGCCAAATAATGTCGCGGCGATACTGCTCCGCATTCAGGCCTCGTTCTGCTTCGAGCATCTTGTACCACTGGTCGACAGCGAGGCCGAACTTCTTGGAGATTTCTACGATCTCCTGATCCACGTCCGCTTCAGAAACGGTAACGCCACGCTCGGCACAAGCTTGACGAATGATCGTGCGGTTGATCATGTTCTCCAGAACTTCCTTGCCCGTCTTTGCGATGCACTCCCTGGCAAGGTCTTCGAACGAAATCGATTCACTGTTGACTTTCGCACAAGCTGTCTTGAACGCGTCATCTGTAGACGATCCTTCAGTCACGGTGCGGGAAGTCTTCTGCTCAGCCGCTTGACCGTCCTGAGCTCGCCAGACCTGCATAGTGATGCCAGCCGCGATCGCAATCAACAGCGTGCCTCCAAAGAGGATTCCGCCACGGCTGGTTCGAGTGCGGACAACAGGATTGCTGTTGGGGGAATTGGATGCTTCCTGCATGACGAGATCTCCTAAGACTGACGCATCTTGGAACGTGGGACGGGAGGAGGGATCGAAACAACTCAAATCTCGAAGCGGCCTGGCTTCGTGAAAACTGCGTCGCTTCAAAACGAGAGGTCGAGTGGTTTAAAGACGGGATGGGCGAATTGCATCGATCCTGAACTGCATGGGCTGCGGTTGAGAAGTCCACAGGTCGCAGTTTCAGCTGCTTTTGAGTGCAGTTCGCTGAGCAAATCTACCGGGTTATATGGTGATTTTCAAAAAGGGGTCAAGTTCGGTTTTTCCCACCCACAACGTTGGCCGTGAGAATTGAGAAACCGGCAGATTTTGCTACAATTCGCCGTGCCGGAATTATTGCCGTAAACCATAGGCGTAAAACCACTTGCGCGATCGCAGCGAATGGTAGTTTGATGGCGGGCAAAAGGTGGCCGCGTTTCGCCCCGCGTGAGCGAGCGGTCGACCTCGTTTCGGCTTGACACAAAATCATCGCAGCGGGTCAGGAGACTCGTTCGGCAAAGTGCTTTCGCAAGTAATGTTTCAATCTTCCAGGAGGAATTCAGTTTGTCCACCGACAATCCGCAAGGCGACAGCAGTCTGCCCGTTGAGCCACTCGACCCACGCGTTCTTCGTACTGACATTCGCGCGGAAATGCAGACCAGCTACCTGACGTACGCGATGAGCGTCATCATCAGTCGAGCTTTGCCGGACGTTCGTGACGGACTCAAACCATCGCAGCGACGTATCCTTGTCGCGATGAATGACCTGAACCTTGGCCCAACCGGTGGACGCAAGAAATGTGCGAAGATCGCCGGCGATACCAGCGGTAATTATCACCCGCACGGTGAAGGTGCCATCTATCCAACGCTGGTTCGTATGGCTCAGGATTGGGTCATGCGTGAAGTCCTGATCGACAAGCAGGGCAACTTCGGATCGCTCGCCGGGCTTCCTCCCGCGGCCATGCGATACACAGAAGCTCGCCTGTCGCCAGCCGCCGCCGAAATGATGCGCGACATCGATCGCGAAACGGTGGACTACACTCCGACCTACGACAACGATCGACTTGAGCCCGTTGTTCTGCCTGCTCGATTTCCCAATTTGCTCGTCAACGGGTCGAACGGTATCGCGGTCGGGATGGCGACCAGCATTCCTCCACACAACATGGCGGAAGTCTGCGAAGCCGTCATTCGCATCATCGACAATCCCGACACGATGCTCGACGAACTGCTTGAAGTCATGCCAGGGCCGGACTTCCCGACCGGTGGCATCATCTGCGGAACAATGGGCATTCGCCAGGCTTTCATGACCGGCCGCTCAACGCTGACGTTGCGTTCTCGCACGCACTTCGAAACCGAAGGCAAGGCGGACGTGATTGTGGTGACCGAGATTCCATACCAGGAAACTCGCGACCGTATTCGTGAAAAGCTGGAAGTGCTTGTCCGCGACGAACGCATCAAGGGCATCGCGCGCATCGTCGACCTGACGGACCGCAACGTTCCGTCATGGCAGGTCCGTCTGCATATCGTGCTCAAGCGAGATGCCGACAAGGACGTTGTTCTGAACCAGCTTTATCAGTTTTCGCCACTGCAAACGACTGTCAGCGTGATCATGCTGGCGCTGGACGGCAACCGGCCACAGTTGATGCCGATTCGCATGATGCTGGATGCGTTTATCCGCCATCGAGTCGACGTGATCCGACGCCGCACCGAGTTCCTGCTGCGAGAAGCTCGCAAGCGAAAGCATACTGTCGAAGGTTTGCTGCTGGCTCAGATCGACATCGATCGCATCATCAAGACCATTCGAGATTCTGCCAGTCGAGCGGCCGCGAAGGAAGCTCTGCAGACAATTCCAATTCAGTCGGCTCTGGTTTCACGAGCTCTCGGGGACGACGGCTTCAAGGCCTTTGTGCTGGAGAACGGCGAAGCGGACAACTACTTCCTGTCGACCAATCAGTCCGAAGCGATCGTTTCGATGCAGCTTGGTTCGCTGGCGAATCTGGAACGCGAAAAGCTCGTTGCCGAACATCAGCATTTACTGAACAACATTTCCGAATACCTCCGCCTGCTGTCCGACGAATCCAATCTGCGTGCCGTCGTGCGAGCCGACATGGAAGAGTTGAAGGCTCGCTTCCCAAACAAGCGTCGCACGACGATCTCGGAAGAGGAACTCGGCGACTACGACAAGGAAGCCCTGATCGCCGTCCAGCCGATGGTGGTGACAATGTCGCAACGAGGCTACATCAAGCGAACTCCGCTGGATGTGTACGAGGCTCAGAACCGCGGCGGCAAAGGCATCAAAGGCGCGACATCGGACGAAGAAGATCCGATCGCCCACTTGTTTGTCTCCAGCACTCACGACTTCCTATTGTTCTTCACGGACAAGGGCAAGGTTCACTGGATCAAGGTTTACGATCTGCCGTTGCAGGCTCGCACAGGCAAAGGGCGAGCCCTCGCGAATCTGATGACTTTGGAAGAAGGCGAAGGCATCGCCAACTGCTTCAACGTACGGTACTTCCCGGATGACAAATATCTTGTCATCGCGACTCGCCAGGGCATCATCAAGAAGACAGCTCTGTCAGCTTACGGTCGGCCTCAAAAGGGAGGCATCATCGCGATTCGTCTCGACGAAGGCGACGCTCTGGTCGATGTGCGAATTGTGGAAGGCGACAACGATCTGATCCTGTCGACATCCACCGGCATGGCGATCCGCTTCAACCACGAAGATGCTCGCCCAATGGGCCGAGCGACTCGCGGCGTGAAGGGAATCAACCTGTCGAAGGGCGATATCGTCGTCGGCATGGTCGTCGCTGATTCCGATCGCACTCTGCTCAGTATTTGCGAACACGGCTACGGCAAACGCACGCCGTTTGGACCTGCGGAAGTCGCTCCTGATGAAGAAAGTAGAGCGATTGTCCTCAATCGCTCAGATTCCGACGACGCTGTTCCTGAATCCGATGAGGTTGTCGGTGCCGACGAAGCTGCAGAACCTGCAGAAGCCGAAGCCGCCGACGAATCCTCACCCGGCAGCAACATGAAGTACCGCCGCCAGCGTCGAGGCGGCAAAGGTCTCCGCGACATCAAAACCACCGCCCGCAACGGCAAAGTGGTGGATGTACTCAGCGTGATCGATTCCGACGAAGTCCTCATGGTCACCAGCCGTGGCAAGATCCAGCGCATCCGCGCCTCCGACATCAACACCATCGGCCGCAACACCCAAGGCGTCCGCATCATCCGCCTCGACCAGGATGACACGCTCGTGTCCTGTGCAGTCATTCCCGGCGACGTCATCGACGAAGAAGCCGCGAGGGCTGCTGCGGCGCAGGCGAAGCTGGCGGCGGAGACAACATCGTCCGCTGGCGAAGAAGTGCAACAACAATTCGAACCTGAGTCAGAATAGATTTCGGTCAGAGCCTTCAGGCTTGACCAGAAGCGGATGTTATGTCGCCTACCACTGTCAGCAAAAGGTTGTGTGAATGTGGGAGATGCTGGAGAGGTTCTTGGGGTGGTTTGGCATTTCGAGGGAATCTCGCATCGATCCCTTAGATGCGATCGTTCAAAAATTAGTCCGCGGTGCCTCGATTGAAGATATCGAGTCAGTGCCATGCCCATATTGTGGGGTGCCGCTAACGGTGCGATTTGAAGCGGATGGTAAGTGTTTTTTTGTCCTTTGCACAAACAAAAAATCCGGCCACCATTCCCCGATGGAGTTCATCTCAACGCCTCCAGCCGGCTGGGAATCTCATGCTGACAGAGAGCTTTTGCCCGGTGAGGAGCACAGGTTCTACCGTCCGTACCGTTCCTACGTCGATGAGACCGGAACAATACAGGTACGGACGGCTTGGTGGACGTCGGATGGGCATGCATGTGGCTATACAGAAATTGGAAGTGACAAACCAGACGCAGATTTTTGGAGATGGATTCTTTCTGGGACGCATCGCAATGACGGAGTGATCAGCGAGGACGAGTTAGAATCGTTGCGACAGGAATATCTGCAATCAAAGGTGGGTTCTTGATCGAGAACCTGGGCATACTCGGCCGGACTTAACTACGTCGGCAGAAATGGCGACACTTAGCCCAGGTGGCATCGCTTTGCCTCTCTTCCAGACACTTGCTGTGGTGAGGCGGATATCAGGATGTGACACTCGTGCAAAGTAGCCGTCTCGCTCCGTCGAGACGAGCCTTGTCCGGCCCATCGCGGCGCTATCAGGCCCGTTGCCCCGTACAAAGCGTCAGCACATGGTGCGCTGCATTTGGTTGTGGAACGTGAAAACTGAAAGGCTCATCTCGGCGGAGCGAGATGGCTACTTTGCAACAGCACAGAACAAACGATGAAACCTTGAATCGTGTGCCGATGGCTCTGCCCACAGTTCCGAGCTCTTGTTTTGCAACATGGAAACATTCGGCATATGGGGCAGCCCAAAGTAGCCGTCTCGCTCCGTCGAGACGAGCCTTGTCCGGCCCATCGCGGCGCTATCAGGCCCGTTGCCCCGTACAAAGCGTCAGCACATGGTGCGCT
>JANMEV010000702.1:0-7906 GCA_031377305.1 Planctomycetota bacterium | reverse complement strand
ATCCGCCGGAAGTGGCCTCTTCGAATGGCCTGTAACAGAGACAGAAACGCCGGATGTTCCTCCGGCACCAGGTGCAGCACGCCTCCCATGATCTGACTCAGCACACATGTCGAGAGCACGACGTCCGATCGATCCGCAGGCGAAGAATCAAACGGAGCCGCCAACTGCGAACAGATCGATTCAACCTGATCAGCGGATGAGATAGATTCGGCCGTCAGACTGGCAAGCGGCATAGCCAAGTCGAACGGAGCGAGCATTTCGATCGTCGCGGCGGGCGGGCTGTTTTCGGCATTGCCAGAACCCAACTGCGACTGAACTCCATGCTCCAACGCGGCTCTATCCAAGTCAAATAATTGAACCTTTTCAAAACGGCCCTGAAGGAATTCCAAGTCCACATCCAGGCAGTTTCCGGCACCGAGGACTGAGATCGAAAGCCCGCCTGTACTGTTCAGGCGGGCTGCCGCGTCGGCGACATGCTTCATCGTTTCAGCACGATGCGAAGCGTACGTTTCGAGCCCCCGAGTTTGCTGATTCCGCAGCGAAGCGACGGTGGTCAGCGGAGACTGCTCGAGTCGCCGTTCGTCCATCACACGAACGGAGTTTTGCCCGGAATCGCCACCGTTGGAACCGGAATGTCGGTCCATTCGTAGGCTTTGGGGCTGAGATCTTCCTTCGAGTTCAGTGCCGCGTCCCATGTCAGCTTCTGACCTGAGTAAGCCGCCATTCGTCCGGCAATTGCCAGCATGGTGCTCTTGCACATGTAGTCGCCGTTGTTAATCGGCTTGTTGGCGCGGATGCCGGCAAACAACTCGTTATGCTCGATCTGATACATGTCGCCGCCTTCACCTTCAAACTTCCAGATCACTTTGCCGGCGTGGTCGGTGATCTCGTGAGCCATCACGTTGATGCGGCCTCTGGTTCCGAAAATGTAGTCCTCCACTTCGTTCTCACAGTTCGCCCAGTGACGGCAGCGAGCGAACGCCTTCACACCGTTGGCCCACTGATAGACGACGTCAAAGTGGTCGTAAATGTTGCCGTATTTCTCATCGGTACGAACCTGACGACCGCCGGAACCGCTGATGGTGGCCGGAGCTTCGTCGTTCATCGCCCACATCATCTTGTCGAGACTGTGAATGTGCTGCTCGACGTTGAAGTCGCCTGACAGCCAAGTGTAGTAGTACCAGTTTCGCATCTGGTATTCCATTTCATTCTTGCACTGATCGTGTTGGCGGCGAGGATCCCAGACTCCACCGGTCATGTAGCTGCACTGCATCGCCACGATGTCGCCAATCGCGCCGTTACGAAGCTGCTCGAACGTGGCTCTCTTGCCGTGGTGATAACGCCAGCAAAGTCCGGAAACCAGAGACAGGTTTTTCTGCCGTGCCATCTCAGACGATTCCATCACCGATCGCACTCCGGGAGCGTCGACGGCGACTGGTTTTTCGCAGAAGATGTGCTTGCCCGCTTCAACGGACGCTCGCAAATGTTCCGGACGAAAGTGAGGAGTTGACGCCAGCAAAACGACGTCGCATTTGTCGATGACTTTCTTGTACGCATCGAAGCCGACGTAGCACTGGTCGTCGGTCGCGGTGACTCGAGCCGGCTGGCCTTCCTTGTTGAACATTCGGCTCAACTGACGGCGGCCTCGTTCGACGCAGTCTTCGAAGACGTCGCCCAGTGCGACCAGCTCTGTGCCAGGGTCGGCGTTCAGAGCTTGCTCAGCCGCTCCGGTTCCGCGTCCGCCGACTCCCACAAGACCGACCTTCAGCAGATCACTGCCGCCAGCATGGGCGCCGGCGTTCAGTGTTGCCGGAACAGCACTAATCGCGGCAGCGGCAACAGCAGAAGTCGCAAGGAAATTTCGTCGCGATGTCTCGTTGTGAGGAGTCGTTTGCATGCTCAGTCACTTCTATTTTCAAAACGGCGGCAGGATGAGTTACAGGCAGGAGCCTGCTGAACCCTCAGCAGGAATCGGAGAGCGTGACCTGGCAACCGCCTCAGGTCAAGGGATCCGCCTAATGTTGTCGCGAAACTTCATGCGGCGTCTCACGGACAATCAACGAGATTCGTACAGTCCGCACCGATCCCTGTTGCGGTTTTTCCGATACCCTGCTCTGATTCGGACCTGAAACCCTGTTGATTCTCGGTGTCTGAAGGAACGGCACGAAACATGAGTTCTCCGTACACAGTTCTGAATGTTGGCGAAGATCGCAACGCGACAACAAAGCATGCGATTTGGTCCACCACTTTCTGGAGCTTTCTGCTCACGCAGTTTTTGGGTGCCTTCAACGATAACTATTTCAAGCAAATGGTCCTGCTGACGTGCGTCAGCAATGTCTCAAAAGCGGCTGGAAATCAGGCACCGCCCGATCGACAACCCATGGCGATGGTGGCCTTTGCTTTGCCCTTCGTGCTGCTGTCAGGGCTTGGCGGATTTTTGTCGGACCGATGTTCCAAGCAGCGAGTGATTGTCGGATGCAAACTGGCAGAGGTCGTCATCATGGCGATCGCTCTGATGGTCCTGCTGATCCCCGGATTGACCGTCGACGCACAGTTGTTGTTCCTGATCTCCGTGCTTTGCCTGATGGGAGCTCACAGCGCGATCTTTGCTCCGTCAAAATATGGCGTGCTACCGGAGCTGTTTCGAGACGATCACCTGCTGCCCGTCAACGGAGCCGTGCAGATGACGACGTTTCTGGCGATCATCTTTGGAACCGTTTCCGCGGGTATTGCACTCGATCAGATCGGGCGGTCCATGTGGATTGGCAGCCTGATCGCGATTGGAATTGCAGGCCTGGGGACACTCGCGTCGCTGCTGATTCCTCGCACCAGGATTGCCGAGCCATCACTGAAATTGCAGTGGGAAAATCTGGCTGTTCCGAAGCCAATAGCTCAACTGATCCGACGTGATCGAGGCCTGTTACTGGCGATTCTGATTGCGACGATCTTTTGGTTTCTCGGCGCTGCGACTCAGATGGCGGTGAACACGCTGGGGAAATCGACTTTGAAGCTCAGCGATACTCGGACGAGTCTGATGGTGTCTGGCATTGGTTTCGGAATTATGATCGGTTGCATTGTCGCAGGATTCGCCGGCAAGGGCCGAAGCGGACAAAGTTGGATCCGACTGGGTTCGTGGATGCTTTTCCTTTCTTTGATGCTGATTGCGTGGCTGGGCAGTGGGCGACTGGGGATTCCGTCCAATGCCGGCAGCGGCGATGTTTCTATCCTTGCAAGTCTGATTCACGCCGACATGCTGGAATGGGCTTTGCGGGCCAGCATGGTGCTTCTTGGTTTGTCGGCAGGAATGTTTGTTGTTCCCGTGCAGGTCTTCCTGCAACAGGCTCCGCCGCCTGATCTGAAGGGAAGATTACTGGGAGTTCAGAACCTGTTCACATGGATCGGCATTCTGCTTGCTGCTGCCTATGTTGCAGTCTTTGGTGTGATCTTTCGCGGGTTCTTTGGTGAGGACGGTGACACAAAGTATCAGTGGGCGATGTTTGTATCGCTGGGAGCCATCATTCTTCCTGTTTGTCTGTTCTATCGGCTTCCAAACATCCCCGTCAGCGAAACCACGCGATGATTCGGCAGACGAACTCTCTGATGTTTCGCTGACATTGGTCCAACATTCGCTGACGAGAAACGCCCGGTTGCTTCGAACGCGGAAACCTGCGGAACCGTCTGCCGCTTGAGGGATATTCATCGCCATGAGGAACCTCGGGCAAATGTCTCAAGGATTTCTGATATCCAGCGAATTATACTCAGTGCTCGGTCTAGAGGATCGGGTGTGCCGACAGCGACTGGTCCGCTCATGCCAGGAGCCGACCTGCAACATTCGTTCGGCAGAGGTTCGCTGCCGATGCTGTACTTTGTCGAAGATCGTTCAACTTTCCGCAGTGGTTTGCGATTCACGCTAGGTTCGAGACAATGCGTGCGTTGGCAGAGGGACAGGCGTTCGCTGAACTTTACGGTTTAGAGGAAAGTCCGGGCTCCGAAGGACACAATGGTGGGTAACGCCCACCGTCCGTGAGGATCGGGAAAGTGCAACAGAAAGCAAACCGCCGAACGTCGAAGTTGCACTCGGAGTTCGCTCCGAGAAGGCTACGACGTGGTAAGGGTGAAACGGTGCGGTAAGAGCGCACCAGCGATTCGGGCGACCGAGTCGGCTGGGTAAACCCCATTGGGAGCAAGGTCAAGCAGAAGGAACGGTCGTCTTCGGACGGCCACGAGTCGGTTCGGCTCGTCATACCTTCGGGTCGACTGCTGGAGGTGTTGAGCAATCAACATCCTAGAGAAATGAACGCCCTCGACAGAACCCGGCTTATCGTCCCTCTGCCAGCTTTCTATCGATAAATTTCAATTCCTCCAACGTTCTTTGCTTCGACGAAAGATGATTAGAAGATGCCACCCGCCGAAGCATCACAGCCCTCTGCCTGCAGTCCATCGCCCTCAGCGACTGGCGGATCTGGAAATGTTGGAACTGGTACTCGCATCGACGTTCGCGACCTTACTGTTCAGGCCGGCGACCGAGTCCTGCTGAAGAATGCCAACGCGACCTTTCCGGCTGGCGAAGTCATTTTACTCCTCGGCTGCAGCGGTGTTGGCAAGTCGGTTCTGTTGCGAATTCTGGCCGGGCTAATCGACGCTGCTTACGCTGGAATTCGATACTCCGGGTCCATCTCATTCGTGAAGAAAGGCGAAGTGACGCGATCCGAGGGCGATGCCACGCACCCCGTTGCCGTTGTCTTTCAAAGCTTCGCACTGCTGGATGAATTGTCACCTTTGCAGAACGTCCAGATCGCCCTCGATCATGCGAACGTCGCAAAAAAAACCACACAGAATCGAGCATCTCAGCTTTTGGAGGAACTGCGAGTTCCCACCGATCGCCCCACATCTGTGCTTAGCGGAGGCCAGCAGCAACGGCTCGCCATCGCCCGTGCAATTGCACCCGACACGGATGTAATTCTGTATGATGAACCAACATCGGGGCTGGATACAAACACGTCGTATCAGGTTGCCGATCTGATCCGTGAGACTCAGCTTCGCTATCAGCGGACTTCGATTCTGGTGACGCACGACTATCAGACATTAAGTCGAATCGCCGATCGAATTATTCTTCTTGATCATGAGAAGCAGGCTTTGATCGAAGTGCCAAAGGAACGCTGGGGGCAGCTTTCCGAGGCGCTCGGAACGCCACCCGACGTTGGAGCGATCGCCGCTGGTCCGACGTTGCAGAAGCAGATTTCCGGAGGAGTGTTGAACGCTCTTTCGAGCACCGGGCAGTTCGTCGAAGACATTTTCTGTTTGCCTTGGTGTTTGATGCCCCTGTGGCGAAGTTTCAAGTGGGGCGTTCGATACACGGGCTACTACCTGATGCTTGTGGCCGGGCCGTCAGCCTGTGTTTACATCGCCGTGGCCGGAATGATCCTGGGATTCGTCGCACAGGATTTTGTGTTTCGATACCTTCCGTTTCGCCAGTTCACTGAACCGTTGCTGACCGAGAATCTTCTCCACGCAACCGGGTTTTCGCTGTACCGTTTTCTGGTTCCCATCCTGGCCACGATCCTGATCGCCGCTCGATCAGGAGCTGCTGTTGCGTCGGACATCGGAATCAAAGTCTACGGCAACCAACTGGACGCGATGAAAACGCTCGGCATCAATCCCTATCGTACGCTGCGGACTCCGATCCTCTATGCCTTTCTGATCGGGACGCCTTTCCTGACTTTTTTGAGCTACGCGACGGCCGCGATCACTGCGTCGTTTGCCTTCCTGATGACTCATTCCGATTTGGGGATCGGGTTCTGGGACGCACATTTTCACAAAGAATTGATTCTGCCAAAGGGCGTGTTCTACAAAGGGACCGCCTGGCTGATGGCTAAGCTTCTCACCTGTGGCGCGGGCATTGCTATCCTGTCGTGGCGATGTGGAACCGAGCGAAAACTTTCAGGCACCGATATCAGCCACGGTGTGACTCGCACGATCTTGTGGGCCACACTCTTTGTGCTGTTCGTCCACTTCGCGTATTCGCTGTTTGAGTTTAAAGGCTTCTCCTGAATCGACTGATTGAGGAGTGCCGTGAATTTGGGGCTGAAGGAATTGGCCAGAACGCGATGGTCTCCGGTTTTGCACTGTGGGCTGGCAGGCTGTTGATTTAATCCTAACCCGATGCGTCAGCGAGGGATTGTTATTCAAACAACGCGGCAAAGCTGATCCCTCACTGACGTTTCGGGTTGTGAAAACCCATGAAATCAAAAAACCGCTTGCGCCTGGCGGCTGATATCGAGAACCCATGGTTTAAAAGTTGACGGTGTACTAGCCGATCAGTTCCGCAATCGGTTTACCATGATTCACGATCGGCGTTGGGCGGCCGTTGAAGTCCTTGATGAGCGTGTTTGCGGCGTCGATGCCAAGATGGTGATAAATCGTCGCAAGGAAATCTTCCGCATTGCAGATGCGTTCGATTACATCTTCGCCGCGTTTGTCTGTTGCACCGATCACTCGCCCCGTTTGGATGCCGCCGCCGGCCCAGATATTTGAGAACGCTCGCGGCCAGTGATCTCGACCAGGCTGCATTGTCCCTGCTGGAGCACTCGCGTTGCCTGCGCCAGTACTGGCGGAATGTTCGATCTTTGGCGTACGGCCGAATTCACCCGTGACGACGACGAGAACTCGCTTGTCGAGACCGCGGTCATAGATATCTTCGATTAATGCCGACACGGCCTGGTCGTATGCCTGAGCACGGAACCTGAGCGCGTCAAAGACGTGGTGATTGACGGCATGATCGTCCCAGTTGGCGACTCGACCGCACAAAGGACCGCTAAGACTGCTGGTGAGAACTTCCACACCGGCTTCGACCAGTCGGCGAGCCATCAGGAGTTGCTGTCCCCAAGAATTGCGGCCATAGCGGTCGCGAGTCTTATCGTCCTCTTTGGTCAGATCGAACGCGTCTTTGGTCTTTGGATTCGTCAGCAGCGTCATCGCCTGTTCTTCGAACTGATCAAGTGCGCCGAGCTCTCCCTGGCGATCGAAAGCTCGTTCAAGCGTGTCCAGATTCTGACGCAGCGAAGAACGGCGACCGAGTCGCTGCACTTCGTTCTGGTCGGACAGTCCGATATTCGGGACCGAAAAAGTCGGCGCGCTGGGATCGCCGTTGACGGTGAACGGCGAATACGCGTCGCCGAGATACGCAGGGCCGTTGTATTCCAGCGGCGGATTGATGCCCGCGTACAACGGGAGCGGATTGGTGCGAGGCCCGCTTTGCGATCTCAGGTAGTTCGTGACCGTCATCCAGTCGGGGAACTTTGGCTTTGGTTTGTCGCGCGTATCCGGATCGCCGGACAGCATCTGCATCGAACCAGCCGGATGTCCGCCTGCCGTCTGCCGCATGGAACGCAGCACAGTGAACTTATCGGCAATCGCCGCCTGCATCGGCAACAGCTCAGTGAACTTCAGCCCGGGCACTTTCGTATCGATCGTACCAAATGGGCCTCGGTACTCGCTGCCGGAATCAGGTTTTGGATCGTATGTGTCGATGTGTGAGCATCCGCCCGGTTTCCAAACCATGATGACGGCCGACTTTTCGCTCGCCGGCTTGCCGCTGGATTCGCATCCCTGAGCCGCCTGAAGTCGCAACAACCCCGGCAGAGTCAGGCTCGCAAATCCGCCCAGCCCCATTCGCATAAAGCCACGTCGACCCGCAGAACCAAACATTTTCGGCCCGGGACAAAAGATCGATGACGCGTGAAATGGATCGCTCATGATTTAGTTCTCCGTTTGATTTCACAAAACTGAGCCGCACGGCGCTAGCCGCGGGTGTTTTCCGTTAGTTTCTCTCGCACTCACCCGCGGCTAGCGCCTCGCGGCTCATTTGTCTACTTCACCTTAATTGCAATCGGTTCTGACAGCACAA
>JANMEV010000665.1:0-2443 GCA_031377305.1 Planctomycetota bacterium | reverse complement strand
GACTGATGCTCAGAAGGATCTGCTGAAGCGTTGGATCGAACAAGGGGCGAAGTACCAAAAGCACTGGGCGTTCGAATCGCCGATCGCTGCCACAGTTCCACAAGTGGCCGACCCTAACTGGGCCTCGAATCCGGTCGACGCGTTCATCATGCAGAAGCTTCAACAGCAGAAACTGACACCGTTGCCAGAAGCGGATCGTTCGACGCTTATCCGCCGAGTCTCCTTCACTCTGACCGGTTTGCCGCCGACAGTTGCGGAAGTCGATCAGTACCTCGCCGACAAATCACCCGACGCGTACCGAAAGATGGTCGATCGTTATCTCGCATCGCCTCGGTACGGCGAAGAGCAGGCTCGTTATTGGCTGGATGTTGCTCGATATGCCGACACGCACGGGCTGCATCTCGACAACGAACGAGAAATGTGGGCCTATCGTGACTGGGTCATCGGTGCGTTCAATCAGAATCTGTCGTTCGACAAGTTTACAACTTGGCAGCTTGCGGGTGACTTGCTTCCCGAACCGACCCTTGAGCAAAAAGTGGCGACCGGCTTCAATCGCTGCAACGTCACCACCAGCGAAGGCGGAGCGATTGCGGACGAATGGCTGTACCGTTACGCCGTGGATCGCACGAGCACCACGATGCAAACCTGGATGGGTCTCACGGCCGGATGCGCAGTGTGTCATGATCACAAGTTTGATCCGGTGACGCAAAAAGATTTCTATTCGATGTACTCGTTCTTCTACTCCACGTCCGACCCGGCGATGGATGGGAACATTCGCAACACCAACCCGTTTATCAAGGTTCCGAGCGCGAAACAGAAAGCTGAACTGGAGGCAGCTCAGTCGGCCGAAGCGGCTGCGAGGAAGCAACTGGAAGATGCTGTTGCAAAGATTGAGTACACCGATCCGTCGGCAGCAGTCGGAGCAGAAACCGCGGAAGCGTCGGCCGTTCGAGAAGTCAGTGATGTTGTCTTTGATGATGCGTTTCCGTTCGGATCGAGATCTCGAAACACGTCCCGCGACGATGCGGTCTGGCTGCTCGATCCCGAGTTTGGTGCGAAAGCGGGTCGGCGAGTTCTTCAACTGGCGTATGGTGGCGACTACGATCTGACGCTCGAACTGCCGCTCATTCCGGTGATGACGCGAGCGGAAGGCCGGATCGAATTCTGGCTACGGCTTGATCCGTTTAGTCCTCCCAAAGCCTTCGCGATGCAGTTCGACGATGGTAAGAATCATCGCGTGGTTTGGGGCGACAAGTCTGTTGTTGGCGGCAAGGCGGATGCCGAAATGGGGCCGCTTCCAGCGGCAGGCGATTGGACGCTGGTCTCGGTGCCGTTCGAAAAAGTCGGATCGAAACCAGGAGCTCGAGTGAAGAGCATCGGCTTTGCACTCAACGGCGGCAAGTTCTTTGTGGACGATGTTCGCGTCGTTGGTAAGGCGACCGCGGCAACGGATCCGAGTTCGTCGTTTCAGCAATGGTGGTCGGTGTGCAAAGGCATGAATCCCGGCGGCATCAGCGGCGATTTGCATGCTTTGCTTGTCGGTGGACCGAAAGATGATGCTCCGGCCGACCAGAAAGCAAAGCTGTTGCAGTTCTGGCTACAGTATATTCAGCGAACGTCCGAATCTGCAGTGGTCGATCTACGAAACTCCTTCGCCGCCGCGACAAATGCAAAGATCCTTATCGACAGCACAATCCCCGGCACTTTCGTCTTCAATGATCTCGACAAGCCTCGCGAAGCCTTCGTGATGTTGCGAGGGCAGTACGACAAACCGGGTGACAAAGTCGAACCGAACGTACCAGCCGAATTCCCTGTGCTGAAGAACAAGGATGGTCAGCCGATTCCGCCGGGGCAGCGAGCGAACCGTTTGGATCTGGCCCGCTGGCTACTGTCAAGCGAAAATCCGCTGACGGCTCGAGTGACTGTGAATCGAATCTGGCAGCAGGTGTTTGGCACTGGCCTCGTCAAGACGAGCGATGACTTTGGAACTCGCGGTGATTTGCCGAGCCATCCGGAACTGCTCGACTGGCTGGCCGTGAATTTTCGCGACAGTGGCTGGGATGTGAAAGACTTCTATCGGCTGTTACTGAACTCTGCGACATTCCGGCAGCAGTCGACAATCGGTGACGCGTTGCATCAACGGGATCCCGAAAATCGCTGGCTGGCTCATGGGCCTCGCTTCCGTCTGGATGCCGAACAACTGCGAGACAACGCGTTGTTCGTTAGTGGCCTGATGGATCTGACGATGGGTGGTCGAGGCGTGTTGTCGTATCAACCGGATGATATTTGGGAACCAGTTGGTTACGAAAACAGCAACACTCGATTCTACATGCAGGATCATGGGACGTCGCTTTATCGTCGCAGCGTGTACTGTTTTCTGAAGCGAACGGCACCACCTCCGTTCATGAGCAACTTCGACGGCCCGAATCGCGAACAGTTTTGC
>JANMEV010000639.1:0-32043 GCA_031377305.1 Planctomycetota bacterium | reverse complement strand
TGAAACCAATAAAACTAAACACCCAGCGCCAAAGCAGATCGATCAGGAACAGAAACAAACCCAGGAAAACCATGGTGCAAATCACAACAATCGTCGCCTGCACAACTTCTCTGCGTGTCGGCCAGGTGACCTTTTCCAGCTCCGACTCTACTGAAACCAGGAAGTCGGCGAACTTTGCGATGTTCACCACCCGAAAGGCAATCCAGCAAACAAACAGCCAGATTCCCAGCGGGACACCGACCTGAATTCCCTTCCCCGATGCCATCAGCGGACCGTTTGAGAGCGTAATGCACCCAAACGCCGCCACAATGGCGATCGCAAAGAAAGTAAACTGCCGCACCATGCGACCCTGATTCGACTTGTAAATACCAAATCGGAACAGCTCAGGCAGCAGTGAGGCACCCGCACTCTTGCTCGACATGTGACGCTCAACACCAAAAACGGAACCAGAGACCAAACCCAAAATCACCACAGCCGGCATTCAAGCACGGGCGGAGGGACTTGAACCCCCAACCTGCGGATTTGGAATCCGCTGCTCTGCCGATTGAGCTACACCCGTTCAACCCGGAACGGCAACACCCGTTCTATTTCTTGCGCGACTCTTTATGAAGCGTGTGTTTCCGAAGTTTCGGGCAATACTTCATCAACTCCAGCCGCTCCGTCCCGCGAGTCTCCTTGATCACACGATAATTCCGCTGTCCGGACTCCGTGCATTCAAGCCACACATACTCTCGCATGACACAACCCCAAGCCAAAAAGCAAAACTGCCTGCTGATACAACCACCAGCAGGCAGCCTAAAGCCACATTACCGAGAATTACTTGATAATCTTTGTTACAACGCCAGACCCGACAGTCTTTCCGCCTTCACGAATCGCGAATCGACTTTGCTCGACCAACGCAATTGGCTTGCCCAACTCAACTTCAACCTTCACATTGTCACCAGGCATGCACATCTCAGCGCCGCCCAACAATGTTGTTGAACCAGTCACGTCAGTTGTACGGAAGTAGAACTGAGGGCGGTAGCCAGTGAAGAACGGGGTATGACGGCCACCTTCTTCTTTACTCAGAACGTACACCTCAGCCTCGAACTGAGTATGCGGCTTAATTGAGTTATTTGCAGCAAGAACCTGACCTCGCTGAATATCTTCCTTCTTCAGACCACGCAAAAGAATACCAACGTTGTCACCCGCAATCCCCTGATCCAGAGTCTTCTGGAACATTTCGACACCGGTCACAGTTGTTTCCTGCGTGTCACGAAGACCGATAACCTGAATCTTTTCGCCAACCTTTACGACACCCGCTTCAATTCGGCCAGTTGCAACAGTACCTCGCCCTTCAATCGAGAACACGTCTTCGACAGCCATCAAAAATGGCTTGTCCACAGCTCGCTTGGGCTCAGGAATAGAGCTATCCAACGCTTCCATCAGATTTGTGATACAGGCACTAAACTTCTCATCAGCCGGGTTATCCAACGCCCCGCGAGCATTTCCCTTGACCAGAAGAATGTCGTCACCCGGGAATCCGTATTTCGTAAGCAACTCACGAACTTCCATCTCAACCAAGTCCAACAATTCCAAGTCGTCAACCAAGTCGCACTTGTTCAGAAACACGACCAGCGCCGGAACCCCAACTTGGCGAGCAAGCAGAATATGCTCGCGAGTCTGAGGCATTGGGCCGTCAGCCGCCGAGACCACCAGAATCGCCCCATCCATCTGAGCAGCACCCGTGATCATGTTCTTGATATAGTCCGCGTGCCCCGGACAGTCGATGTGTGCGTAGTGGCGATTCGGCGTTTCGTATTCCACGTGACTCGCAGCGATTGTCACAGTTTTGGTAGAATCGCGAACAGTGCCACCCTTTGCGATATCGGCGTATGCCTTGATAGTAGCCATTCCCTTAGCAGCCTGAACTGCAAGGATCGCCGCTGTAGTTGTCGTCTTACCGTGGTCAATATGACCAATAGTTCCAACGTTAACGTGCGGCTTCGTTCGCTCAAACGTACCCTTTGCCATTACCCCAACTCCAGATCAAACTGTGCCAGGACACCAAACGAAGCCCGGCAAATCAACCAAAAAAGAACTCAACGGCGCCTCACCGCGAGACACCACTAAACACCTTACCCACCAAGCAGAAAAGCTGCTGAAGGGACTTGAACCCTTGACCCCGTCCTTACCAAGGACGTACTCTACCAACTGAGCTACAGCAGCAATTTCCGCGATCAAGCTGTCCCCAGAACGCAAAGAGCGGGCGATGGGAATCGAACCCACACGACCAGCTTGGAAGGCTGGAGTTCTACCATTGAACTACGCCCGCGTTGCCGGAACACCTAGACAGCCCAAACAAAGAACCCTCAGAAACTCCTGAAGCAGAACCCCAGAAGCGAGAATTGGGGGAAACAGGATTCGAACCTGTGAAGGCTTACGCCACCAGATTTACAGTCTGGCCCCTTTGGCCACTCAGGTATTCCCCCTATTTTTCACTTCCTTAAACACCACTGATCTACAAAGTGCACCTGCAATTGATCGCACCAAGACAATGCAAGGTCCGAAAATTCGCGGAAGCTAGCGGAGGGACTTGAACCCACAACCACCGGTTTACAAAACCGGAGCTCTACCAATTGAGCTACACTAGCGCGGACCGGATGCGGCGGCGAGTCGCGGAGTATAGCAATCGGATTCCTCCAGGCAAGGCAGATCCCCGAAAGCTCCCAACAACGGGTGAACTCAGCAGGTCGTTTCGCAAAACAGCCTCGATCGGGCCAGACTCCCGACACTCAAGCAGCGCCAGACTTCAAGAAATCTGCCAGCCAGATCGATCCCCATGTTGTCGGCAGCAGAGTTGCTCGACTCCACAATTTCACTTAGAACCCCGGAATCTCAAACGAATGACGTTCTGCGATTCTTCGCAGTTTCTCCAAGGTACGCACTTCAATCTGACGGACGCGTTCCTTGGTTACCCCAAGTCGACTGCCAACTTGCTCCAGCGTTTCTGGCTCAGCACCCTCATCAAGGCCAAATCGGCAGGCGATCACCCGCTGCTCTCGGCCGTCCAGTTCTTGCAACATTTCACGAATCACCGCCCGCTGAGATCGGTTCATGTGTTCATCCATAAAGAATGATCCCCGGAATTCCGACGATTGAGCAAAGACTTCGTCCTGACCAGTTCGGAATCGGTCCAGTCGCTGATGTTCCGCCGGGACGGATCTTGCGAAGTTCTTCAAGATGGCCCATGACGCGTAGGTTGAAAACTTGTTCCCCCGTGCGTAATCAAACTTCTCTACTGCTCGAATAAGCGAAATGTTGCCGTCGCTTACCAGCTCAAAAAAACCTGCACTGGATTTGAGATATCGTTTCGCAATTGACACCACTAGTCGTAGGTTTGAGCGAATCAAGAGATTCTTGACATCCGAAATGTCTTCCAATAAATGTTCGAGCTTTGAAACTATTCGAGCCGACGGCTTTCGAACATCCAACTGCTGCCGAAGCTGCGAAAACCTCCATTTTTGGAAGTTCATCCTTCGAAAGTAGTACTGCTCCTGCTCCTTTGTGAGCAAAGGGACTCGATAGAGCTCGCCCAGGTAAGCCGGCAATCCTGTCGGCATTCGTCCAGCAAACCCTGATTCTGACACTGCTGGCGAGGGCCCACAAATTGTGGATTCGGCATTGACCCGCTCGAACTCATCGCTGTCAATATAGTCAACATTGGCGGAAATCAGTCGATGCACTCGAGCTTCAAGAAGTGCCGCATGGATCGCTGTCCGACTCATATTGTAGCACTGGGCTAGGCATGCGACGCTCTCGCCCTGACCCGATCGCTGCAGGATGCTGTCGTTCCGAACACGATCGGAGGTCCAAGCCGGACTCAGAGCATCAACAGTAAGCGTCTGAGACCCAATCTCCGCAACTTGATCGTTGTGAGCTGCCTCAACCGCAGAAACTCGCGATTTGGAAAAACCCTGAAACTTTTCACTCTGCACTCGAACAGTCTTGCCTGCACTGACCATCACTAAGCTCCCTCACTCGAGTTCATCACCGGGGACGATGCGTTTACTTCCACCTGGTCGGGTCTGATGACTGCAGTCCCAACGCTCCCTTGGACACATGACGTAACAGCAGTCGCCGGGGAGTCAATACAAACTAACCGCAAATGGTGCGCCAAGATCAAGGCAATCCGAAACAGTCAAGACCCAGTACACAGCAACCACCGGTTTGAACACCGATGGGCAGGACATCACCGGTATAAGTCGCCGGTGGCCGAAGAAAATAACGAAAATTGCCGGAGTCTGTGGAAGATTATCTCACTTCCAGCCGGAGAATAATGATCAAAAGATCAGTATTTCGATCTCGGCCCTCACTGAAACACTCAATGATTTGGGCTCAGGCAGTCGCACCTTTGTAAATACGTAAACGAGAGACGCAGAGATTACAAAAATGTTCGGGGTCCCAAAAAAGTCTTCAGATGCGCCTCATTATCAATATGAGTGAGTCTTTCCAAAAGAGAGCACGACTCTACCGGCGAAAGCTATGATCTCGCCTCAGTGGCTGTTGAAAAGGGTGCCTGACACTTTCCAGCGGCTCATATTCGCTGTCTTTCAGAGCCGCCTTTTTCAAAGCGTTGCTAAAGGATGTCGTCGAGCGGACAACAAAATCATTCAATTTGATGTCATGTCAGTGGGCTGGGCTATCACAAATTCGATTCAAACAATCCAAAGCCAGGGAATAGCGACACTGGGTTAACATCCCCTGAGGAACCGGGACAATGATGTTGTCGCTCAGGCGGTTTCGGCCGACCTCATGCGCCGATCGAAGGATGGCGGCAGTTCAACATACCTGAGACTGACGCTTCATAACACAACGCGAGATCAGGTGAACACAATCTCATTTGCTGACGAACACACTCTGTAATACTTTGGCAGGCGGCGGAAATAAATCCACCGAATGGACTCCTGTTGAGCCTCAGGCTCAACAGTGACTCTTCATTATGCTGCAGCCTTACAGGAGTTCGGATGCGACGTGGGATGTTTCTTTGGCGGTCCAACCATTCGAGCTTTGCACCATGGCATTGTGAGACACTCGTTCGTCAAAAAACGCCAACTGATCGATTTTCTGTCGCGAATCGCCATTGCTTCGAATGACGAAAAGCTCTGTGGCAGTTGCCTTTATGGCATTGTGATAAGTCTGGAATGCTACTTGCGACAATGTGACTTAGTTGATGACGACTGAACGACATTGCCCTGCCAAATTCATTAACACAATCCTCGGAACCACTCTTTGGGCCGCTGCATTTATGGTTACCAACTCAATCTTTATCGCGGTCGGCGCTTTTGTTTGGCTTTTTGGCATCGCGATGGTGGTCTGGCACGTGCGGCAGCGGCGACAAGCGGTGAGCGATGCCGGAATTTCGTCGGCTGAGTTGAAGTTCGTCGAACAGCAGTATCGTCGCCGAATGCAAACGTCTTCGCTGACAATCACGTTGGGTGCGTTGATCGCGATGTGCGACTATCTTCCGCAGTTCAGGACTTCACTCGCTTTTTCCGCTGGCTACATCGTCGCACTTCTTTTGCTTTCAATGTGGCTTGTTCTGTTGGCATTGGGTGATGCATTCGCAAGCCGAGTCCATATGACTCAATCACTGCGAAGAAACCGGCAGACTCGACAGGCACTGCAGGAAGCCATCGATGAAATGCGGCGACAGCAGGCGCGGACCCTGCGAACGCATCCCGATGAAACCGCCATCACGTCGCCGTCGGAATCCCGATTTCAATAGGCTGGAATCGAGCGTTCAAATCAACGACCCGCGACCCGTCCCTGAGGAAAACCTGTCCCTACGCAGCGTCGCGGAGAATTTCATCAGTTTCTCTTCGTCTGCGAACACGTCGACGCAGTCGGTGCATCCATCGAACATCGCCGTCCTCGGTCTCTTTGAGAAACGAGCCCGAAAGAAGGCGGTAGAAGAAAAGCAGCGTGAATGAGCCCAGCACAGCCGCAAAAAAGCCTTTGGTGCTAATTGGATCGATTACGGCATCCCGCCAAAAGAACAGGACGATTCCGCACCCAATGACACTGCCACCAATGCCCATCAGCATCGTGGCGACCGCTCCACCGGGATCGCGACCGGGCATAATGGCCTTTGCTGCGAGTCCAGTCAAAGTGCCAAAGCCAACCCAGCGCAAGAGTTCATTAACGCTGGATCGCAGGACTTCGATGAATTCTGGTTCTGTCATGAACGGGCCTCCTGCCCGAACCTCGGCCAATAGCAAATCCACTGGTTGCAAAGCGCAACATCCCAAGGTGGCTCGTTCGGAACGAGTTCGCACATCTTCTGTTTTCGGCAAACTCACCCGGTTCAGCGCAGTTCGAAAAACCTTCTTTCGGACAGCGACAATCTTCGCGCCGGACGGTCCAGAGATTCGGCGATAACTGCCGGTACGGCGATCACAACTTTCGCCCTCTGCAAGGCGAACTTAAACAGCACGGGGCAGACTTCCAACGTCGCTACATGGCAGAGCATTCATCAGAAAACCAACCGCCGCTGCTGCTGCGAGTGAATTCAGCAAAACCATGCTCATGCGTCAATCGGAGCGGCCGTGCAGACGAATTCAAGTCGGGCGGTGACTTTGCCTTCAACGGAAACCTTACCCTTTAGATAAAAGGCGTTTGCCAGTCGTTCCGTCAACTCGACAATTAGTTCGACCGTGTCGCCTGGGCGAATCATCTTTCGAAACTGCACATTGTTCACACGAGTCACCACCGGCACATCATTCGAACCTGCGGACATCAAACGAGAAATCAGCACTGCCCCCGCCTGAAAACACGCTTCGCACTGCAGCACGCCCGGAAATATCGGAAAGCTGGGGTAGTGACCCTGAAAAACGGGCAATTCCGGGGACAGAAACTTTCGAGCAACAATCAGTGTTTCGCTGATTTCTGTGACTGAGTCGAGCCAGAGAAAAGGATCACGGTGCGGGATGCACGCCTTGATTTCTTCAGTATTCACAAGCGGTACCAAATGAGTAATGACCGGCAGACACAAGATGGCCGCACACCAATAGCGAAGATCGTGAGCGGCAACGGACACGGAAAGGCCGGCGATTGCCAGCCGTTGCCAATATTCGGCTCAAATCAAGGCGTTATAGCTCGATCTTCAGCTATTCGATCTTGCGATAGAGACTTGATAGTCCCAGCTTCAAACGGCGAGCTGCTTCTTTTTTGTCCGGACACTGTCGAAGCACTCGAGTGATATGCAGCCGTTCATAATGCCGCAAGGCAGAACGAAGGTCGTCTGTATCGGGGAGCGAAGAACCGCCTCCCAGCAAATCGGGCGGCAGATCATTCGGCTGAATTTCTTCGCCTTCGCACATCATGACAGCTCGCTCAATCGCGTTGTCGAGCTGACGGACGTTGCCCTTCCAGTGAGCGGCCATCAATGTGCGAATCGATTCACTGGTCGCGCCGGAGACTCGCTTGCCCATCGCGTCGCGGTGACGAACGATGAAATATTCAACCAGCTCCGGAATATCATCCAGCCGCTCGCGAAGTGCTGGGATGCGGATCTTGACTCCATCAAGACGGTAGAAAAGATCTTCCTGAAAATTGCCTTCCGAAACTTCGTGGCTCAGGTCCTTCGATGTCGCCGCGATAATGCGAGCCTGCACTCGGACGGGCTTTGAGGCACCGACCGGTGTCACTTCGGAGTACTCAATCGCTCGCAGGATTTCGGACTGCGTTCCCGGCGGCAACTGAGCGATTTCGTCCAGAAATACGGTGCCTGTTCCGGCAGTGCTAAGCACGCCTTCCTGACCGTCTTTGTTTCCAAACAACTGCGTTTCCAGCAGTTCGACGGGCCGTGTTCCACAACTGACGGCCAGAAATTTTTCGTCCTTGTTCGGCCCCGCAACATGAATCTCGCGGGCGAAAAGTTCTTTACCGGTACCGGTTTCTCCTACAAGCAACACGTTGGAGTTCGTTGCCGCGACTTTGCGAATCGTCTTCAGCAATTCCTGAAGCGCGCCGCTGGAACCGACAACCTGATCGAACCCGGAACTTCGAGCAAGGTCCTTGCGGAGCCGCTGGTTTTCTCGGTACAGGTCCTGAAACTTGAACAGCCTTTGAAGACGCTTCAGTAGTTCTTCAAATCGAACGGGCTTCACAAGGTAATCAAACGCACCCGCCGTGAAGGCTTCCACAGCGTTTTCAACGGTGGCATAAGCCGAGATGATCAGAACGAAAATCGCCGGGTTGATGCGGTGCAGTTGCCGCAGAACTTTGACTCCGTCGCCGTCCGGTAACTGAATATCGCAGATCGCGACGTCGTAGTCACGTTCCTGAGCGACTCGAATGGCTTCTGCCGCTGTTCCGGTTGCTCGAACTTCAAACCCTTCGCCCATCAGAAACTCAGCCAGAGTCTCTCGAATAATGGGTTCATCTTCGACGATCAAAATCGATTTTCGCTGAGCGATAGTTCCTGACACAGCTTTCACACTCCGACAACAGACAACAAACAGACCCAAAACCACCCCAAGGCGCGAAACGCTGCGCTCGGAGAAATTCCGCACAAAAGACGCTCTTTTCGGTGTTCCCGACGTGCGGATTGCGAACCAAAACACCAAACAATCGGGATCATTCTCGCGTTTTGATTCTTCCAGCCTGTGAGGATTGTAGCGAAAACCTCAACTCAGACGAACTGTGTGGCGATTTCGACTTGTGATTTCGGGTTTGATGAAGCGCAGCGTCGATTCAATCGACAAATCCCAATCCGACCGCATTGCATCAATATACGGGTTTCCAGGCGTAAACGAGGACAACTGCATGAAGCGTTACCCAGATTCAGCATGACGTCCAGCCCAAGGATTTCCATGCGCCGCAACTTGCAGGTGCCATTGCTCCGTCGTGTTCAACAGGCGAAGCGGTGGCACAAACGACCGATGACCCCGATCAAACAAATCTCACGCGGCAGTATTTTTTCTTTCCTGCCCAGACAAGCATTCCGTCGGTTACAGGAATCACCTGATCGGGAGTCATGATCGCATCTTTGGCTTCCCCAAGCTTCGCACCGCCTCCCTGAATGAGGCGTTTCGCTTCGCCACCACTTGGGCAAAGGTTAAGCGTTGTCAAAAGCTTCACAGCCGTCATCATGCCATGCGTTAACAGCGCAGGATCCAGGGCGACGTCAGGAATATCGGTCGGCAGGGCCTCGCCGCCGATTTCTGCCTGCCAGCGATTGGCGGCGGCCTCAGCATCATCCGCCGAGTGGTACTGCGTGATCACGAGTTTCGCGAGCGTGACCTTGGCGACTTTGAGATGTCCGGCAAGCAGGCTGTCCACTTCCTCCAACGGAACTTCTGTCAGCAGTTCGAAGTACATCTTCATGACTCCGTCAGGCAACTGCATGAACTTCTTCATCATGTCATACGGCGATTCGCTGATGCCGATGTAATTGCCAAGGCTTTTGCCCATGCGGCGGATTCCATCCAACCCCACCAGAATCGGAGACATCACGGCAATCTGCTGATTCAGATTCTGCTGAGCCTGCAGGTCGCGAGCCAGCATGAAGCTGTAGAGTTGCTCAGTGCCGCCCAGCTCCACATCTGACCTGATCTCGACGCTGTCCCACGCCTGCATCACGGGATAGAGACATTCGTGAAGGAAGATGGGCTTTTCTTCGCGATAGCGTTTCGCGAAGTCGTCACGAGTCAGTAACTGAGCGACTGTGACTCGCCCGCACAGCGACAGCACATGAGCAAACGTCATCTTACCGAACCAGTCGCCGTTGCGGTGCACTTCGGCTCGCGACATATCGACGACTTTGCCAACCTGTTCGAGATACGTCTTTGCGTTAATTTCAACTTCGGCTTCAGTCAAACGCTTGCTGCGCGCTTCGTCTCGCCCACTGGGATCGCCAACAAGTGCCGTGTAGTTGCCGATGATGATGACGGCCTGATGACCGAGATCCTGAAACTGCCTCATCTTTCGCAGCGGAACCGTGTGGCCCAGGTGAACGTCGATGCCGGTAGGGTCGATGCCATACTTAATTCGCAGCGGTGTTCCCGTGTCTTTGCTCTGCTGCAGTTTCTTTCGCAACTCTTCGTGAGGCACGACTTTCTCAATGCCGCGCGTGATAATTCTGAGCTGGACTTCTACAGGGGGAAACAACGTCATGGCAAAAATATTTCGATTTGAGGATCGCAAGTACTCGACGAACGGCGAACTTTAGCAAATCGTCAGTCGTTGGCCATTCGAAAGTTAGCGGTTGCCGATCTGAGACAGATCGGCCTACAGCATCGCCAACAACGCCAGTGCCATGTTGAATCCGTTGAACAGAAAATGGACCAACATCACAGTGACATAACTGCGCCGCCGCAGGTAGGTGTAGCCTAGCGCGAAGGCCAATGGCACCAGTGCAAGCGAATCCGGAAACCCGTGAGCAAACGCAAAAAGGAACGACGACACCCACAACGCCAGCATCGGGCGACCCAACTGAGCAAGTCCGCCCAGCACGATCACTCGATACTGAAGCTCCTCAACCACCGGCGCACAGAAGACGGCAGTCAGAAGGATCATAACAACAACCGGAATGCCGACACCCGCGTTCAGCATTTCCAGAAACGGATGCTGACCAGGATCTTCGCCCGATAAGCCCTTTGTGAGTTGAACAACGATGATTCTCAAAATCGCCGTCGGCAGATAAGCCGCAAGAAAGACCTCAATCGCGTACCACAGTTCGGTCAGAAAGGAAAACTGTTCATCAACATTTGCTGCAGATGCCACATCACCATCAACGCCCGTGACTCCCTGTGAATCCGGAATAACGCTGTAAGGCGAACTCGATCGCAAAACCAACGGGGACATCAACGACGACTCCAAACGTTGATCTCGCATGGAAACATCCGCTGCCTGCCGCGTGGCATTCTCGTCAACAAGATCGGGCCATGGCGAGGTCGTTCGAAAAGTACTCATGCCGCCGCTGGTCATACCAGAGGTCGGTCGTGCCGCAACTTCCGGCAATCTCAGGCGCCCTGAATTGCTCGCAATGAAAACGAATGCCCCGAAGACAGCCAGCAGAATTCCGTCCATGATGATCGTCTGAATCACGGCCGACCTCATTTGCTCGGGCTTCATCTTTGAGACGGCCGATTTTGGGGGACTTCCATCCATCACCTTCGAATCGGCAGGTGCGACTGCCGTGGGATCAAGAGCAGTTGGATCAATAGCATCGGGCTCGGTGGTGCCTGAAGCTTCATCCGCGTTTGCAACTTCGCCACCCGGTGCAACGACCTCCACTGGAGCAGTCTCCTGTGTTGGATCTGATGGAAGATCGGACAGTGCCGCGGCATCGCCGTCTGGATTCGGGTCATCTGCAACTGCTTCAATGTTGTTTCCATCCGCCGGCTCCGCTGCGACCGCACCAGGAGCCCCTGCAATTGGCGCTGCGGGAATATCTTCACCGGACAGCAACAGCATCAGGAATAACATCAGCATCGACAGCACGAGGCTCGCGATCGTCAGAGGCGCAGGAACTCGCAGAACACCTCGCCGTGCAGCCGGCAACGCATGCCCGATCTGGCCGATTCGCACCACCCAGGCCACGATCATTGCAAGACTGGCCATCATCACGAGCAAGACGCACATGCCCAGGAGAACCTCAGCCGGTGTCGCATCAACCGGCGCCGGCTTGGCTTGTGCAAGGCTTACAATTTGGACGAAAGTCATATGTCACCAATCAGGAAGCAAGCGTCGTTCACAAGACGATCTGGAGTTCACTGTCGTTCGAAACGGAACGGCCAACATGAAAATCGAAGTCGCAGACCCTCGACCATTCTCCCAGCGGTTCATACCATCCCGCCTCAGTATCAGAACGCGGAGCAGAAGCATTGTCGACCATTCTTGATGAAATCCTCGAACAGAAGCGGCGGGAAATTGCCGTTGCGCGCGATCAAGTCGCGTTTTCCGCCCTGGAAGCTCAACTGTCAAAGGCTCCGCCGGTCCGAGGCTTTCTGGACGCACTCCGAGCCGCGACCAGACCTGGGCTCATTGCGGAAGTCAAAAAAGCGTCACCATCAGCCGGATTAATTCGCGCTGATTTTGATCCTGTGACGATCGCTCGTCAGTACGAAGTTGCTGGAGCCACCTGCCTGAGTGTACTGACAGACGAAAAGTTCTTTCAGGGACACCTCAACTATCTGAGAGACATCCGTCAGATCGTTCGCATTCCTGTGATGCGAAAAGAATTCATCATCGACCGCTACCAGATCGCAGAAGCTCGTGTTGCCGGCGCGGACTGCGTTTTGCTGATAGCCGAGTGCCTCGATGACGCGCAATTGCAGGATCTTTACGACTACGCTCACAGCCTTGGCATGGACGCTTTGATCGAATTGTACGACCTGGAAAACGTCCCGCGAGTTCTGGCGACGGGGACGAAACTGCTGGGAATCAATAATCGCGATTTGCGAACTTTCGTAACGTCTTTGGAACACACCTTCACAGTCAAACGACTCGTTCCGGATGATGTGCTGCTCGTCAGCGAAAGTGGTATCGGTATTAACGCCGACATCCAACGACTCCGCAACGAAGGCATCGGTGCAGTTCTCGTTGGTGAGTCGCTGATGCGCCAACCCGACATCGGAATTGCCGTTAGAACTCTGATGGGGCCGAAGGAAGGCTGAAGCGACGGGAACGGAAGCCGTCCTCGACGCAAACGGCGACAGCCACGTCAGCCGATCGCATTGTCTGATTCACCGAGGCCGTCCTGCGCGGGCAAATCAGGCTTCGCAATCTTTTTTCCACCCGAGAATTTTGAGAACAGCGCTTTGATCCCTTTGGGGCGTTCCAGTTCATCAAGCCTGGACACCAAGCCCGCGCAAAGCGACTCAAGTTGCCGAGTCTTTCGAGTACTCTCGCGACCGAGCTGATTCAAGGTTTCCGTTGTGCTGGCCAGCTCCTGCTCCGTCTGCCCAAGCTTCTGCTGCGTTTCGATGAGTCGCTGCTGCGTCGTCGTCAATTGCTGCTGTGTTGTGATCGCCTGGTGTTGAGTCGCAGTCAGTTGCTGTTGAGTTGCTGTCGCTTGTTGTTGCGTGGTTGTCAATTGCTGTTGAGTAACGATCCCCTGTTGATGAGTCGACGTCAGTTGCTGCTGAGCCGCTGCCAAATGTTGTTGGGTCGATGTCAGATCCTGTCGAGTGGTTGTCAGGGTTTGCTGGGTCGACGTCAGATCCTGCTGCGTGGCTGTCAGATTCTGCTGAGTCTCGGACAGGACCTGGGCAAGCTGTTTCAGCTGATCCTGAGCCACTGTCAAAGTACTTTGCGTCTGCAGCAGTTTATCGCGGGTTTCCGAGTGATGATTGCGCTCCTCATCAAGTTTTCCGACAACCCTGGCCAATTCCTCCGAGGTTTCCGATAACCTGCGTTCAAGCTCGTCGCGAGCCTCGTTGATGAGTTGAAGATCACCCTGCACTTTCTTCCAGGAATCCTTTGCCCGTTGACGCAGATCGTTAAGATCTCGCGCCGTGGTTTCCACGGAGTCTCGCGATTCTGAAACGGCAACCTTCATGACTTGAAGAGCGGCCTCGGACTCTTCCTTAAATCGAGTAGCAATCACCTGCGTCTGCTCGATGGTTCGCGTTTCGACGGTCTTGAGCTCTTCTCCAAATTTATGAACCGCCTCGTCGGTGACGCGATGTGAAGTTGTCTCCGCCAGCTCTTCGACAGCCTTGCTGACAGTCGGCATAATTTCATCAACCGCCGTGCTGACTTGTTCTCGCGCGTAGTCATGGATCGAACTTCCGATCTCGGCAACGCCGCCACGCAGCGACCGTCGGACCATTTCCGACATGATCATCCCAATGGACGTCGACGCTTCTCCAATTGCAGAATCCATTCTCTCCACAAGCTGCGGTGACTCATTCGTTCGCTCTTGTTCAATTCGCTGAATGGTTTCCATTTGGCTTCCGTGAAGTTGACAGAAAAAGTTCGGACGGGGCGGCGACCTTTCAAAGTCACCGTTTGCTAACTCGTCACTCTGCGTAGCAGAAGGTGCAAATATGCCAGCCAAAAATCGAGCCCAGATCAACGGGGTCTGGTATACTTGATCAAAAGACAAAGGTCCGGCTCGACCAAGGTCCCCTCGATACTACCACAGTATGGCCATCACCGTTCTACAGTTCCAGTCAGCACATCGATAGAATTCCCCTGAATCCGGACGAGCTTTAAAGCAGACTCATTGCAGTGCAAGGGTACTCCTTCGTGGAATCACTGCCGAAAGTGACGTTTGCGAGAGAGTTGAAAGCGACGGCGTTCTTTTTGAAACTAAGCGGTTCTCTCATGACGACTGCACCCTCCTACAGGAGACACCGTCCGCAACGAACACCAGTGAAGTCAATTCCCAAGCCATTTCGAACCGAGCCGACGAGAATAGTTTTCACCCCCAACAACATCTGGACGATTGCGAGCAGCCGAACACAAATACTGATATCCGTTCCAACGAACTCGGGAACTGAAGATACTGGCAGCAGATTGAACTGAATCTATGAATGGAACGATATGAACTCTGGGCGTTCCGGAGCGCGTTCATTCCGCACACACTCGGAATACGGATAGCTGGTGCTGTGACTTATCCCTCGTTAGCCACCAGGATGAACTCGCGTATTCACCTTTTTTACATCGAGACCCTAAACGCCGTTGTTCGTCAACAGCTTTGTATATGATCCGTCCGTCGACGATTCCATTGCCAGACCGTCCACACCTCCCACGCAGGCTTTCGGATAAGTTCCAAAATGTGTTTTAACATTCAAATCAACGCCAAAAACACGAGACCCTCTTCGAGTTTCTGTGCCACTATTACTGGCTGCACCCAAAAGCTGCATAGCAAACTTCGGCAGAGGTCCGTTTCCGCTCTCCTTTTTCCAATAGTCGCAATGCTGGGGTGTGATGGAAACCAGGAACTTCCGCAGTCGGCTTCAATACGGACCACACCGATTGTTAGGGAATCAATCTTCCAGGAATGGCATGGGTTTTCCCAAATTGCCCGTAAACACGCCTCAAACGAGAGTAGTTTTGAGATGCCCGGAATCATGGGAAGTGGGTGTTCCATGATCGATCTCAACAGCGATGAACGGCTGGACCTTGTTCTTGTCGCGGGTGATCCTAACGAAACTAACGCGAACCCAACTGGTGCGCTCTGCCAAGTCCTTGTTCAGACTCCGGGCGGCTCGTTCATTGATGCCAGCGCGGCTGCCGGGATCGCGGTACGAGGCTTTGGAATGGGGGCGTTTGGTGGAGACATTGACAACGATGGGGACACTGATGTGTTGACAACCTCTGCTGCTGGCAATGCTCTGTATCGGAACGAAGGCAGCATGAAGTTTCAGGACATTACAAGTGATGCAGGAATTGAGTCGTCTCGCTGGTCAACAGCTGCCGTTTTTTTTGATTTCGATTGCGACGGTTGGTTGGATCTTTTGGTCGTAAACTACGTCGATTACTTTCCGGGAAGCCTTTGTTTGGATGGATCCGGCCGACGTGACTATTGTGGCCCTCAGTCATTTACCGGAACATCTGACCGACTCTTTCGGAATCGCGGTGCCGAAGGAAAGCCTGGCACCTTTGACGATGTCACAGTGAGTTCGGGAATTGCTCGCGGACTGGGAAAAGGCCTTGGCGCCGTGTGCTCAGATTTCAATGGCGATAATCGGCCGGATATCTACGTAGCCAACGACATGGAACCGAATTTCCTCTGGATTCAGAACGACCGCGGCGGTTTCGAAGAAGAAGCGCCGATTCGCGGTTGCTCGGTGGATCTTCAGGGGCGTCCGCAAGCCAGCATGGGAACAGCGTGGTCGGATCTGGACGGCGACGGTTTGCAGGATTTCTTCCTGACCCACCTGAGAGGCGAAACCAACACGATGTATCGCCAGTTGCCAAATGGAGTCTATCTGGATCAAACGGCGTTGACGAATTTGGGAGAATCGTCACTTAATTCGACGGGCTTTGGCGTCGTGGTAAGAGACCTGAATTTGGACGGCCACGTTGATCTGGCAATCGCCAATGGACACGTGATGCGGTCTCCTCTGCTCAGGCCAACGGCAGCCGCTTCGCATTGGGCAGAGTACGTTGATCGCAATCTACTGTATCTTGGAACTGGCGAAGGCGTATTCAAAGAATTGTCCGTAGACTCGGACCCATTTCTCGTACACCATGAAGTATCGCGGGGGCTTGCGGCAGGTGATGTCGACAACGATGGCGATATCGATCTTCTGGTCTCCAGTGTCGCCGCGGCGCCAAGGCTGTTTCGAAACGAATCCGCAGGAACGGGACACTGGCTAACGCTGAGCCTTCGGCATCCGGAGTGGAATCGCGACGCCATAGGAGCCCGCGTGACGTTGTCAGCAGGCGACAATCGCTGGACTTCGGAAGTGATGCCAAATGTCGGATACTTATCGAGCCACGATTCGCGAGTTCATTTTGGACTCGGTTCAATTGCAGCCTTTGACTCCATCGTCGTACAGTGGCCCGTAAGTCCGCCGTACTGGGAGGAGTTCGGACCGGGACCAGCGAACCAGCATCTTGTCCTCAAAAAAGGCAGTGGAAAGGCCGTTCGCGATCAGAATCCGAACGGAGACGCTCCATGACGGTAGTACCACCCGAGATTCCGTTTGTAAATCCTTCTGTCAACAACAAGTCCGGTCGGCGCAATTCCGGGTTGCGAATTGTCGTGTTCGTTTTCGTCGTGGTCGCACTACTTTGTGTGTCGGCTGCTTTGGCGTTGAAGATTAAAAGCAACTCTCTCATCACAAAAGTGCCGGTTGTTGAACTTCCCGGAATGCATGGTGCCGTCATTGTCGCAATGGAACGCGCGAGAGTCAGACTTGCAAAGACGCCTCGATCGGGCGACGCCTGGGGACACTATGGGATGTTGCTGATGCAACACGATCGTCCAAAAGAAGCGCTGACATGTTTTGACGAAGCAATTCGTTTGGATAGTGCGAATGCAAAGTGGTACTACTTTTCAGGAGTGATTCTGGAGCAGACCGACCTTCGAAAAGCACTGCAACAACACCGTTTTGGCCTGAAACTAAACGGCGACATCATCCCGATGATGCTCAGGATGAGTACGATATCAATTACGCTGGGCGAGTTTCGCTCAGCTGCAGAAATGTTGCAGCTGGTTCGTGAAAGGTCGCCGGAAACAGCAGAGACCTGGGTACAGCTCGTGCGACTTGAACGACTCCGGGGGCGCCCAGGTGACGCCGCCCAGTGGCTGGCGATCGCTCGAAAATCGAAGGTTGTCTCGGCTGAGTTATTGCGAGAGTCTGCAATTGCTGAACTTCAATACGGGAACACGGACCTGGCGAAACAGCTTTTGGATGAGGCAAACGGCGCCCCGCGGATTATACCAGCCCACGATGCATGGATGGAGGAACTGCAAAAGCTGGATGTAAGTGGAAATGTTTTCTCGTCAAGGGCTGACCAGCTTCAAGCGAGCGGAAAGATCGACGAAGCTGCGAAGGCTCTCGAATCTCTCGCAATGCGTTTTCCGGAACGATCCCGTCCGGCTTTGAATTATGCTCTCTTCCTTCGAGACCAGGGACGTCTTGAGGAGGCCGTCCGATCGATCAATTCTCTGGTCGAACAGTTACCCGAGGATCCGTTACTCAGATTTCATCAAGCTGTGCTTAAGGCACAGTTCGGTTCTTCGCCAGTCGATGTCATGCAAGCACTCAACGAAGCACTTCGGCTGAAGCCCGACTATGGAACCGCCCGAGCTGGACTTGCCGACATGCTGTCACTACAAGGTCGGCATGCTGAGGCATTCGAGCACTATGCTCAGGCAGTGACGGATTCTCCTGCAGACCCATGGATTCGCCTTGGCTTTGCCTCGGCGCTGATCGCGCAGGGACGCAAAGCCCCGGCAAATGCGCAGTTGCAGCAGCTGGACTCCTTGTTGACGCCACAACAGATACCAGAGCAACAAGAGGTTGCAAAACTTCGATTGAAGTTATCCCAAATGACGCATTATGAAACCGAACCGTCAAACCCCGTTCCATAACTCATGAGGCATCATGGATCCAGCCACAGAAAAATCGCAAGCGTCATGGATTCGCATTCTCACCGGTACTGCCGTCGCTGTTGGCGTAGTTTGGTTTGTGTATTCCGAGCTGCAACGGCTGAAGCAGAGAGGGATAGAAGAAGTCGCTTCAGCCCCTGATCGGCACATTCCGGAGTATGACTGTAGCGAAAAAAAACCCGCGCTCCAGGCGGGACACGTTGCTGAAGCCCTGCGTGATGTCACGGATGAATGGAACGTGGATTTTCAGCACGAAGTGGGACCGCTCGGAACATGGTTCATGCCAGAATCCGTCGGCGCTGGAGCTGCCGTGTTTGACTATGATCGCGACGGCCGCATGGATCTGTACTTCGTCAACTGCGGGAAGTCACCGCAGGCTTCTGAAGATTTCTCGAAGGGCACTCGAACTGAGAACCGGCTCTTTCGTCAGACTGACGCGGGGAAGTTCGCGGACGTGACGACTGCTTCGGGCCTGGGTGATACAGGCTACGGCGCCGGCGTAGCCGTTGGGGATGTGGACAACGACGGGTGGCCAGACGTCTTCATCGCGAATTACGGCCAGGATGCGCTCTATCGAAACAACGGAAAAGGCGGCTTCGAAAACATCACAGACAGTTTCGAACTCAAAGAATTCGACTGGGGAACGGCAGCAGCGTTCTTTGATTACGATCGTGACGGATGGCTGGATCTCCTCGTGGTGAACTACACTGAAGACCCGATTCACAAGCACTCAGTCGCCTGCGGCTTTCAACACGGCCTGGTCAGCTACTGCGGACCTCACAAATTTCAACCGACGATAGACCGGCTGTTTCATAACGAAACGACACGTAACGACCCTTCGAACCGCGTTGTGCGATTTCGTGACGTCACGGAAGAGGCTGGTCTGTCGACGGCGAAGACATTTGGCTTTGGAACGATTTGCACGGACCTGACAGACGACGGCTGGGCTGACATATTTGTTGCCAACGACGGCGCAGCGAATCGGCTGTGGGTCAACCAAACAAACGGAACGTTTCTCGAAGAGGCTCAGCAGCGAGGCGTTGCTGTCAACCACTTTGGTGCGATGGAGGCGGGAATGGGAGTTGCACTCGGAGACATCAATTTTGACCAACTTCCCGACATTGTCGTCAGCCATCTTACCGGAGAAACCACAACGTTGTACTTAGCGGACGGCGCCGGCGGATTCACTGACAGAACAACAGGCTCAGGACTGGACGTTGCGACACAGAATCATACGGGCTGGGGTGCTGCCCTTGTCGATCTTGACCATGACGGTGTTTTGGATCTGCCACTTGTGAACGGCCTTGTCGTTCCATGCCATTCTGGTTTTCCATTTCACGGCGAAGATGAATTCCAGCAAAGGACCGAGCCGATTCGGGATGTGGCCAGGTACTGGAAAGACTACGCGGACGAGAACAAACTTCTGATGGGAAGTTCCGGAGTGATCTTTCACGAAGCACGGACGACTGGGGGGGACTTCACTTCGGCTGTTGCATCAGGAAGGGGACTGACTGTGGGAGACATCGATAACGACGGAGACTCAGATCTTGTGGTCACAAACTGCGGCGGCAAATCTCGGTGCTATCGCAACGACTTGAAAAAATCGGGTCATTGGCTGACATTGCAGCTGGAAACGGGTGATGCGGGTAGGGATGCATTGGGTGCACATGTGGTGCTGGCCCTTCCAGACGGACGGAAGATCTCGGGCTTTTGTGTCCCGCAAACGAGCTATCTGGCAAGCAACGATCCCAGAGTACATCTCGGAATTGGTGATGTTACTGTTATAGAAAGCATCACGGTGAAATGGCCTGACGGTCCCGTCGATCTGGCAACAGAGATATTTCCGGGCGGTGATGCCGATCAATTTCGAATTCTGAAGCGTGGCAAAGGACGACCAATTTTGAAAGAGGCCAATGATCATTCAGTGGAGTAGTGAGTTTGACGGCGTTCAAATGTTGTGGCAAATGTTGTCCGGATTGCTGCTGCTGATCTGCCTGCTGCCAGCCTGTCTTGGCCTAACGGTCGGGGGTCAGGGTCTTCGAACTGTGCTGGCTGCGTCGGGAGATTGGCTCGGCTTGATTGTCGTTCATTCAACGTTTTGGATAGCCCTGTTGTTTAGCCTGGCTATGGGACCCTCCGCTGGTACCACGCCGCAGCAAAGCCATACCACGGCCCCAATCGCAATGGAGGACATGATTCGCGAGGCCAACCAAGTTGTTGATCAACGGCATTTGTTTGGCCGAGGAGGAATACTGGGGGATCTGGAATTTGCCGGCTTACGGAATCTCGAAGTCCAGGGCAATGCTGAACGGCCACTGTTCGCATCGCGGAGACCATATCATTCGATCTCTCTGGCGACATTCCTCACATACCATCTGGCGGTCTACCTTTGTGCGCTATTGACAGTGATGGCCGTTGCGTCACGTGGCAACGCCAAGCCCTCGCGACTCTTGATTTTCAGTATTCTTTGGGGTGTTTTTGTTTATGCCCCCGCTGTCCATTGGGTTTGGGGTGAAGGCTGGCTTGGAATCCGTGGAACTATTGATGACGGTGGAAGCCTGTTCCTTTTCGTCGTTGGTGTTTCCATCATAGGTGTTTTTCGATGGTGCGGAAAAACTCGCAAAGAAGATGACCCTTCAGCAAACTCTCCATACGAAAACCTGATTCTACATGGCTCATCGATAGCCTTCACACTTGGATATCTTGTCCTGATGTGTTCAATACGCGTTCCTGATTCGCATATTCGCGCCGTCGTCGTCCTGAATGGAATAATCTCTGCGTGCAGCGGTTTCCTGCTGTACTCTCTTTTGAAATTGCTTATTCCCAACAAAAGTTGTGGTCATTCACCAGCCATTGGATTCTGCTGCGGGATCGTGTCTGTTGCCGCTGGTTGCACAATGTTCGACCCTCGTACCGCAGTGACCTGCAGCGTGTTCGGCACCGCAGCGGGGTTCGCCGCATGGGCATTGACTCAACGACTTCACCACCCCCCTGAACTGGAATTCCCTGTTGCAACAGTAGCGGCTTCTGCTGCAGGCCTACTTTTCGTAGGAGTGTGTGGTAGTTCAGCCAACGGTGTATTTCAATGGAATCAAGAGACGATCAGCAGCCTAATGCACGGCGACGCAAGTCTTCTGGGGCAACAGGCGAAGTCTGTTGTTGCGATCTTTGTCCTCGTCTTCGGCATCAGCCGACTTCTTGCGAAGGTCTGCCTCGCTTCCGATCGCCAAGCCCATTAGTGTTCTTTTGAAACTGCCATGGCCGGAATTCGTGTGAATTCAGCTGATGGATCATCTGAAGCCCGAGCAGAATTCGTAAGACTCTGCTGCAGTTTGCATGAAGATGCTTGAGTCGTGAGACGTGCGGCGACTTAGACCTTACACGTGCAGAACGATTGTCCAATCCATCTGAAACATTTGGAACAAAGTTTCAAAATGTGTGCTGGGACGCTCTTCCTTGCCGCTCGTCTAAAAAGAATTCGCTGACAGGGCTAGTCGCGTCAAGACATAAAAAATGCTCCCTCACCCGAAAGGCTGAAGGAGCATGAGTCAAGATATCTCTGGAATTTCACGATGGAAATTGGGAGCAGGATGACTGACAAAACAGTTGGATCTACAGGCCAATTCCAACGCCTTTGCCACCACCACTTTTCTTTTTCGAACTGACCAACTTCAGCTCAACATCTTTAAGACCGTCTGCTGGGACATCGACTTCCATCTTTTCAATAGAGGCTCCTGCGACAGCAGCCATCATTGCCGCTGGATCGGTAGAGGCAGTATCGGCATCGGATCCGACGCGAACGTCGTATTTGCCCGCAACGATTCCGTCTCCGGTGACATAGGTGGTTGCCGAAAACGCACCATCGGCCTTGACTTCCGAATACGCCGTCCGAACACCGCCGTCAGCTCCTTGCGGGATAAACTGAACGCGGACGTTTCCATATGGCTTTCCGTCCAGCGTCAAAGTGCCGCTTAACGGCACTGTCTTCGCCTTTTCGGCGCCTGCGCCTCCACCCCCAGAGGAACAGCCGGTTACTTGGAAAAACAATCCGGCTACCAACAGCCATGTGCAATATCGAAACACAACTCGGCTCCAAAAAGAAGATGCCCGGCAGAAAATCGCGATAGGCGAACAACAAAAAATCCCGGCTCCAAGGGCCAACTGGCATCTGGAACCGGGAGACGAAAGAGCTCAGATTCACCAGAAAATCAGAACTCACCAACAATCGGCTGACCCGCGCCAGTTCCACCGTTATAGGTGTGCAAGGCAAACCACAACGATGCCTGCTGAGCGCCCTGAATGTTCTCACTGATGAAGCGGACAGCGCCGTCACACATCAGGAATTGACCACCACCAGTGTGCACGCTGCTTGCTCCTGGCCAGTTGTTGTTGATACCAAAACAAGCCAGGTAGGTTGGAGGATGGGCATATGGAGCCGCCTTCCACCAGTAACCTGCAGCAGCGCCATCTGGTCGAAGCCACGTGCGAGTTCCAACAAGGCCAAGTCCTCTCAACGCAGCAGAATCCATCACGTCACCGTTACTACCTGGATCAATGAACGGCGTTCGGAAGACTGAATTGTTGATACCGCCGCCTCGACGCTCTCCACCATTCGCCTGATGTCCTGGGGCGCCCGGACGCGGTTGAAATGCTGAAGTTGAGACTTCCGCAAGTGCAATTGTGTTTGACGTCCCGTCTTTGATATCCGTAATGCGAGTGCCTTCTGAACCATTCTGAAACGGCCCCTGATAGATATCCGGACCACGATAGTGCCAGTCCCATCCCATGTTACCGGCATAGTTCGTGTGCGAGAGTCCATGACTTGAAATCCCGCCGCCGAAGCCGGGGTCCGACGGACACTGGAACATTGGAAGGACGCGAGACACGATGGTTTCCCCAGTGCTCAACTTCTGGAAGTTCCCTGAAGTTGAATCAAACATCGGCGCTGAGAAATTGATCGAGTTGTACAGAGCTGTTTGCTCGAGGAAAGGAAGAACCATTGACATCCAGGTATGGTTGCGAGGAACCGGACTCTGGTTGTTCGGTGCCGTGTAGTGGACCATGATTTGCGTTGGCGGAAATCGATTATGCACATCGTGGTAGTTGTGAAGAGCCAATCCCAGTTGCTTCAAATTGTTCTTGCACTGAGTTCGACGTGCTGCTTCGCGAGCCTGCTGCACCGCCGGTAGTAACAGGGCAATCAGAATTGCGATGATGGCGATCACCACCAGCAATTCAATAAGGGTGAATCCGGCCTTCTTCCTGAGATCCCGTAAACTCATGACTTCAACTCCAAAAAAGAGAAAACACTGAGAACCAAAACAACGCTGTCGCGTTAACAGGCCTTCTTCCAATCTTCTTATTCTCGGCAGGAAAAAGAAAGCCTGCTCTGATCGAATGCAGGAAAATCCACATTTTACCCAAAGGCTTCATATGCAATGCATTCGTGTCCACTCGCCGGTCTTTATGAGTCTGCACTATCGTATACCCATTACAGTGTGGAGCCTGAGGCTTCGTAAGCAAATCGGGCCCTCAGTTTTACGCTCGACGGAAACAAACGCCATGTCTTGCAGTCCGTTCAGTGGCCAATTGCCTGCCCGTCCCCACAATTCTTCCAGACCGCTGAAGATGCGCACGCGTGCACGTTTTCTTGGTCAGGCAAAGAACTAACCGAAAACGTGTGTGGTCTCTGCTGTAGCTCGAAGTGAGTCTTGTAACTGCAGTCCCAGAGCTGTTTTGCTTCGCACCGCGCGGTGAGACATTGGTCGACGGCTTTTTCCCAATGTCATCGCGGTGTTTTGAAAATTACGGCGGATCCATCCTGCTGAACAATCAAAGTAAGCGGCTGGGAAGAGGGGTCAACACTCAGCCAATCTTTTTCGCTCAGGCATTCCCCGTGTCCATGGCGGACGCAAAGCTGACAATTCGAACCCGACGGGACAGAAAAGGAAAGCAATCGCTCATTCGATGCAGCAAAACCATCACCCGACGAGACAACTCGATGCTGGTAATTCTCGCCAGACTTTAGGATGACCGACATGCCAATTGAATCGCGGCTACTGGCACGAGAAATCAATCGCAGCCGAACTCCATGTTTCTTTTGAGGTGTTTCATTTTTCAGAAGTCGAACAGGTCCATCGTGTCGTACGATCGCGAGGTCGACAGCTTGATCGCCATCAAAATCAACTCGAGTCAGACCGCGGCCCAATTGAGGAATTTTTGGTTCTGGTCCACTATGGCTGGACATATCTTCAAACTGGCCGTTTCCAAGATTTTCAAATAGCAGCATCGGCATCTTCCATGGCCGACCGGTTGCCGAGTAATCGCCGATATCTCCGTTGAGTACAACTAAATCTTCAAGCCCATCGGCATCGATATCAACCGCCTGTGTTCCAAAGCCCAACAAGTCGAGACTGGGAAATCCAAGGCCTGACTCCATCGACCTATCCGCAAAAATCCCGCAACCAAGGCCTGAATACAGCGTATTTTGTTCCCGATAGAAGTTCGTCACGAAAAGATCCGGGAATCCGTTTTCGTCAAAATCGCTAAGGGCGACCCCCATTCCTGCGTGTGCTCGTCCATTTGCCGGAACTGCAACACCGGATTGATCTCCGATATTTCGCATCAGCACCGTTGGTGGCATGTCCTCCGGGCCAACCTCGACCGCCGGGATTGCGTCCGGGGGGTTCTCAAATCGGATTGCCCTCTGTGAGATCTGGCTCTTGAAGAGCATATTCGGTGTCCCATCATTCGCTACAAATACATCCGCGTTTCCGTCACAATCAAAGTCCGCCGTGATGACACCCAATCCTCGCCCAGTCGCGCCGAGTAATCCGGAAGACGCAGTTGCATCGCTGAATTCACCATTGCCAAGATTCTGATACAGACGATTCTGTGCCAACGGCAGATCGTGGGGATGACAAGTTGCAAACTCACCGGCGGCGTTAAAACATCGACGCTCCCACTCCGCAACATAGTTCACAACGAAAAGATCGAGGAAACCATCTTGGTTCAAATCGACAAAACACGAACAACTGCTGCAATCGACGTTCGCACGAATGCAGTCGGGTGATACATCTTCAAATGTTCCGTCGCCGCAATTGTGATAGAGGCGACTCGTTCCTGCGTTCGTAACAAAAACATCTGGAAAGCCGTCATTGTCGAAATCAGCAACGGTCGCAGCAAGACTGTGGCCATACTCCTGAATGCCGGCCATGACCGCACACTCGATGCTTCCAACTCCACGCAGGTTGCGAAAAAGGCAGTCATTCAGCAGGGTACCATCCTTCTCCAACGCTTGCCCCTGAACAAAATACAGATCGGGCCAAAGATCACCATCAAAATCAAGTACAGCGGCGCCACCACCAATCGTCTCAACGATTCGTTTGTACGGGGTTGGTCCATTGCAGTACTCAAAGTGGATCCCCATTTCCGGGGCAACATCCCGAAATTGCCACGATTTGACGTCCGAGTTCAAGTTGGCTGTAACGGACCGCGTCCCTGAGCGAATCACGAGCTTCGGTAGAACTGGCAAATCTATCTTTTTTTGCTCGACTTCACCCTGCGTTCCATCAACTTTTAGGCGCTGAAGCCGCGAGTGAACGTCAGCCCTGCCTTGTGACAACGATTCCGCAGAAAGAAGCCACTGAGCCGCTTCGTTGTTGAAACTTAGTTCGGTTAACAAATCGGCAATCTCGCACATAATGGGAATTCCAATGTCCGGCGATTTTGAACGCGGGCTCATGATCCGATAAGTCAACAACTCAAGCTGATCCAACAGTTCGGTGTGACGATGCTGCGTTTTCGCCAAGTCGACCTTCTGGAGACGGTCCAGAGCAGTCGCGAGCGAATGACTGATTGTTGGTGAGAACGGATCTCGACTGAGTCTGAATTGTTCGATTCCGGCTACCCTGTCCCAATCCCCACTCGCCGCCGCTTGTCGCAACACGAGTTCCCAGGCCTCGGCGGTAGAGGCCTCACTCATTGTCAACTCCAACTCCGGTTTTTCATCGGGTAGCACGCTGCCCTTCATATCTCGGGCAAGAGCAAGTGCGCACAGGAAGACGACATCGTCGTTCAACCCTGTTGAAGCTGACTCAAGCAGTTTGACAGCCGCGTCACAGCCACCGTCCTTCAAGAGATATCGAGCCTGAGCTACGATGCTTTGAATATCTTTCGGATCTTTCTTGACCCTCTGACTCAGTTGCAAAAACGCATCCGACCCTTCGACGAACGCACGACCAGCCAACAACCGCATCGCCAGCTCTTCAATGCTCAGACTCCGGTATTTTGACAAATGATCAAGAGTCTCCCTAAGTTCATCTCCACGCATCTGCAATGCGTACAGTCTTGCAAGGACTCGAAATGGCGGCTGATAGTTCGGATTCAGTTCACCGGCTCTCTTCAAAAGCAATTCTGCATCACGAGATCTGTGCTCCGCCAGTGCAATTGTCGCTTCCAAATAGCGAGCGGTTGCCCCAAAGTTCGATGGCTCGTCATCGACCTTTGACAACAACGATTTCGCAGAATCCAAATCACCGGCCTGCTGACGTATCCCAGCGCTGTACAGAATTGCCTTGCTATTGCCCGGATCCAATTCAAGAATTTCGTCAAACAGTCGACCAGCGGAAGACAGATCACCGGCATCAGACGCTCGTTCAGCCATCAGGAGCAAAGCCGCAACTTCTCGCTGAGCAATTGAACTCATCTTTTGCCTATCCTTTTCCCGGCGAGACCAACCCCACAGAAAAAGTAATATTGCAGCGAGACAACAGACCGCAATCACCGACAGGGACGACCTAACAAACTGTTTCCTTTTGACTGCAGACAATGCTTAACCTTTCTTCATCGCCGGCTGAACAAAGCTAATCGGAATCATTTCAATCTCACGACAACAGACATTCAAAGAATCTGCTCGGAGGCCTGACTGGGGGACAACTAGAATATCAGCGAGTAGTGGCCCAGGCGAGGAACCCTTGTCAGATCAAGGCTGCCCAGGCACTCGTTGTAGCCAGAGATGTTTGACCGGGCGAGTTGGAGGCTTCATAATCGATGGGCGTCCTTTCCAGACTTTTCCAGCCGCCACTAAACAACTTTTATCTCATGACCGTCGAACACGTGCTTGTCATTCCAACCCCTGTTTTTCACAAGGTGGGTCATTTTCAGGGTTTTTGCGACGACATCGATCGTTACCTGGAAGTCATTCTTGATCCGCAACACGCCAGCTATCGACCCCGGCCGCAGATGGAGCAGGATCCAACTTTCAAGCAGCTGATTCCCTACTGCGTGTTTCGCTGCGACGGCGAGATTTTCTACTACCAGAGAGGCACAGCTCAGGGCGAAGCGAGATTGCACGCCAAGCGATCGATCGGAGTCGGTGGTCACGTATCGACATTGGACCTCAACGGAGATCTTTCACCTTATCTAGAGGGTATGCGGCGTGAAATCGAAGAAGAGGTGGATATTGAATCAGGATGGGCAGAGGAGTGCATCGGCCTGATCAATGACGATGAAACCGAAGTCGGAAAAGTTCACCTCGGCATTGTTCATATTTTCGATTTGGACAATCCCAAAGTTCGGCCCCGCGAAAAGTCGATGATAAACGCAGGATTCGCACCTCCGTCAGAATTGGTGCGTCAAATGGACGAATTTGAGACGTGGTCACAGATCTGCCTCAAGTACCTGGCAGGGCTGGAAACCAACTAAAATGCCCGGATTCTTCGGAATTTCTGCACTTTTGGCTGTCTTCCCGATCATTCAATTCGAGCGGCATTTGTGAATGGATCACAGTGTGCTTGAAGCGTCTCGAGCTTGTCGCTGTTCTCCGGCAGAATTTGCCGAATCGATTCAAGGGAGTGAACGATGAAAGCGTTGAGTGCTGTACTGCTGCCAGCACTGCTGTTGCTTGGCAGTGTGACGATGGTGTCTGCTCAGGAAACAAAGCAGGAAAAAGCGAAAGCCGAGAATCCAGAGGTTCAACCGGCTCCCCTGCCGGGGCAGGTTTCTGAAACCGAACTCGGTGAAATGCTCGCTGCAATCTCGCTGAAGCCGACCAAAACTGAACAGCGATACGATTTCGCATTCAAAACGGCTTACCGTGGCGAAGACTGGAAGTTTTCGATGTCTGCGGTTCTCAGCCAAAATGGCCAGTCTCTCTGGATCATGGCGTGGTTGGACCAAATTCCGACGACATCCAGCGAAGTGCCACGAACGGCCCTTCTTCGACTTTTGGCGGCCAACGACCGACTCGGAGAAGGCAAGTTCTTTGCTTACATTCCAACGAACAAGCGATTCGTTCTGCAACGCGTTGTTGCAAATCGCGACATGACTAACAAGAGGCTCATGGAACTTCTGCAGGATCTCGCCGCCAGCGTTGCGGATGAATATCCTACTTGGGCCGTGACCAACTGGAATCCAAAACCAGATCAAACAGAGCAGCAGGTTGCTGATCAGCAGTTGCCACAGGGATCGTCCAGCGGTCGGCCGGTTCCATCGAACCCTACTGCTGCCAACCGAACGCCAACTTCAGGCGTGAAGTCGACTCCTGGGGAGAAGAAGACCATCAAGACTTCCGAATCCGCATCAAAATTCGACGGAAAATCGGTGAATTGAACCACTTGAGGAGCAACAGCTTTCGCAGCCTATAGCTCCACTAGATCCAGCAACGAGGCCTGACCGTGCAGCAGACGGTGAGGCCTTGTCGCATTTTGCAGACAGTCGAAACTCATCGTCATGTTGCCCGCATTAAAGTGCCTGACTCAGACTGTCGATAAATGGCTCCTTTCGGTGGGCCACATGTGATCCCTGAAACGGGCAAACGATTCGAACAGGTTTCTGAAAATGGTCCGAATTGTGCTAGCAATTCAAGACAACCGAAACGTAAGCTGATAGGTCGGTGTTCCTGAATTTTGGAAAGCGACTGGCTCTCAACCACTACAAACACCTGAAGCATTCGCGTTTTATGGCATTTCTCACCATCAACTACGATAACGCTCAGCCGGGACTTGGTCTCGGCGCGCGTGTGCGTCGTTTGCTGGTGGTGGCTGTAACGCTGCTCGTTGCCATGTCGTCGGCATCTTCGGCATCTGCATCGTGTGGCAACTATCTGTATCGCAATGGTCGGCCTGTAAGTACTCATTCAATGCCGATGCATTCAATGAATACCAACTCAACTGATCGTCAGGTATCCGAAAACTCACCTGTTGAAATGCCCGTGCATCGTTGCTCGGGACCAAATTGCTCGAACAGCCCGGTTCCAATGACTCCCCTGCCAGCCGCTCCTTCGAACCAAATTCGAGGGTTTGATCAGGCTGCAATTCTGGAGTCACTTGTGAAGACCGATTCCTCTCAGGCTGCACAGAATCGCCCTGAGTCTGAACGAGGCGCTCGATTCGAGCCGTCCTCCATCTTCCGTCCGCCAGCCGTCTGAGAATCATCCTGCGGGATGACGCTGCGCTAGTAGTGCGAAGATTGTGCTGTTGATCGTCCGCTTCATGAAGCGGTTGCCACGCTGGCTGCGATCCGCAAATTGACATATGCGGTTCAACGAAACGACAGTGCCTTAAACTCTTTGAGTTTCGCGAGTGGAAGTGTTTTTCCAACGCACTCAGAAGTCATGCACAGGCTGAAATCTGTTTTCAATTCTCCCGCCGCAATCGCGCCGGGTATTCCGTTTTCTGATTGTCTCTTTTCCCGTCATTTTGCTCTGAAGGAACGTCCCATGAAAAGTCTGAACCGCAAGCCAAAAGGCTTCACTCTCATCGAACTGCTCGTTGTGATCGCCATCATCGCGATCCTGATCGCCCTGCTCCTGCCCGCTGTTCAACAGGCACGAGAAGCTGCCCGACGAACTCAGTGCAAGAACAATCTCAAACAGTTGGGCTTGGCCATCCACAACTACCATGATGTCCATGGCTGTATTCCCATTGCCGATGTGAACGGAACCGCGACTCCGGTTTCGGCCCATGCCCGCCTGTTGCCTTACATCGAGCAGGACAACTTGTATCGCCTGGTCGATTTCAACGTGCCTTACAATCACGTCAATAACGACGCGGCGCGAAACACAGAACTGCAGGCATTCCGATGCCCATCCGATCCAACAAAACTTCCCGCGTCAATTGGTGGCCGTAACAACTACTACTGGAACGCCGGTTCAGGAATCGTGATGTACGCCACTGGTGCGACTGGCCAGCCACCGGCAAACGGAATCATCTTCCATACCCGAAAGTTTCGCTTCAACGATATTACTGACGGCCTGAGCAACACATCTGCAATGGCAGAAAAACTAACCAGTGATGGCAACAATGGAATCTCGTCCCCAAAGACCGACACGTTTGCTCCGGGAACATACCCAACGACCGCGGCAGAAGCGACAACCCAGTGCAACGCAGTGGACGTGAATGACCTTACAAAGCAAGGTTACTCAAATGTTGGTGGTCCATGGCTGCAGCAATACCATTCGACAAATCAATACAACCATGTGCTGCCTCCAAACGGCCGTTCGTGCATGTTTCCTCCAGGACGCATTGCAACGACTTCGAACAGCCAGCACATTGGTGGAGTCCAGATTCTGCTGTGCGACGGCTCTGTCCGCTTCGTATCAGAAAATGTAGACCTCACGACATGGAGAAATCTGGGAAGCATCGACGGTGGCGAAGTGCTTGGCGAATTCTAGTCTCAGCGACTGCTCGTCCTTTAATCACCCTGTCAACACCCAATGGCGTCTGGTGATTGGAGTCTTCTCCATCGCCGGATGCGCGTTTTCCCTGTTTCTACGGACCTCCAAAATGTTCCCCGAACGCCAATTGCGCCACGGCATCGCCGGATTTCTAAGTGTCATGTTCTTTTGCGGTTGTTCTCAGGAAACGCCCAGTTACCCTCTTGATAAAGAACTGGCTCGTTCTTCGGTTCAGAAAGCGATGCAGTCATGGGTCGATGGCAAAACCCCCAATGACCTTCAGCCTGATGTCGTTGTCGGTGACAGTGCCTGGAACAAGGGCCAGAAGTTGGTCTCGTTCGAGATCTTAACCGACGAAGAAAAGTCCGACGGCTCAAATCTTCACATCAGTGTGAAGCGGAAGTTTGAATCTTCCAAATCGAAAGTGACCTACATCGTCGGCACGACGCCGGTGGTCACGATTTTTCCTCAGTAGTTCGCAGGAACGCGCCGGCTGCAGGCTGACAATCCAAGTCCTCATTTCTACAGGAAAGACCTCCTGATGTTTTTCAAACGAAGCTGTTTGTTTTTCGTTCTCGCTGCTGCTGGAACTGTGGCCAGTCATGCTGATTCGCCGGTCAAGACACCGCGACCGATTCCGGCGACTCGTCCTGAAATGAAAGAGTTGCTCGAAGACATGAAGAAGCGGCCGTATCGCATTCCGCTTCCGGAACTGACTGACAAAGAGAAAGAAGAGCTCGGCGAACGCAGCACGAACTACGAAGCTCGCCTGCGATACAACTATGTGCCAGCTTCCGAAGGGACCATCTTCGGTGCCGCTCGGCCTCGCCCGGCTGCGGCGCCGGGAACTCCGGCTGCTGCCAACGCGCCGCGCATGGATTTCACTCGCAACGCCGATGAGAACATGACGCTGACGTATCAGTTCAAGACCATGCTGTTCTGGATTGTTTCTCGAACCAACAACTGTCAGTACTGCCTTGGTCATCAGGAATGGAAGCTGTCCGCCACAGGCATGCAGGACGACGAAATCGCGGCACTCGATGCCGACTGGTCGTCGTACAACAAGGACGAGCAAGCGGCGTTCGCTTACGCTCGACTGTTGACCTACGAACCGCATCGATTGACCGAGGCGGAAATCAACAGGATCAAGCAGCACTACACGCCCCTTCAAGTCGTCGAAATGACGATGTCAATGTCGGGAAACAATGCGATCAATCGCTGGAAGGAAGGCACGGGAATTCCTCAGTCGGCCGGCAACACGTTCACGGGTCGAGGCGGCCCGGCAGCCCCTGCGACGGCCGAACATGCG
>JANMEV010000596.1:0-1996 GCA_031377305.1 Planctomycetota bacterium | reverse complement strand
GAAGATTCAGAGCAGCACGGGCGACATTTTCCAGTGGGACGAAAAGAGCACCTACGTTCAGGAGCCTCCATTCTTCGTCGACATGCCGGTTGAGCCTTCGCCGATTGAGTCGATTGAAGGAGCTCGCTGTCTGGTCTCCGTGGGCGATTCGACAACCACCGACCATATCAGCCCGGCTGGCTCGATTAAAGCCAGCAGCCCGGCCGGCAAATATCTGCAGGCTCAGGGCGTGAAGCCGGAAGACTTCAACCAGTATGGGGCTCGCCGAGGCAACGACCGCGTGATGACTCGCGGGACCTTCGCCAACGTCCGTCTGAAAAACCTGATCGCTCCTGGCACTGAAGGCAGCGTGGCGATTCACTTCCCAAGCGGCGAACAGACTTCGATCTACGATGCCGCGATGAAGTACAAGGAAGAAGGAACTCCGCTCGTCGTTCTGGCCGGAGCTGAATACGGCACCGGATCATCACGCGACTGGGCCGCCAAGGGAACGTATCTGCTCGGTATTCGTGCCGTTATCGCGACCAGCTTCGAACGTATTCATCGTTCGAATCTCGTCGGCATGGGCGTTCTGCCGCTGCAGTTCCGAGAAGGCGAAAGCCGCGAGTCGCTGGATCTCGACGGCACCGAAGTCTTCGACATTCGTTTGAGTGACAAGCTCGAACCTCGCCAGGCCGTCGAAGTCACGGCAAAGAAGCCCAACGGCGACCAAATCCACTTCGTCACCACCTGCCGCATCGACACGCCTGTTGAGGTCGTCTACTACCGCAACGGCGGGATTCTGCACACGGTGCTGAGGCAGCTGGCGAAGGGGTAGGACGTTGTTCTGATGAAACGCGGCGGAAACACGTTGAACAGAACTCTAATTCACCTTCATGACGCGCTTGTGGCCAGCCGCTCTGAGGACAGTCGGCGCAGCTGCGCAAAGATGGATCGTGCGCATGCTGCGAAGGTGAGAGCTCTTGCAGCGCGAGGAATTACCACTATGCCTGCTTTGGTAGATGCATTGCCGGATTTACCGTCGGCATTTCGTGATTTCGGGGTGTGGTGGATCTCTGTGAATAGATTCCGCGGCGCAGAAGGTGTCCTTTTGCAATTGCTTCATGATGATCACAAGCGGAGACCGGCCTGCGCGGCGGCTTTATCGTCCATCGGCGGGAGAAAATCCGAACGCGAGTTTATTCGAATTGCAAGGTTCCAGTTAGCGACGGAATCTCCCGACAGTGAATGGCTCGACGCAGTCATTCAAGGGCTGCGATTCCCTAATTCACCGGGAGCCGAAGAGATCCTGCTTTCGATCTTCGAATCGAACGTGCTTCCGGGTTGGCTTCGAGGAAATGCCGGTGACGCCATGAGTAGTTGTTCGCAGTTAAATGACCGTCGTACGAAGTTCTTTCGACGGGCTCTAAGATCGGCGGCTGACGGTATCGTCAACGATGACATCGACTTGCAGTTCTGGTCCATATTCGTGATTGCTACGCTGGCTCAAAAGGACTCTTCGAATTCAGGCCGATCCAATGCGTGTTTTGCCTCGGTATTGCCTCCCCTTCGTGAAATCGCAGCGACTGACCATCGTCTGGCTCCGGGATTTTGGTGGCCAATGTCAGCCGAAGCCGATGACGCAATTTGCGTGATCGAAACTGGCAGTTGGCCCGATCTAGATGCCGGTGATCGCTGGCATGGTAATCCAGCTCGTGGCGAGATGCGGCACATCTAGTTTGAGTAGGGTGTGATAAACGAGCGAATGCGAGTGCAGGCACACCATTGGGCGGCATGGCTATGCGTCGCTCCTCCGGAGCTTTTCGCTTGTGTGACTCCGCAAACCTCGGGCTGAAGCCCGAGGCTATCATGACGCGGCTGCTCCGCAGCCAATCGCGCGGCGGCCGATAAAACGATGTGGCCTGCGACGTGAGCGATCGCTATCGTGCAAAGCTCGACATGTGTCTGCGATTCGCTGCGGAGCAGCGGCGTCTTGATAGGCTGAGGCTTTAGCCTC
>JANMEV010000480.1:0-12121 GCA_031377305.1 Planctomycetota bacterium | reverse complement strand
ATGCGACGGCGGATCCGCTCGAAGACCGAAGTCGCCGGGCGACGATACAAGTCCCTTGCCAAAGTGATTCGCCCAAACTCGATTCACGATCACTCGCGCGGTCAGAGGATTTGAAGGATCAATAATGGCTTTCGCGAGTTCCAGACGGCCGCTGCCTTGTTGAAACGGCTGACGATCCGACCCACTCAGCATCGAAAGAAACTGGCGCGGAACATCGTCACCCTTCTGCGCGGAGTTGCCTCGTTTGAAGATTCTTGGCGTCACGGGAGTTTGTCGGTCCGTCAGAATCACCGCGAACCGAGGCTGCGAGGCGGCGTTCAGAATCGTCTGATCGAGTTCGACCTGACGCTTCCACAAGTCGGAACACGTGCCGGAATCGAAATCGTATTCAGTGCTGACGACGGGCTCGTTCGGAACGTGACACGGACGACCGACCGCATACAGAACGGTTCGCAATTGTTCGTTCGCTGGATCGTCCATGCGTTGCGGTTCAGGTGCACCCGCCGTTTTTGTTTTCTCAAGTTCCGCCTGCCACGATTCATCCGTCTGTTTGAAAACGGCCGTGTATCTTTCGACCACATCGGCAAAAGAACTCGGCGGACTCGCGAACGCGGCGGCGATTTTCGGATTGAGCTGATTCGCACCAAGCTGGCTTAGTTCGAGCGACACCGCTTGAGCACGGTCGCCGAATTCCGCGGTCGGGATCTTTCGAAACGCGTGCCAGGCAGCGAACACAGGATCGCCGGTCTTCTCGCCGTCTCGCAGATAATCTCGCCAGCGATGTACGAACGAAGGCAACAGGTCGCTGGTCGAAATCACCTGGTCAAAACCTTCTTCCGGATACTTGCTCAGTTCCATTTGAGCCCGCAAATAATCGCCGACTCGCGATCGAAGCCGTGCGGACGTTGACTGCCGTCGTTCCTGCAACAACGAATCCAGCGCCGCGTTCTTTTCTGCAAGGGCTTTTTCAAAAGTTGCGTCGGCAGAATCGGGCATCGGCAATTCCACCAGTTGTTCGAGCGAACTGTCGAAGACTCCGTAGAGCGAGTAATAGTCAGCGGTCGGAATTGGATCATACTTGTGATCATGGCATCTCGCGCAGCCGACGGTCAGAGACATCGTGCCGCGGCAAACGACGTCGATGCGATCGTCGATAATGTCTCGCCGAACACCCAGAAAACGTCGGCCCAGAGTGAGAAATCCCATCGCCGCCAAGTCATCGTCCTTACGATCTTCAACCTGATCGGCCGCGATCTGCAGCAACAGAAACCGATCATAAGCCATGTCCGAATTGAGCGCCTTCACGACCCAGTCGCGATAGTTCCAGGCGTGAACCCAGAACCGTTCTTCGCGAGCGTAAACGTAACCCTTTGTGTCTGAGTATCGGGCCACGTCCAGCCAGTGACGCGCCCAATGTTCGCCGTGTGCCGGTGAGGCCAACAGCCGTTCGACCACTTGTTCATACGCCATGGGCCTGGAGTCGTAAACGAATTGTTGCACTTCTTCCGGGGTCGGCGGCAAGCCAGTGAGCGAATAAGAGACTCGGCGAATCAGAGTGCGGCGATCGGCCTCTTTGGACATCGTCAAATTGTCGGCAGCCAGCTTTTGCTGGATAAATGCATCGACCGGAGTTCGCACAAGCCGTTGACCAACGGTCGGCGGTTCTGGATGACTAATGGGTTGGAATGCCCAGTGATTTTTAGCCGTATCGGCGATCGATGACTTCAGAGGTTTCGAATCCTGCGGCCACGGCGCGCCGAGCGCCACCCATGTGACGAGTAGTTCTTTCTGAGCATCCTCAAGCGGCAACTCGGGCGGCATTTTCAAGTCGCCGTCGTGGCGAATCGCCTGAATCAGATGGCTGCCGTGGGCGTCACCAGGAACCATCGCCGCGCCCGAATCGCCACCCTTCAACATCGCCTCCCGCGAATCCAGCCGCAGGCCTCCCGACTGTTTCTCTGCGCCGTGACAACTGATGCACTTGTCGATCAGCAATGGTCGGATGTGCGATTCAAAATACTGGTCCGCGTCGTCAGCGTAAGTCGAACCGCAGGCGACCAGAAGGATCGCAGCAGCAACGGATCGCGATAGACTGAAAACGCCGGATGGTGGTCTGAAACACATTCGCGGGACCTCGGTCGTTCAGGAAGGAGTTAGTTGGGGAGAGCCCTTTATTGTCGCCGCGAATGCCTGTCGGCTCAAGTGTCGAATCAAAATCGTCTGTGCGGATGTGGCGTGAAGAAGTTGGAATCGTTGGATGTGAGAAGCAACGGAGTTCTTCATTTGCTGGCCAAATCGGTTCGTTTCGCGGCGAAGACAGACTGCTGGGGCAGCAAGATGGGCAACACGGGTCAAGCCATTCGATCCAATAGTTTTCGTCCGGCCAGCATTGAACAAAATCATTCCCCAAAATGCCGTTGTATGGTGGAAATCCGTCTGCCGGTGCATTATTTCTTCAGGCGGGTTCAGGCTCCTGAGCCCACCGTTCCCATACAACTGTGATCCTGGTCATCAGATAGACAGTGGAGTCGAGAATGAGCGTATTGGCGTACGTCGTGCCTGCAGTGGGTGTTGTGGGGTTGGCCTTCAGCGCGTATCGATACAATTGGGTCGCCAATCAGGATCCGGGTTCGGAGAAGATGTGTGCGATCGCCAACCGAATTCGCAAAGGCTCAATGGCCTTTTTGAAGGCCGAGTATTCCGTGATGTTTGGATTCATCCTCATCGCGACGGCGCTGATGTTTCTGAGCGGGAATTCAAAGGATTCGCATCCGCTGGTGGCACTATCGTTCATGTTGGGCGCGGTGTTTTCGGGGCTCGCGGGCTTCTTTGGAATGCGAGTCGCCACGCTGGCGAACGTTCGAACAGCCAACGCGGCCCGACGAGGAATCGCTCCTGCACTACTGATTGCATTCGGTGGCGGCTCGGTGATGGGAATGACGGTCGTTGGGCTTGGCATCCTGGGACTCGGTGGCTTGTTTGTGATTTATCAGCAGGTGCTTGGGGCTGAAATCGCCTCGCTGCCTCGCGTGATCAACGTACTCACGGGGTTCTCGTTCGGCGCTTCGTCTGTCGCGCTGTTTGCTCGACTGGGCGGAGGAATTTACACCAAGGCGGCTGACGTCGGTGCGGACCTTGTGGGAAAGGTTGAAGCGGGGATTCCGGAAGATCATCCCCTGAATCCCGCGACGATCGCGGACAATGTGGGCGATAACGTCGGCGACGTCGCCGGCATGGGAGCCGACCTCTTTGAAAGCTACGTCGGCGCGATTGTTGGGGCGATGGTTCTGGGAGCCACGTTTGCTCCATTCGAACAGTTCGCGAATTCGCTGGGTGGACTAAGCGCTGTGCTGTTGCCGTTGTTTCTGGGAGCGGCCGGAGTTCTCTCAAGCGTCTTCGGGACGTTCTTCGTTTCCGGTGGCGAAGATGTGGATCCTCAAAAAGCGCTGAACCGAGGCGAACTGATTGCCGCCGCTGTCATGCTGGTCGCCAGCTACTTCATCATCAATCAGTTTTTACCTCTGGCATGGGTTGATGCTGACGGATTTCAATATACTCGCATGGGAGTTTTTTGGGCATCCCTGATTGGATTGGTCGCCGGAATTCTGATCGGCTTTGTAACGGAGTACTACACAGGCTCGGGCCATGGGCCGGTCGTTAGCATCGTCAATCAGTCGGTTACCGGAGCTGCAACCAACGTGATCGCGGGGCTTGGCGTCGGAATGATGTCGACCGCGATTCCGATGCTGCTGATCGCCTTCGCGATTCTGGGGGCTCATGAAATGGCTGGACTTTATGGCATCGCGATCGCGGCTGTCGGAATGCTGTCCAACACGGGAATTCAGCTGGCGGTGGATGCTTATGGTCCAATCGCCGATAACGCGGGTGGCATCGCCGAAATGAGCGGTTTGCCGAAGGAAGTCCGAGCCCGAACCGATCAGCTCGATGCCGTCGGAAACACCACGGCTGCGATTGGAAAAGGTTTTGCCATCGGTTCGGCGGCTTTAACGGCGTTGGCTCTCTTTAGCGCCTACATGACGACGGCCGGTCTGAAGAAAATTGACGTCGCGGAAGCGCCGGTGATGTGCGGCCTGTTTATCGGAGCAATGATGCCATTTTTGTTTTCCGCGATGGCGATGCAGGCCGTTGGTCGAGCAGCGACAAAGATGATCGAGGAAGTCCGCAGACAGTTCCGCGAAATCCCGATCCTCGCGAGTGCATTGGCCATCTGTCGCAAGCATGAACATCTGCCGATGGAAGAATGGAACGCTGAAGATCAGGCCATCATGGAACAGGCCGTTGCCAGCGTCGACTGCGATCGCTGCATCGAGATTTCAACTCGTGCTTCGTTGCGAGAGATGGTTCTTCCTGGCGTAATGGCGATCGCTGGTCCGGTGCTGATCGGATTCTGCGGCGGCGGTGAAATGCTCGGCGGTCTTTTGGCCGGTGTCACTGTCAGTGGCGTGATGCTGGCGATCTTTCAGTCCAACGCGGGCGGAGCCTGGGACAATGCCAAAAAGATGATCGAGGGCGGGGTGACCATCAACGGCGAGAAGTACGGCAAAGGAAGCTCAGTTCACGCGGCCGCAGTGGTCGGTGACACGGTCGGCGATCCATTCAAAGACACTTCCGGACCATCACTGAACATTCTGTTAAAGCTGGTCTCAGTTGTTGCTCTCGTAATCGCCCCATGGCTGGTGGTTGCGAAGGACGAATTCGCGGCACCGGCTCCGGCGGCGGTTGAACAGTTGGCCGAACCTAACCCAGCGAAGATTTAGGTCCACTCCATGAGCCGCAAGGCGCTCGCCGCGGGTGTTTTCCCATTGTTTTTTCGACATTTACCCGCAGCTATCGCTTTGTGGCTCACTGAGTCTTCGGAACGTTTTCCTGAGTGTTTGGTCTTCGACTTCCTAACACTCGTTTCCGGATCTCGTGCGGGTTGTGGCCCTGGGACAAAGTGATATTATCACGCTTTTGACAGGCTCGTGATGCCACGTCAATTCATGGTTCGCAAACTCCCCAGGGAAACGGCGTCGTGGATTTGGTGCGCATCTGACCGGCGAAACGTTTCGGGGAACGCGCTGCTGCTGCCGCTTTCCATCCTCGGAGAAACCATGCACAAGCATCGCAGCCGCACGCTGTTCGACAATGAGCCTGAGCCTGATTACAAGCTACCGAAACGAGACGCATCTCAGTTACCTTCGTTTTCCTTCATCGATCTGTTCTCGGGCATCGGCGGACTTCGAATCGGTCTGGATGCTGTCGGCGGCCAGTGTGTTTTCTCCTGCGAGATCGATCGCTTTGCCCAGAAAACCTACCACGCCTGGTTCGGTGAGATGCCTCATTCCGACGTGAAGGAGTTCGCAACCGGCGAAGGAATCCCGCAACACGATCTGCTGGCCGCTGGTTTCCCGTGTCAGCCATTTTCGATCGCAGGAGTTTCCAAGAAAAACAGCCTCGGTCGGGCTCACGGCTTCAAGGATAAGGCTCAGGGTACGCTATTCTTTCATCTGGCCAACATCATCGACGCCAAACAGCCGCCCGTGCTGCTACTTGAAAACGTTAAGAACCTGCGGTCTCACAACAAAGGCGACACGTGGCGAACGATCTCCGAACGACTGGATGACATTGGATACAAAGTTTTCGACAAGACCATCGACGCCGCTGCATATGTGCCTCAGCATCGCGAACGAATCTTCATCGTAGGATTTCGCCGCAAGACCTTCGGTGAAAACCCGCCGTTCGAGTTCCCTGCTCCTCCCTATGGACCGGCGCCAAAACTCAAAGACGTTCTGGAAAAGGAAGCAGCAGTCCCCGAAAAGTACATTCTCACCGAACACCTTTGGAACTATCTGCAGCAGTACGCGATTCGTCACAAAGAGAAGGGCAACGGCTTTGGCTGCAGCGTGGCCGATCGCAACGGGATCACTCGCACTCTGAGTGCTCGCTATTACAAGGACGGATCAGAGATCCTGATTCCCCGAGGCCTCAACAAAATCCCGCGCCGCTTGATGCCTCTTGAGGCCGCTCGGCTGATGGGATTCCCGGAGCATCTCGCTCGCAAGCAAGTTGTCTCCGATACTCAGGCTTATCGCCAGTTTGGAAATGCCGTCGTCCCCAAAGTGGCTCAAGCCATCGCAGAAAAAATCTCCGACGTGCTGTACTGGCATTCGCTCCGGGAGGTTGGTGGCTTTCCGTAGGCTGATCTGTCTCAGCATCGCAGGCATGCCTGTTGTGCAGGATGGCCGGGTGCAGTGGTGGTCTGATGAATTCGGCAACGCAGCCCTGCCCGTTTCGTTGCATTCCGCGGTGTTTGCGGTTTGCTGCCGGTTGACTCTCACTCTGAGCAGCCCGTCGCTACAATTCCCGACGTTCTGTGCGCAGGTTCGCATAAATTCGGTGAAAACCGTTGGAACGTCGATCACATTTTCCCCCAGTTCGATGTCTCTTGGAGGGTCCTTCGTTCGACGAGGGTTTCCTGGAGGCTTCAGAGCTTCTCAATCTTGCTGAAATTAGGTTCATCATGTCTCGACAAGTTTACGTAGCTGGAAAGATGGTCCCGGCTGAACAAGCGACCGTCAGTGTTTTCGATCATGGCCTTCTGTATGGCGACGGTATTTTTGAAGGCATTCGAGTCTACGGCGGGCGAGTCTTTTTGCTGCAGGAGCACATCGATCGCCTCTATGAAAGTGCGCTGGCGATTCGACTGGAGATTCCGCTAACACCAGGTGAAATGTCGACAGCCGTCAAGGACACGGTTGCCATCAACGAAATCTCCGATGGCTATGTTCGACTGGTGGTGACCCGCGGAGCTGGGTCGCTGGGTCTTGATATTCGACGCACAAAGAATCCTCAGGTCATCATCATTGCCGATACGATCTCAATGTATCCGCCGGAACTTTACCAAACCGGAATGAAGCTGGTCACGGCATCGACGATTCGAAATCATCCGGGCGCATTGAGCCCTCGGATAAAGTCGTTGAACTACCTCAACAACATCATGGCCAAGATCGAAGGCTCCGACGCCGGGACTGTCGAGGCTTTGATGCTGAACCATAATGGTGAAGTCGCTGAGTGTACTGCGGACAACGTGTTCATCGTGAAGCGAGGTGTCTTGAGGACGCCACAAGCGGATTCCGGCATCCTTGAAGGGATTACTCGCGGGACTGTGATGAAGCTGGCCGTCGCCGCTGGCATCACTGTTCAGGAGTGCATTCTGACGCGTCACGATATCTTCACGGCAGACGAGTGTTTTCTGACAGGCACAGGAGCCGAAGTCATCGCTGTCATCAGTCTTGATGGTCGACAGATCGGCACAGGAAAGCCGGGCCCCGTGACCAATAAGCTGCTGGATCTCTTCCGCAAGCTGACTCGGGGAGAATCATAACAATACCTTCGTTCCACCCTTCGGCCGGGGAATTCACGATGCGAATTGGTCACTGCCAGTTGGATTCACAGCTGAGCGATTTCACGGGAAACCTCAACAAGGTGATCCTTGGGCTGGAGCGGGCTGATGCGGATCGAGTCGACATCGTCAGCTTTCCGGAGTGCTTTCTTACTGGATATCCCGACGATGGCGATGTGGCTCGAAAAGATGCGTTTGCCATCGATTCGACTCAGATCATGCAGGTGTTGGACCAAACGGCGAAGTTCGAAGCAGCCTTTATCGTGGGCTTCAACGAGCTTCGAGGCAGTGACCTTTACAACACGGCCATCGTGGTTCACAAAGGCCACGTATTAGGGCACTACAGCAAGTGCTCGGCCTACATGAAGTTTCACAGGCAGGGACGCGAGTTTCCGGTCTTTGAACACAAGGGAATCAAATTTGGTGTGGTGATTTGTTCCGACGGAGGTTACATCGAACCGTCGCGCCTGCTGGCTCTGCAGGGAGCCAAAGTAATCTTCGCTCCGCATTTTAACTATATCGGAAAAGACGGCCTGATCAACCACTTCATGCATGTGCGAGCCGACCACACGGCTCGCGCAGTTGAGAACAGTGTGTACTTTGTTCGAGGCAACAATGTGTCACTTGGTAAAGAAGAGTGTGTCAGCAAGTATGATGGTGTCGGTTACGGAGACAGTTACATTTTTGATCCGTGGGGAGAAATGATGGTCCGTAGTCGTCGTCATCACGAAGATTTTATCTTCGCAGACATTGATCCAACAGTGGTCGATTCTGCATGGGGTGTCGGTAAGTCGCTGTGGAGTGCTCGCGAGTTCGGCGAGCAACTTCGGACCATCATCGAGAAAGTGTCGAAGCCATAGCTGGTTGTTGATTTAGTGAGCCGCAAGGCGCTAGCTGCGGGTGAATGTCAGATAAAAGAGGGAACACCCGCGGCTAGCGCCTCGCGGCTCAGTTTTAGGGCTAAATCAACAGACCACTGGTGCGTCGTCGCGACGCGAGTTTGAAACCAGGATGGGCATTCCTGCCCGTCGAAGTTCAGTCGGACAGGAATGTCCAACCTACCGTGTTGCTCGGGTCAACCGAGTTCTTGTGAGTGAAGTGAGTAAGAATCGAATGGCCAGATCCCGCGACCTGTTTGACGATACAACCATGACGTTTGGGGAGCACCTGGAAGTGCTCCGCTTTCATCTGTTCCGCGCCATTGTTGGTCTGGTCATTGCCGTGTCCGTCACGCTTTTTTTCGGTGATCGCATCTTCATGTGGTTGCGAAATCCGATTGAGACGGCCCTGCGTGAACGTGGCATTAAAAACGTGACGATGGATGTTCCAAAGGAAAGCTTCTACTCTTATCTGACCGGCATGTTTTCGTCGAAGAAACCAGAAGAGGCTCCTCCAGAGCCGGAAAAATTGAAACAGGATCAGTTGCGAGTTCTGGTCGAAAAGAGTGACCTGCTGAAGGCTCTTGGACAATCGGTTCCCGTGGTGTCGAAGGATTCAGCGGAATCAACACGAGTCGAACTTGTCCTGACAGCTCCTGAGTTCGCTCAGTTGCAGCGAGTGATTGAGGATACATCTAAACTGACGACGTTCAAGGTTGAAGAAGGTTTCATGGCTTACATGAAAGTGTGTTTCTTTTCCGGGCTGTTGCTGGCGTCACCGTGGGTATTCTATCAGATCTGGCTGTTCATTGCGGCGGGGTTGTATCCTCATGAACGAAAGTACGTGCACGTATACCTGCCGATGAGCGTTGGTCTTTTTGTTCTGGGAGCCCTCGCTGGATACTACTACGCGTTCCCCTTGATGCTCGACTTCCTGATCGGGTTCAACCAATGGCTTGGGATCGGTGTCATACCTCGGCTTTCCGAGTACATTAGCCTTGCCATGCTGATGCCGCTCATGTTCGGGATCAGTTTTCAGTTGCCGCTGGTGATGGTCTTTCTGGAGCGAATCGGTGTTTGTTCCGTCGACACTTATAAGGAAAACTGGCGAATTGCGGTGCTGATTATCTCGATTGCCTCAATGGTGTTGACGACTTCCCCGGATCCCTGGAGCATGCTGCTAATGATGTTTCCGTTGTTAATTCTTTACGTTCTGGGGATCTTCATGTGTCGGTTCCGACTGTCTCCTCCCGCCAGACCGATTCGGTAAACTTCTGTGAGATCCGATCGCTTTGCGGCTTACTAAATGTCTGCGACCTTCTTTGCTCTTGAAAGATGAAACCATGAATGATGTGCTAGACTTCCTGAAGCAGCAGCAGCCGATCTCACTGGAACAACTTTGCAGCTTCCTTCGAATTCCCAGCGTCAGTGCTGACAGCGCGTACTCGCCGCAGATGACGAAGTGTGCCGAATGGGTGCGGTCATCGATGGTTGAGGCGGGTTTGACCGCCACGATCTATCCCACGAAGGGACATCCGATTGTCTACGGTGAGAGAATTCAGGATCCAAAGCTGCCGACGATTCTGGTCTACGGTCACTACGACGTGCAGCCGCCGGACCCGCTCGATCTGTGGACAACGCCCGCATTCGAGCCGCAGGTGCGAGACGGCAAACTGTTTGCTCGCGGAGCGACCGACGACAAGGGGCAGTTGTTCACTCATCTGAAATCCATCGAAGCATGGGTCAAGATTCATGGCAGCCTGCCAGTTAACGTCAAGGTTCTCATCGAAGGCGAAGAAGAAGTTGGCGGCGCGAATCTGGATCACTTCCTGGAGACTCACAAGGAGCTTCTGAAAGCCGACGTCGCGGTTGTCAGCGACACCAGTCAGTACGCGGACGGAATCCCGGCGATCACATGCGGCCTGCGAGGCATCGTGGCCGCGGAAGTTCGGCTTAAGGGACCATCCAAGGATCTTCACAGCGGGATCTATGGCGGCAGCATCGCCAATCCCGTCAACGCGCTGGCAAAAATGTGTGGCAAGCTGGTGGGCGACGACGGTCGCATTCAGATTCCCGGCTTCTACGACGACGTGCTGGAACTGACCGCGATCGAGCAGGAGCAGTACGCGGCGCTGCCGTTTTCGGAAGCCGCATTTTTGAAGGAAGTCGGTAGTTCGGCTCCGTTTGGAGAAGCGGGCCGGTCGACTCTTGTGCGGCGGACGGCTCGCCCAACATGCGACATCAACGGCATCACCGGTGGATATCAGGGCGAAGGTCCGAAGACGATTATTCCGTCCAAAGCTGTTGCGAAAATCACATGTCGGCTTGTGCCAAAGATGAACCCGACAAAGATCTTGGATGCTCTTGAGAAATTCCTGAAGGCCAATTGTCCGCCGGGAATTGAGTTTGAATTCAAGCGATTCCATGGCTGTGAAGCATTTGTCTTCGATCCGACCAGCGACTGGCTCACGGCCGCTCGAAAGGCTGTCGAAACCGCATTTGGACAGCCGCCCGTTCTGATCCGTGAGGGCGGCTCAATTCCGGTGGTTCTCAGCTTCAAACAAATTCTGGGAATCGATACCCTCCTGCTCGGCTGGGGTCGAAACTCGGACAATCTCCACAGCCCGGATGAACATATTCACGTTGTGGATTTTCATCGGGGAACACTCGCCAGCGCCTGCCTTTGGGCGGAACTGGCGAAGGTCAGGAAATAAGGTGAGCGGCAGGGCGTCAGCCCTCCATGCGTTGCTCTGCTCGTTCCACGGCCGGCGCCGTAGAACGAGATCCTACAAAATACGAAGACAGTTATTCAGGGAGTTCTTCCAATGCTGGATCTGCAGTTCATCTGCGATCATCGCGATCTTGTCGTCGATAATTGTCAGAAGCGAGGCGTTGAAGTCAACGTCGACGCCGTCATCCGCCTGCGCGATGAGCGAAATGCGCTGATTGCGAAGGGTGACGACTTGCGACGTCAGCAGAAAGAAGTCTCCGCGCAGATTCCAAAGGCCTCAGCCGACGAGCGTCCGAAGCTTGTCGAACAGGGCAAGCAGCTTCGCGATCAGGTCGGCCAGACCGAAGAGCTGCAAAAGAAAATCGAGGAGCAACTCCGCGACGAGCAGATTCGCATCCCGAACATGACTCATCCGGAAGCTCCGATTGGCGGCGAAGCGGACGCGTTCGAACTGCGAGTCTGGGGTGAGAAGCCAAAGTTCACTTTCAAAGCTAAAGACCACGTCGAAATTGCCGCTCATCTCGATTTGATCGACTTTGAAGCCGGTGCGCGAGTCGCGGGTTCAGGATTTTACTTCCTGAAGAACGACGCCGTGATGCTGGAAATGGCGCTCGTGCAGTACGCCATGACCAAACTGCGAGGCGAAGGTTTCACGCTGTTTACAACGCCAGACCTGGCTCGCGACACGGTTTTGGAAGGCATCGGATTTAATCCGCGAGGAAATGAGACTCAGATTTATTCGGTCGCCAACAGCGATTTGAGTCTGGTCGCCACAGCCGAGATCACTCTGGGTGGAATTCAGAAAGATCAAACGCTCGACATTGCCAGCCTGCCACTCAAGTATGCTGGTCTGTCGCATTGTTTTCGAACCGAAGCAGGGGCTGCTGGTCGAGCTGGTCGCGGGATTTACCGAGTTCATCAGTTCACGAAAGTCGAAATGTTCGGCTACACAGGGCCTGATTTGGCGGACTCGGATGCTCTACATAAAGACATCCTGCGAATTGAAGAAGAAGTCTTTCAGGGACTCGGTATTCCGTACCGAGTCATCGACACCGCATCGGGCGATCTGGGCGGACCAGCGTATCGCAAGTACGACATCGAAGCCTG
>JANMEV010000449.1:0-5833 GCA_031377305.1 Planctomycetota bacterium | reverse complement strand
CCCGCGTCTTCAGGAAGAACTGTTCCGGACTCAGTTGGCCGGAATGTCCGAAGAAGATTCGATGGCAAAGATGGACCAGGATTTTGTGAAGGCGCTCAAGGTCGGAATGCCTCCGGCTGGTGGGCTGGGAATTGGAGTCGATCGACTGGTGATGTTGCTTACGAACAGCCACGCGATCAAGGATGTGATTTTCTTCCCGTTGACTCGGCACGAAGATCCAGCGCCGGTCGACAAGAAGAAGACGGAACCAGTTCAGGAACAGGAATAGTTCGTTTACCGGCAGTCGGCAGGCAACTGCGATTTTTCTGGATGCGGAGGTAGTCTTCATCCATGCTGTGAAACGATTTGATCTCTCTGCAACGGAGTGCGTTCGATGTACAAGCTGCTGCTTTGCGTTCGCTATTTGCGAACAAAATACATTGCTCTGGCCTGCATCATTAGCGTGATGCTGGGCGTTGCCACAATGATTGTGGTCAACAGCGTGATGGCCGGCTTCACCACGGAAATGCGTGACCGACTGCATAATTTCATGTCGGACATCGTGATCGAATCCCGCAGCATGGGTGGGATTCCGGATGCCGATCGACAAATGGCAACCGTGAATGAAGTCGCCGGGCAGTACATCGCCGCTATGACTCGCACGATCGATATTCCTGGCATGCTGACGTTCACCGATCCCTACAGCGGTGAAAGCTACACAGCTCAGGTCAACATTCAGGGCATCGATCCCGAGAGTCGAGCACAGGTTGGTCCAGTAATGGATTATTTGGACAGCTATAACCCGGTCGTTGAAGATGGTGTGGTCGTTCGCGATCCGCTTCGAACTCGATCGGAACCACTTAGCTGGAATCTCACAGACTCCGCCAAGGAGCACCGTCGGCTTGTCAAGGAACGCGAGTCGCTGTATTTGACCGACAGCAACTTCGAAAACGAATTCACGCCTCCGGCGTCAACAGATACTACCACATCCACGGAGAAGCCGGTTGCGCCGGACTTTGATGTGGCAGGGGCGTCGCCTGATGCAGAAACCGATGAAACGACGACACAATCCGAGATCACAAATGCTGTCACTCCCGGGGCGGACGCTCCAGTCGATGAGTTCCCGATGAACCCGGGAATTGCGTCATCGCCAGTTGGTAAGATTAAAACGGGCCCGCTTGCGGCAACGATTTATTTGGGCGAAGGACTGGTCAGTTTTCAGGCTCAGAATCCTGAGACCGGTAAGCTTCAAAAGGTCATGATGGTTGAGCCAGGCGACGACGTCATCCTGAGCACCGTAACTGCCGGACGTCCTCCGGAAGTGACCAAGTTCTCTGCCACCGTAGTGGATTCGTTCCGAAGCGGAATGAATGAATACGACACCAGCGTTGTGCTGATGAACATCAATGAACTTCAGAAGAATCGCGGAATGCATCTGGATAACTCGATTACCTCCATTCACATTCGCTTGAAGAACTATGATGACGCACCCAAAGCCATTGCCGCTTTGGAGCGTGCCTTTCCGCCCGGTGTTGTGACGATCAAAACGTGGGAAGAAAAGCAGGGACTGTTGTTGTCTGCTGTGGAAGTTGAAACTGCCATTCTGAATGTGTTGCTGTTCCTGATTATCACCGTCGCTGGCTTTGGCATTCTTGCCATCTTCTACATGATCGTCGTTGAGAAGACTCGCGACATCGGCATCTTGAAGTCTCTCGGAGCGAGTTCAAATGGCGTGATGTCGATTTTTCTTTCCTACGGTCTGGGGTTGGGAATCGTCGGCAGCATGGCGGGAGTCTTCATCGGACTGTTATTCGTTCGTTACATCAATCAGATTGAAGATGCACTTAGCTGGATCACCGGTCGAAAAGTCTTCGACGAAAACATTTACTACTTTGACCGGATCCCGACCAGCGTTAATCCATGGATGCTGGCGTCCGTTGCATTTGGAGCGATCAGCATCGCTGTACTGGCCAGTATTTTGCCAGCTCGGCGAGCAGCTCAACTGCATCCTGTGCGGGCGTTGCGATTTGAATAGCGTTGGCCAAAACGGGGACCAGCCGAATGGACAGGCGCTCAACGTTGCTGTTTGCAGATGCCCTGGCCTGAGATGCCCTGGCCTGAGATGACAGACCACTCAACGAACTTCCAAGACTCGATTTCAAAGCTATCCGCCATGGCAGAGACTCTGAAGATGACTAAGCCACTGATTTCCGCCGAGGCAATTACCAAGTCCTACTTTCGCGGCGTGCATAGGTTCCCGTTCTTCAGGGCGCCGGCCTGAAGGCTCACCGAGGCGACTTCATTTCAGTCATCGGCCAAAGTGGATCCGGGAAAAGCACCTTGCTGCATGTGATGGGACTTCTGGATTCGCCGGATGTTGGCGAAGTCATGCTGGATGGAAATCGCATCGACAACCTTAGCCAGAAGGCTCGCGACCAGTTGCGGAACCATGTCTTTGGATTCATTTTTCAATTCTATCATCTGCTGCCGGAGCTTTCGCTTCTGGAGAATGTGATGTCGCCGCTAATGATTCGACATTCGATCGCCGGATACTGGCGACATCGAAAAGAGATCCGTGAAGCAGCGATGGACATCATCGATCAGGTGGGCCTCGGCCACCGCATCAAGCATCGACCGTCCGAACTTTCCGGCGGCGAAATGCAGCGAGGCGCCATTGCCAGGGCTCTAGTTGGTAAGCCCGAGATTCTGCTTGCTGACGAACCGACGGGTAACCTTGATTCCTCAACGGGCACCGGCATCATGGACTTGCTGAAGTCACTTAATGAGACTCAAAAGCTGACCATCGTCATGGTGACTCATGACGAATCCATTGCCGCCCAGGCTCACCGGACGGTGCGACTCACCGAAGGGCGTATTCAAACGGTTGCACGAGAAGACGCGGCGTAAGGCATGCGGCAGAGTAGCGAATACCCATTGAGCCTGAGGCGCTAGCCGATTTAGAGGCAGGAAATCGGCTGGCGCCTCAGGCTCAATATGCCTGGCTTCGGTAGGTCCTATCCTGCCCGCGGCTAACTGCGAACCCGGGCTGCGGCGGACTCAATTATTTCGGCAATCAGGCCCTGATAGCTCAGTCCGACTTTGGTGGCAATCATCGGCAGGTCGGAATGTTCCGGATGAAGACCGGCTAGCGGATTGGCTTCGATGAAGCTGGGCTGGCCACTTCCATCAGATCGTAAATCGATGCGGCCACCATCGCGAGCTTTGAGCTCTCGCCATGCAGCCAGAGCGATTCTTTCGGCTTCCGCGACTTCGCGATCCTGCTTCGAACAAACTAGATCGTATCGCACCAGCTCTTCACAACGCTCTTTATTGGTGTAGGAATACGCTCCCGGTTCCGCATCGGACAGCAGAACGATCTCGAGCGTCCCGAGCACGCGAGCTTCATCGCCGGTGCCCAGGATTCCCACTGTAAATTCGCGGCCGCTGAGATAAGTTTCCACCAGCACCGGCTGTTGAAACTGTTCGAGCAGTTGATCGCAGACTTCCTGTAACTCGGACGGTGATGAAATGCACGACGCGGGCGTCACACCTTTTCCTGTTCCCTCTGCAATCGGTTTCGCAAACAGCGGATATGGAAGATCAACACCGGAAACATCATCCGAGTTTTCGACCACTGCGAAACGAGGCGTCGGCAGGCCGCCTTTTTCAACGAGTGTTTTCGTCAGACCTTTGTGAAGACAGACAGCCATGACAACGGGATCGGCAAACGTGCAGGGGATGTCGAAAGCTTCCAGCAGTGCCGGCACCTGAGCCTCGCGAGCGATCCCATGCATCCCTTCGCAAATATTGAAAACCAGGTCCCATCGATCGCCGGCCGCCAGACGGTTTACCAATTGACGCACATGGCCAATGCGATCGGTTTCGTGGCCAAGAGAACGAATGGCATTCTCGAGCGAATCGATGGTGTCAGCTCGATCGAATTCTGCAGTCTGCAACTCGTCATAACCCGCCGCGAGATATTCGTCTCGAAGGTCATACGTGAGGCCAATTTTCATCAGTGAAACCTTCAACACTTTTCTCGGCGGTCGTCAACATGCCCTCTGGCTGCCGGGCGGAGATTAGCGGGATCCTGTCGGCAATTCAAATTTGAAATTCCCAAGCAATGTGTAAATGTTGATCAATGCCTGATCCATCATCCTTTCGCCCGCTCCAAGACTGACCCAGCTCACTGCCGAATCTGCTCCGTATCCTCCCTCAGCGGCCCCTTCGATCGTGGGAAAGTACATGTGATGTCCATTGCAGTAGCCGAAGAAAAACGTTTCCGCCGTTTTGGAGCGTTCCTTCAATCTCAGCCCATGCTCGCAAAAGAACTCGCCCGATCCGCCGACCAGTGCAAGCTCCTGATTGATGAGAATAGTTGTAAGTCGAGGCGCAATCATGTTCCTGAGCAGATCGTCCGTCATCGAAGCATTTGCCAGCTCAGGAAAAAACGCTGTACCAAACATCGCCTGCGTCAAGGGGCTCGAGAATCGCATGCGAGTTTCGAATTCGAAAATCTCTTCAATCCCCTTCAGCCGCGGTTGTTTGGGAACTTTGGTTTCGATCGAGCCGACGACTTCCGTCACATGAACGGCCATCGCTGCTCCGAATGCATCCACGCCTCGTGTCTCGTCCGTAGCCATAGCGGACAAATCGCCGGAGGCGCCCTGCATAAAGACGCAATTTGTCTGAAGCTGCTGTTCCACGTTCTTCATCATCGCTCCCGGCCATTCAGCGGAAAATCTGAGGTCCGCTCCATCCAGCATCGTGGGATGAGCCGCGTAGTTTACAACAACCGCGATCGGTTTTCCGTCCATATCGTCGAAGCGAATGACTCCGAGCTCAGAATCCAGCGGCTTCGGCTCGATCTTGCAATGTCGATTGCGATTCATTGCCACTTGTTTCGTTCCCCAGCCGATTTTGGCTGGCCGGACATCCGCCGCAGCGGCATCGATTGCCTGAATGATTTTTTGTTCGAGGTCTTTTGAGTAAGCCACGCAGTCATCAAAGACGCCTTTCCCCTTTCCGGGTTCATCCAGAAGTTCAATCACCGGTCCGTGATGTGTGTGCGATCCTGAGATCATCACGAGCTCGATACCGGAACTTGCTTTGATGGCGGTGCGAATTCGAGACATCATCGCATCGGTTGGGCCTCGGCCAAGATCCAGCCCGACAAGAGCAAGTTTGTCCGTGCCAACGTCAATCACAACGGCCTTGGCAAAAAGAGGATCTCGAATGCCGGTGGACAAGGCAGCGTGCCGCGCTCCATAACCCCACATTGGTGTCGGCGCAGTGGGAGTGATGTCCTGCTTTGCAAACCCAACTTTGAAGTCCCGAGCCTCGGCGGAGGAACAGAGAATCAGCGTCGCGACCGACACAAATATGCTTGTGCGAGAGAACATAAATCCAATCCATTGAAGCCTGACCGCGGCGAGCTGAGCACGACCTTCGTGCTGAAGTGATTGATGTGATCACCCACGATCTCGACCTACAGCGAAGCACAGTCGATGGATCGCATCAATCTGGATGGCCGTTGCCACCAGGCAACAAATGATGTCGCATGTTGCTTTCGATGACAACTCGTTGAGCATCAACAGTTTAGTGACTTTCAGATCATCGGTTGCAAAGTCGCCCGTTGTGGAAACACAACAGGCCTTTGAAGCGGAGTTTACAAAGCGTCAACGCCAAGAAGAATTTCAAGAACAGGCATAAGTCGTTTTAGGGAAGAGACTTAAGGCATGGCGAGTTGTTGCTCTCAACGGCAGACTTTGCGCGCCAAGGGGGTTTGGCACGGGGGGTGCTTTACATCTATTTCATCACCGCTGATCACAGTGATCGGCCTGAAACGAAAGTG
>JANMEV010000431.1:0-1913 GCA_031377305.1 Planctomycetota bacterium | reverse complement strand
GGCGACATCACCGGCGGTGAGTAAAATTGCTTCAATGACAATCCCCGTATCACAACCGCAAAGACATCCGCTTCGAGTGTTCGGAATTGTCGCTGTCGCCGCCGTTCTTTTGATCGCCGCGTCGCAGTGGAAATCGGTTTTCACATACTTCCTTAAGTCAAAAGCCATTCGCCAGGCGTCGCAGGCCCAGGTGAAGGAAGCACTGGAGTGTGCTCGTCGCGCCAGGGAGTATTCGCCTGAGGATGCCGAAGTGTTGCTTCTGGTTTGTCGGCTGGAGCGTCAATCGGGGCTGCTTCAGGAGTCAGAGGTTACAATTGAAGCTCTGCAGTCTCTTGGTGTTCCTGAAACGCGAATTCAGCATGAGCGGCATCTTACCGCGGCGAGAAGTGGCGATCTGGAGTCCGCCGAACCGTTTCTTCCACAACTGCTGGCGAGCGATGAGCTCGATTCACAGGATGTGTGCGAAGCGTTCGTGATCGGTTATCGAACTCGCTTTAGAATCGATGAGTCACGCACTCTGGCCGAAGTTTGGAAGAAAGACTACCCCCAGGATTTTCGCCCATATGCTCACGTTGCGTTGATAGCTCAGATGGCAACTGATTGGGGACGTGCCGTTGAAGAATTTCAGAAGGCTGTGGACTATGGAGATCGCCGCGCAGAAACACTTGTGTCGTTGGGGCTCTGTTGTCTTGAGATCAATGAACTGGACCGTGGGATCAAAAGTTTTCAGTTGTGCACAGAGCTGTATCCTGAGAATGCTGACGGTTGGCTGGGACTGGCCGATTCGCAAAGTCGCCTGGGAATGAATCAGGAGTCCGCTCGAAGCTATGATCAATGTCTGAAGCTGGATCCCTATTGTTTTGAAGCTGAACTCGCGAGATCTCGACTGCTTCTTGTGGAACGCAAAGCTGAACAGGCTGCAGAATCGCTCGGTGCCCTTGTTCAACGGTGGCCCGAAGACACGCGAGCGCTGTTTCAATATGGTCAGGCATTGTCCGCGTTAGGCAAAACGTCAGAATCCTCAGAAATCGCGGCTCGCTGGAAGATTGCAGACCATGAGACTGAGTTGATGGAGCAACTTCTTACAAAACTTCAGGGCGAGCCTCAAAACGTTGCGTTGAGGTGTCAGATTGGCGTAATGATGATGAAGCATTACTCTCGTCCAATGGCAGTTCAGTTTCTTTCGTCCGTCTTGCTGGAAGAGCCCGGAAATATCGCGGCCCATGCTTCGTTGGCAGACTACTATCAAAAGCGTGGCCAGACCGACTTAGCCGAAAAACATCGAACCTTCTTCGGCTCGAATGAATTGTAGACGATTCACCGCAGCCCCGAAGCAGTTTGTTCCTCGGATGTTGAATGCATCGTCGTGCTGAGCACGATCATACTGTGATATATGGCCTCAGGAACCCTTCCGTCGGCTATTCTGTGGTGCGGTATTTTGAACCGTGATCCACGCCATCATTGAACCTGAACGATTTCGACAACACCTCGTGGTGCCTCATGTTTCGTGTGTCTGCCATTGTCTCTTTGGACTCATGTGTGCAATCAGCTGCTCGCGTGACCGCACCGCCACAGAGTTTTGTTGCTCGAATCCGCAGGCGTAGCACCTCGCTGGTTCTCTTGTTCCTTTTAACGTCATTCGGTTGCGGACGTTCACCCGCGCCGGAAAAGACAAAGTCTGTTACGTCCCGGGATGTGCCCGAAACTGGCTCGCCTGCGCCGCTTGCTGTTCCCGCCGTTGCGGAATCTAAGTTTCTGAATACTGGACCGAACGCTCACATGGTGGGAGGCAAGCGATGTGCGGACTGCCATGCCGAGCAAGCTGCTGCTTTTCTTGAAACTCGTCACGCAAAGTCGATGTCACTTCCGGACAGCGTAGTGCTCTCAAATGCAGAGGTGGAGCATTCAAAGTC
>JANMEV010000443.1:0-1585 GCA_031377305.1 Planctomycetota bacterium | reverse complement strand
TGCCTCACAGCATCGGCTGGACTTTGATGGGAGCGGGCTTCCTGATGGTCGGTTGGTTTGGCTTCAACGCTGGTTCAGCAATTGCCGTCGGCAAAGACTTCCTGCCAGTTTCCGGTGCAGTCGCAGTGATGGCATTTGCCACAACGGCGATTGCGGGTGGCGCGGCAACAGGTTCGTGGATGATTGCTGAATGGCTTCATGCCGGAAAACCAACCGCGATTGGCGTAGCTTCCGGAATGGTCGCCGGGCTCGTGGTAATCACTCCATGTGCGGGTCACGTCAGTCCCGGCAGTGCTCTGGTGATCGGTCTCATCGGCGGTGTTGTCTGCTTCCTGGGAGTGCAACTCAAGCAGATGTTGAAGTACGACGATTCGCTGGACGTTGTTGGCGTCCATGGCGTCGGTGGTGCCTTGGGAGCCGTCCTTGTCGGCTATTTCGTGATTCGGCCTGTTGTTGGTGGCATGGATCAGGTGATGCTGCAGTTGACAGGCATTGTGGCCGCGGGCGTCTACGGTTTCGTGCTGACGGCCGTTCTGGGGTTGATTATCCACAAGACGATTGGCTTCACTGTGACAGAACATGAAGAAGAAGAAGGTCTCGACGTGACGGAACACGGAGAAACGGCGTACCGCCTCAATTAGGCGATTCGCTGGTTTCCGAAACCTCTCTGATCAATGAAGCCCGGTTCATGGCGAACCGGGCTTTTTTTGCGTTTTTATGTTTGAGTTAACGACGGTTACTGGCAAAATTTGGCCGAGCGGTTTGTGGAAATCCTGCCGTATGGGAGCATGTCGCCGCGTCGTCGCTACTTCTTTGGTTCATTCAGCCGGATTCTTGTCGTGCCAACTAAAGCTATTTCGTTGTTGTTCCTGATTGCGGTCGCTGGCATTGTTTCTGCGTCGCCGTTGATTGCAGCAGAGTCTCCCGAGGTGCGAGTCGAAGGAAAGCCAGGCGCATGGCAACTGAAGCGAGGTGGCAAGCCGTATTTCATTCGAGGCGTTGGCGGCGACGGCTCATTGGAGTTGCTGGCTCAGCTGGGCGGCAACTCGATTCGAACATGGGGGCCGGATAAGCTGGGTGAGCAACTCGATCAGGCTCAAAAACTGGGCATCACCGTCACTGCTGGAATTTGGCTTGGACAGGTTCGACAGGGGTTTGATTGGTCAAATGCAGACGGCTTATTGAAGCAGCGAGAACTCGTTCGGGATGTTGTCGCAAAATACAAAGACCACCCTGCCCTGCTGATGTGGGCGTTGGGGAATGAGATGGAAGATGGCGAAGGAAAGAATGGAGCCGTCTGGTCCGAGATCAACAATCTGTCGAGGATGGTGAAGTCGATTGACGCACGGCATCCGACGATGACGGTGATTGCTGAAATGGGCGGCGCCAAGATTCAGAACGTTCATCAGTTCTGTCCCGACGTGGATATCCTGGGAATCAATTCTTACGCCGGAGCGGTCTCGGTAGGCGAGCGCTACGCTCAACTTGGCGGAACCAAACCCTTCGCATTGACCGAGTTCGGGCCTCCTGGGATTTGGGAAATCAAGAAGGACGAAATCGGCGCGTTTCAGGAACTTTCCAGTAC
>JANMEV010000372.1:0-2264 GCA_031377305.1 Planctomycetota bacterium | reverse complement strand
CAGGAAACGAGTGGCGAAAAGAAGGTTACTTCGGTGTCCACTTTTTCGTGAGCAATCGGAAGATTGCAAGCGAACTCCGTTCACGTGTCGTGCGGGTCTGTTTGTCTGTGAAGTCTCAATAGCAAAGAGCCCCGTACGATCGACGGGGGATAGTGGGCTTGTTTTGGCATTCCTGGCAGTGTGAACCGTTCCCCCACTGAAATCTAACGAACGTGGATGAAACTCGCTTGGCCGGAAACGAGGAAGCAATTTCTCGGAATGCAATGCATTCATGAGGTTTTGATTTCACTCGTTTCCGTTCCATATCGGAGAGTGACCAGGGTCAATCGTTCAGCTCGATATCGATGGCAGGCTCATGCGGCTGAAGTCATGTTTTGTTGAAGCCACGCCTTGAGCGCGCGTTCCACAATTTCCTGCTGACTGAAATAGTCGGCTCGGGCCAATTGTCGCTCCAGCGAGATTCGTTTCAGGGCGCCGGCGATTTCCGGACTGAGTCTGACTGTTATCGGAATCAGGCCGACAGGGAATGTATTGTTTGTTGTTGGCAACGGCGTTGGCGGTGATGGCGGACTTGGCGCTGCCTGCGGTTCCTGCGTGACAAAGGCCCGGACGGCTTCCGGATTCGAGTGAACGGGAGAATGAACCCGCGTAGATAGAGTGCGTCGTTCGGCCATAATGATTTGTTACCCTCCTTGGTTTGTGTTTTGTAGTTTTCTGGTAGTTCGATTTCCCTCGGTAGATGCGGCGCAAAGCTCCGCGATGTCAGGAAACAGTTCGGCGAACAGGCGATTGATTTCCTCGGCGGCACCTTTGGCGTGGTAGCCCATGTTCCAGACGAACGTGCCCTGTCCCGGTGCGTCAGCGTAAGCCTGCCGGAGCGTTATCGGAGTTTCTGCAATCTGCAGGCCAAGTGCAGCCGCTGCGTCTCGCATGTCGCGAGTCAGCCGATATTCGCGTCCGACCATGCTGAGCACCGCGATGACTTCCGGCGGACCCTTGCGAATGGCCTGCGCCTGCCGCACGAAGGCCGTATTTTTGTCGAGTGCCCGAGCTTCAAACATGCTGGCTTTGCATGGCATGATGGCCAGATCGGCCCACATCAGAAGCGCTCGGCTGGTTTCCGTCTGGCTACCAGGACCATCGGCGATGACGAAGTCGGCTTCCTGAGCCAGAACGGGTAACTCATCCAGCACAGCATCCGCATTGGCTAGTCGAACGACCTGAACGTCGGGAAGTGCTTCGACGATCCATTCGCTCGATGACTGTTGCGTATCACAGTCCGCCAGAATGACGGATTGCCCATGGTCCGCAAGCCAGCCAGCAAGATTGCCTGCCAGCGTCGATTTGCCGACTCCTCCTTTTGAATTCACCAATGAAATAATCATGCAGGCAATAAAGCACGATTGCCGGTCAGCTGGCAAGCTTTTTTTTCGTACGCCAACTTCTGTAAGCCAAACTGTCCTCAGGTCGGCAGTGCCCCCCGACGCTGAACGAGGCCGCAGCTATCTCGAAATTCACCGTCGGCGTTAATTTCCACACTGGGCTTTGGCTCAGGTACTGCCCCCACGTCGATCTGCGATAGATCGACCTACAAGCCAGCAGGCTTGTCAGCACGATTGCAGATTCTTCTTGCGCAAAACCTTGGAACCTGAGATGTTCGGCGACAACAAATGGAGGAACGTTGTTTCATGAGGCGGGACAGAATCTGGTTATGTAGGACACTCACGAAGTACCGGACAATGAAACACCTTTTGATGGTTACATTACCGTGAAATGAAACACGGTTTACCGGACATTGAAACACGCTTTGAGGGCCAACTACCGGACAATGAAACACTTTTTCCGGTCGCAAGTGTCTGAAACCACTGCCGAAATTCGTCCCCCTAATTTGTTATTGAAAGTAATAAACAACAACACAGGGAGGTTGTTGTAGAACAAGAAAATGCGTGAAAGAAAACTCATCAGACACCCTCACTCAAAAACAACACAACCAGCCACTGGACTCCGCAGTGGATGAACTCAACCTCGCGGAGTTCCCGCTGTCTGCGATTTCTGACCGATTCCTTGATGGAACCAAGACCGTCGTTCTGGAAGACACCGTCTTCGATCGCGACCAAAACTGCTATCTTCCGCGACGACTGACAATCTCGGGCTCTGATCGATTCGGACTGCCAACGTCCAAAGACGATGACGTTTTGCTGGCCTGTATCCAGCTCAGCCAACTGAATGACTTTTCAACACAAGAAGTCTGCTTCAGTCGCTAT
>JANMEV010000356.1:0-2421 GCA_031377305.1 Planctomycetota bacterium | reverse complement strand
GGAGTTCAAAGAAATCGTAGTAGTCGCCACCCGCACGACTCGCGGGCTTATAGAACGCGGTCAGATCCATTCGAGGCACAACGGGCAGTTGAGCGGGCAACAAAGATCGCTGAAGTCGGGCCACCGTCTTGAGCTCTCGGTCGAGAGCCCGATAAGCATCCTCCAGTTGCTTCTTCAGAACCAGAGTGCTCGTCGCACGACCAAACAGGTTTGTTCGCCAAACGAGATCGGGGACGTTCTCGTGCAGAAACGCGTGAGACTTTCGCTGCAGCAGGATCACCGTATTCAGGGACTCGCCGTCATCGAACATCGGAATCGCCAGCAACGATCGAAAGCCATGAAAGTACTCATAGGCTGGATCATCAGGCGAAACATCAAGGTCATCAATGACAATGGTCTGATTGCTGTAGCCGAGCTTCTCCAGCAATCCGCCTTTTGCCAATGGCAGACGTTCCGGCTGTTGCCAGGGATTGATGTCTTCTTCCCATGCCGTGTTGCGAGTGATACGAATGAAGGGCGCCTCAAGGCCTCGTCGGCTTAACGAGACTCGCCGTTCGACAGGCGACAGCTGCTGCAGCTTCTCACCATAAGTTCGCACCAACGCTTGCGGGTCTGTTTGTTGACTAATGGTTCGCACCATGTCCTCAACAATCGCCAGTCGTTCCATCCAGTCTGAAGTTCGGTTGAGCATAGAATGTCATGCGAGCAAAGAAGCGAGAAAGTGAGAAGAACGTCGTCGCAGTATTCTCGATCTTCTAAACTATATCGCGTCGCACATTTGAAGTGCGAGCAACGGATAGGCGGTGCCGCTGTAGGTGATGAAGTGCCAGGAATCTGTGTTCAATGACCGAGTCCACCAACGGCCGGATTCTCGCTGGTTAGCCTTCAGCCACTCAACGCCTTTTTGGATCCTCGCGTCATCAGCAGCAATGCCAGCTTCGCGAAGGACGATAATCGCCAGCCCCGTCATGTGGCCGTCGCTGGAAGGATCTGCAAACTCTGGTTCGGCCTTTAATTTTTCGGCTCGGTTGCCACCACCCCAGGCTTCGGGAGCCGCAAAGTTCCGAATCGACCAGCCGCCATCGGCTCGCTGATGATTCAGCAAACCATCGATGAGTTCCTGCTTGGCCTCCGCTTTCAGAAGATCCGTCATGCGGCTGTTGGCCCACAACAAAAGCGTGCGACTGTAATCGTGAGCCGGCTTTTCCGTTTTTAGATACGTCTTCAATCGCTCAACCGCCGCCTTGAGCGTGCTATCGTCGGATGCCGCGACCTTCTGCAGCCAGCCGGGAGCAGTTGCAGCCGCCATCGCAGCCACTGTGGCTTCATGATACGAGTCCGATTCGAATGGCGGCCAGCAGTCCAGCGATCCCCATGTTCCATTATCGCTTTGAATGTCAAACATCAACTTCAATGCCGTTTCGGTTTCTGCGGCGAGACTGTGCGACACCTGCGCGTCCCACTCGGCCAATCCGGCGGCGATGTAGATGACTTGAGCCGGCCTGGTTGCCTGCTTCAACCGATCGAGCTTCTCCTGCTGCAACGTCGACAACTGGCTGAGAAAAAAATCTCGCGTCGATTCTGGCGGCTGACCCATGGTCGGGCTGAGGGCAGGGCGAGTCACCATGTACGTGCCGTTGGTATGGCAACTGACGCACTTCTTTTCGCCGCTCCAGGCGACGGATCCATTTTCAAGATACTCGGACGCCTTGCTCAGTGAAACCTTCGAAAGCGTTGCCTCATCGCCAGATGCCTTTGGAATCGAAATCTGTTCAAACTAGTACTGATAGTCTTCTGCCACGAGCGCTGTGCGATTCCAAAAGCCGCCAATGCCTGCCGTCATAACGGCGACTCGACACATTACCGGCACCTGCGAACTCGCAAAAAATCGCATCTTTATATCCCTTGAAATGGTCGGAGCAATTCAGCAGCACTGCATTCGTAACATCGCGGCGCAGCCGAAGTGTCGCCCGCGATCGTACTGTATCCGAACCGGACCGCACGCTGCAAATCGTCGAGTCTTCTCATAAGTCGGGCCGGCATTCAGCGAGACAGGGCTGAAGAGATTTTCAGGCGTTGGAATAACGAGCCTGCTCGGCGGCCGCCACGGCCAGCACGTCGCATCGCTCGTTTTCGGCGTGGCCAGCGTGGCCGGGAACAAGCTTGAACATGACCTGATGCTTGATCAGTAGACCGTCCAGTTGCTTCCAGAATTCTTCGTTCTTGATGGGCACAAGTTTGCTGCCATCTTTTCGCTTCCAGCCGTTTCGCTTCCAGCCGGGCAGCCATTCCTTCGAGCCTTTTGCAACGTAAGTACTGTCGGTCACGACTTCAACGCGTGACGGGCGAGTCAACAATTTCAGGCCTTCGATGACGGCCTGCAATTCCATTTGGTTGTTAGTCGTCGATGGATTTCCGCCG
>JANMEV010000337.1:0-3763 GCA_031377305.1 Planctomycetota bacterium | reverse complement strand
GATTTCGCTGTGGTCCTGATTTCACTCCTCTGGTTATTCCAACTCACAATACAACTTTCAAGAACGTGAACAATGGAACTGTCTGAAGTAAAACGACTGTTTGATGCTGTGGTCGAACAGATTGGCAAAGTGGTTGTCGGTCAGGTGGAACTTGTGGAAGGCGTCGTCATCGCTTTGTTTGCGGAAGGCAGTGTTCTGATTGAAGGGCCGCCGGGACTTGGAAAGACGCTGCTCGTCAACGTGTTGTCCAAGACTGTTTCGTGCCAGTTTCGCCGAGTTCAGTTCACGCCTGACCTGATGCCTTCGGACCTGACCGGGCACAGCATCTACGACATGAAGCAACAGGCTTTTAGTTTCAATCCGGGGCCAGTCTTCACCAATATTCTGCTGACCGATGAGATCAACCGTTCTCCGCCCAAGACGCAATCCGCGCTGCTGGAAGTGATGCAGGAGCAACAGGTCAGTGTCGATGGAAAAACTCATCTTCTTCAGCGACCGTTTCTGGTCATCGCCACTCAGAATCCAATTGAGCACGAAGGAACGTATCCGCTGCCGGAGGCTCAGGTTGATCGTTTCATGTTCAAGCTGCTGGTGGATTATCCGGCTCCAGCGGACGAGGTCGAGATTCTGCAGCACTACGCATCAGGCAAAGATCCGCGTCGACTGGCCGACTTCAACCTGACGTCGGTGCTAAAGTCCGACGACGTGCTGAAGATTCAGGAAGTCGTGAAGCAGGTCATCATTGAACCGAAGATCCTGAAGTACATCGTCGACATTCTGGATGCATCGCGGTCATGGGGATCGGTCACCGTCGGCCCAAGTCCTCGCGCGGGAGTCAACATGCTGCTGGCATCGCGCACTCTGGCGGCCAGCCGAGGTCGCGACTTTGTAACGCCGGACGACGTGAAGGAACTGGCTCCGTGGATTCTTCGTCATCGCCTGCGCCTTCGTCCGGAAGCTGAGCTGGAAGGCAGCACTCCGGATGAAACCATTCGAGCCATCATGGACAGCGTTGAGGCGCCCAGGTCATGATCCCGACCCGGCGACTTGTTCTCATCGCAACAGTCCTCGCACTGCCCCTGCTTCTTGCGGGAATCGATCGCAGCATGGCAGACATTGCGCTGTTGCTGAATTTGGTTCTGGTCGCCGTCGCGTGTGTCGATTTGCTGATCAGCCCCAGTCCGTCGCTTGTCTCGGTTGAACGCAATATTTCCGAAGTTCTGAGCGTTGGTGCCGCCAATCCGGCGTCACTGACCGTACGGAATCGATCGCTGGTTCCGCTGACGGTCACTCTGCACGACGACCCCGGTTTGCAGTGCGAAACGGATCGCTTGCCGCAGACCGTTGTGCTGGCGCCAGATAAAGAATCCTCGGTTCACTACACCGTGAAACCCAATCGACGCGGCGCGTCGGTGATGCCGGCCGTCCATCTTCGATTTCCAACTCGATTGGGCCTGTGGATGAGGCAGCAGGTTCGGCCCTTGCCGACGGCAATCAGGATCTACCCGGATATCCGTGCTGTGTATCGCTATGAATTGATGGCCAGGCAAAATCGGCTTTCCGAAATCGGTGTGCGAATGGTTCGAATGCCCGGGCAGGGCCGCGAATTCGAGCGTCTGCGCGAGTACCGCTACGGCGACGAAATCCGTCAGCTCGACTGGAAGGCAACGGCTCGACAAAGAGAATTGATCAGTCGCGAGTTCAACGTAGAACGTAATCAAAATATCGTGATCATGGTCGACTGCGGTCGCTTCATGCGGAATGAGTCCGACGGCATCTCGTATCTGGACCGCGCGTTGAATTCGGCCATCATGCTCAGCTACATCGCGCTGGGTCAGGGAGATAACGTGGCACTGCTGGCATTTTCCAGCAGGATCGAACGGTTCATCCGACCAGTTCGCGGCAAGCCGGGAATACAGTCGATTCTTAGATCGACTTACGACATTCAGGCATCGCCCAACGCATCCGACTACAGCATGGCATTGGAATATCTGACCACCGTCCAGCGCAAGCGGGCGTTAGTAGTGTTGATCACATTTGTGACAGACGAACTTCAGTTGCGAGTCATCGGCAACAGTCTGAAACTGCGTTCGCTTCCTTATCTGCCGCTTTGCGTTCTTCTGCAGGACGTGGGTCTGCGAGCCATGGCCGATCGCATTCCGGAAACCGATCTGGATGCCTATTATACGGCAGCGGCGGCCCAGGTGCTGACCGGTCAGTCGCACGAAGCCGCATCCCTGCGAGAAGCAGGCATCATGCTGATCGACACGCCACCCGATCTGCTGACCGAACGTCTAATCAACGAATACCTCAGCATTAAGGCTCGCAACCTGATGTAGCGGGGAGGCGAACAGTGAGTAGCGAAGAGCTCATCGGGGAGTGTGGTTGAAGATCGGCGTATGCTTTACGGCTCCAGGCGATGGCACAGTTGATCTCGCGGGTGGCGCGATCGGTTTTCCTGAAAGTACTTTAATGACCGAATGGTCGAATATTGGATTCTGGTTATTGGCTTCCTTGCTGATGCTGATCAACGCCGGAAGCCTCGTGCTCAATCTGCTGCTGCTTCCGGGCAATTGGCTGATGGTTTTCACTCTGCTTGCGTGGCTTCTGGGAACCAATTTCGGTCACGGTCCCACATGGACAGTGTTGGTGATCTCGATCGCCATGGCAGGACTCGGTGAGCTTCTGGAACTGATGCTCGGTTCTGCGAAGGCGGCGAAGAAAGGAGCAAGCCGCCGGGCGATGGCACTATCACTGGTGCTGTCCTTCTTATGCAGCGTCGGAGGAACGTTTCTCATTCCCATTCCGCTCGTCGGCAGTGTCATCGGCGCAATCATTGGCGCGGCTGCCGGAGCCTTCGGCGGTGCCTGGCTTGGCGAAGCGTGGAAGGGAACTGAAACGGCCAAACGCAACGAAATAGGCTCAGCCGCGATGTCGGGGCGACTGATCGGAATGTCTGCAAAGTTCGTGATCGGGGCGGCGATTTTCGTCATTCAGTTGGTCAGTATTTTCATGGGGTAGCATCCTGCCAAAGTGTCCAGTCAACTCCCGCCTGGCCGTTGACCAGAATTGGCGGACCGAAAACGGCGAGACGTGGACGTTCGGAACAGGTGAAAAGTGCTACTTTGTTCGCTAGACTTCCGCCCACGCGCGGGACCACCACGACTGCTGTGATACAACTCGTCAGTGAATTCAGATCAGAAAATCGAAAAACTAATGAGCCAACTTAGTGCATCTGATGAAACAAGCGTCTTTGGGCATAAGCCGGGCCTGTTCCTGCTGTTCTTCACGGAAATGTGGGAACGATTCAGTTACTACGGCATGCGAGTGCTGCTCGTTCTGTTTCTGGTCAGCGAAACGGCTGGCGGAGGCTGGGGCTGGAGTCGAGCCGACGCGCTTGGACTGTATGCGCTCTACACGGGCCTCGTGTACATGACACCGATTCTGGGCGGTATCGCCGCTGACAAATTCCTGGGCTATCGTAAAGCCGTTCTGCTGGGCGCGTTTTTGATGACGCTGGGACATGCGTCAATGGCTTTGGAAACCAAGGTAGCTTTCTACGCAGGCCTTGTGCTGTTGATTGTTGGCAACGGTTTCTTCAAGCCCAACATTTCTTCGATCGTCGGGCAGTTGTATGTCAACGATCCAGACAAGAAGGATTCGGCCTACACGATTTTCTACATGGGAATTAACGCTGGCGCTTTTCTTGGTATCATGCTGTGCGGATACATCGGCGAGAAGACTCAGTGGAATTACGGCTTTG
>JANMEV010000327.1:0-6669 GCA_031377305.1 Planctomycetota bacterium | reverse complement strand
ATTGTCGGATCTTGTGGACCTGATCGGGTTCGCTCACTGGCTCGGTTACGCCTGCGTGGGACTGGTGCTTTCACTTGTGGCCACGACCACCGTGATGAGCGTTCAGGACCGCATCAAGGAATACGCTTTGTTGCAAACGTTGGGCGTTCGGCCCTTCCGGATCATGCGACTGGTCCTCATGGAAAGCACGCTGCTCTGTACTGTCGGCGGCGTTCTAGGAACAGTCGTCGCATCAGTAGCCCTGTGGATGGGCGGCTTTGCCATCGGGGCCGAAGGAGCCACGATCGCATTTCGCCCGTCTGCCGACCTGATTCTGTTGGGAGCGACGGTGTCCGGCCTTGTCGGAATCATCGCCGGGTTGGCTCCCGCCATTCAAGCGGCAACAGTTCCAATTGTTACCGCGTTGAGAAATGAGTGATCAATGTCAACGTTTCGCCTGCGACATGTGGCGTTCGTATGGAACTTCGTCTCTCTGGTGAACACCGTTCTCCGAGACACACTCTTTGGAAGGAATCTGTGCTTGGGAGAATGCAGTCTATTCCATCCGCTGCAGGATACCGAAGAAGAACTTCTGAGGTTTGCCCCAGGGTGTCGTATGAGAGTATTCCGCTTGCCGAATCATCTGAAAAGAATGCCCCAATGCAGATTGCAGTGACGGCGCGTCGTACTGACAGATTTCCAGACCACTGCATTTGTCCGGACCACCTTTGCCAAATGCTTCAATGATGACAAATCCTTTGACGGGCACCGTTTTCTTCAGCAGTGTAACATACTGCTCCCGATCTTCCGGCGACGTCATAAAGTGAAAAACCGCGCGATCGTGCCACACATCAAAGGTGCCAATGTTAGTCAGGGTGGTGATGTCGCCTTCAACCCAACGGACTTTGGCAGCATCCGAGCCCATGCGTTTCTGAGTGGCATGGCCTTGCTCAACAAGAAAGAATGGCACCACGTCAATCGCCCGTCCAGCCAATGCGCGTTAATGGAACTTCAGAATGATCGCTACTGTCTTCCCCGCATGGAATTTTGCATCGTAGCATTTCCTAAACCAGGTTTGCTTATGAATCGCGCGCTGCACATTCTTCTCTGCCTCTTGACATTCCTGAAAATCTCAGGAATGTGCAGCGTCTGTGAGTCCGACTGCTGTTCAATTGCTTCGGCTGAACAACGCAACTGCTGCTTCTGGGCCAGCTGTGGTATCGATCGCCCCCGTTGCCCTCAAATGAAAGTCCGTGTAACAGTCCGTGCTGTGTGACACCGGATTCGGTCGTGTTCGTTACACTCTCGGGTGTTGATGATCTCTCTCCGTGCAGTCCGGGCTGCGCCAGTGTTTACGACGCGTTTTTTTTATGGCGCATCGGCCTCACGCATTTCCTTCGACTACGCCGAGTCGTGGAATCAGCACGCATCTGCTCGTTCTCCATGGCCGGAACGATCCACAGGATGGACGTCATCTCGGGCAGACCTCATCTGAGAACTCGAACCGTCGGCTTCTATCATCGCGCCGCACCGACTCAAGCGATGCACAGAAGTTGAGTGCAAAACGTGGGACCTCGCTGGATTGAACGAGAAGAAATTTGCCACATTACTCTTTCTATCGCTCCCTTCTCGCTTCACCCATCACTTACGAATCAATTCCACTGAGGTCATTAACATGCCCCTATGAGCCTCAATTCACTTCTCGGACCGCGTGGCCGTGGGGCGTTACCACCCCAAGGCTCCCACAGACCCGTACGTGCTCGCATTAGAGCATACGGTTCTTCAGATCATGGGTTTCGCCGGACGGGTTACCCGCGTACGACGGAAGACTCGCTTAAGGCTGCTGGTCAAGCTCTACCGGACGGGCTTTCCACCCGCAGGACTCCTACGAAAGGCTTCAGATTTGTATTCTACATTTCTTGCCCCTTCCCCAAGCTTGCTTGGCGCAATCCGACACGCCGACGTAATGTAATATTCGTGCATTTCGCGTTGCTGATGCCTTTGGAAGTAATTCAGCGGCAGCGACGTCAATCTGCAGTCACGAACAAGAGTAAGCTGATTAACAATCCTGCAAATGACGGTCGGCAGCACCTCAGAATTCTCGTGTTGATCGATAAGGTGGAACGAGTTGGTGTTCAAAACCCGGGCGAGTCACAAACATGCAAAAAAAATGTCCGAGTGCTATTAAGGCGTTGCACGTTGATCGTTCTTCGGACGTAATTCGCTCGCTGAAACGAATGTCAGCATCGCTCCAATACCGCTGAGCAAAACAAGCACGAGGGCCGATTGCCATGGTTGAAGCTTGAGTTTCGAACGGAAGTCCAGTTCGAGTTCCAGCGGTGCGTTCTCGGCGACTTGAACACTTCGGCCAAACGTATAAATGTCGCCTTCATCCGGCAGGCTGATAATGATGGCCTGCGGTGCCGGATCAGTCGTATGTTGATGCTGAACCAGTCGAGCAGCAATCTGCTGAAGCACGGCGTTATCTTCCATCGTGTTTCCTCGAAGCAATTGACTGAGCTCTTGTGGTCGGAAGTTCACCTGATCCTGCTGAAGGACTGGATTCTCCGCGGCGGCATCGCGAAGCTGTTTGTTGTCGATCAGACTTGCGTCGTCACCGCTGTTGTCGAGATACAGCCGCTGCCGACGTGTGTTGAGTCCCACGATGGCCTGCTGAGTCTGCAGATTCTCCAGCTGCACGCGGGCATCTTCATTCGAGGCCGCGTCGAGTGCATACTGGTTGGCGACGCTGTTCAATGCCCATCGCGCTTTGCTTTGTTCGCCAGCCTGCAAAAGTTGGTTTGCCTGTACCAGGAGCTGCGTCGCCTGCTGGGCTTGAACCTGTCGCTTTCCACTTGCGGCAGACAGGTAAGAGTCGCGATCGTAATCCTTCTGGTTCGACTGGCGAATCAGTTCCAAATTGCCATCATGGTCACTCAGTTCAAATCCCTTTGGAGCAATCACGTTCCATTGAATATTCTCGAGAGGCACGTTCAGCTGTGGACTGCGCAGCTCGAGACGCTGCAAGCGATCGCCGGGGACAGAATACACAAATCGTACGTTCGCTGTACGATCGTCGATGCCCGGCAGAATGTAGAACTGCCAGGAATTCTCAGCACCGCTTTGCCGAATGGAATTCACACTTTCACCGTTGACGAATATGCTGAATAGCTCGCCACCCTCTGGCAGGTTGACGCTCAGACTGCTTCGCTGGATCACTTCCATCACCACATCGACGGCCGTCAACTGGTCACCCGTTGGAGACAGAACGGTCGTCAGTGATCCTTCCGCGACACGAAGTTTAAGCCCATCGGCCAGAGAGTGGCGTTTGGCCTGAACCTTCAGTGCGACACCAGGATCGACGGCACGAAACACGAGTGCCGGAGCGGTCCGATTGTCCGTTTCTCTCAGGGACTGAGGGACGGTGTTCCAATCGACGCGCTGCCATCCCTGAGTCAATTCGTCGTGTTCCAGTTCGAGTCGGCCGCCCGCTCGGACTGCGAAGAAGCTGGAGATTTGTCGAGCCTCCGGGAACAGAATCGGAGTTAGCGATTCTTCTTCATTCACACGATCTCCGCGACGTTCATATTCGATCTGAAATTGTAGTTTCCCAACGACGCGACGCTTGAAGTGGACTTCCCAGATGTTTGAATCCGGAGCTGTTCGAACCATATCACTGACGACAGTACCACTGGCTCGCAGAGTCTTGATTTCGTCCTCACTTGTGATCGGCAGAGTCACTCGAATTGATGCGATGGATGCGTTCTGCACATTGAAATGAGCAATTAATGTTGATCGAGTCTGCCCTTCTCGCAAAGTGATTTCGTGCAGGACCTGACCGGTCACCCAGGGATCAAGTTTTTCGATGCCAAGCGAAAGATTCCAGTCACGTTGCAGCAGTCGAAACGCCAGTGCTCCCTGGCCATCTCCTCCCAGTGCACGCGGGTCGGTTTCGGAAACGTTCTGACGAGTGACCGTGCGAAGTCGAAGACCGGTTGTTGGGCGAACCACCAGTTCACCCGTCTGACGTGCCGCTTCATTCAGTTCGAAACGAGGGATCTGCCATTCCGCCACATCCGTCGGCGCTGTGCCGGACAATGCGACGGAGAACGCATGTGTGCCGATCGTTCGGCCATTCAGATGAAGGACAATCGTGCGTTTGCCTTCTTCGCTTCGTTCTGCCCAGTGGTGCAGCGCGGGGCCGGAGAGTGATTCCACTTCGAGGCCGGTGGGAAGAGGAATGCTCAATTCGAATAACCCGGCTCGCGAAATCTCCACGGCGAAGTTGCCCGCGAGTACGACTCGCTCATCCCCCAGCGACAAGACCTGCTTACTGATGACTCGAACCTCGGACGCCACCGGGGCAACTCGCACAGCCAGTTCACCGCCATCCGTTCCGTAGCGATACACGCAGTGAAGTGTCGCCTGTGCATTCGTAATCAGACTGGCATCGAAGTCTCCCGGATTGACAATCGTCATGATCTTCGGTTCCACTTTTTCCGGGCGAGCCTCCGGACCGAAGGCAACGGCCACGAGTCCGACTTCTCCGTTCGCCCCGACCACGTGCAGTGGCGCAAGAGTCACGTCTACAGGCAGTGGATCCAAACCTCGCTGAGTTTCAATGAGGACATCAAACGGCTGAGACTGAGCCGGTTCGATGGCCAGTGTGAGTCCACCGGAGTCCGCATCGAACTGCCATGAACCAACTGGCCCCGTCACTGCGGTCACAGTGAGACCCCTGGGGACAAGCACGCTCAGCGAATTCACCTGGCCCTGAGACGTTCGGATGTTCAGTTTATGTCGTCCGTCAACAACTCCTGGACCGGGCAGAAACAGGTTGGAAGCTTCGACAAAGAACTGAGTCTTCTCCATCGTGACATCGCGGGACTTCGGCTTCAGCACGAGACTGCCTGCTCCTGGCCCGAGCAGGACTTTGGCCTGAGTCGTTTCACCGGCGGCTTCCAGCTGTTCGATGCGAATCGCCGTGGGGCCTGCAACTTCCCAGCCCGCTTCGTCGTAGCTCAAGCTAATCTCCTGCACAGCGGCGGTGCCTGTCAGAACTGCAAGTCCTTCCGTCGGCCGCACTGCTTCCAATTGATATTCGCAAGTAGCTTTGTATGTGACGGCTGATGGTGCCCGTTCCGGCAAGTCGGCTGGACTGCCCTGATTTGCAGGAGGTGTGATGTGAATGACGTAGGACAGGCCTTCACCTGGAACGTCGCTTCGGGTGACTCGAAGACCATCGCCTTCAAATTGAGTCAACACCGCAGGCGATTTGACGAGCAGGAAACGGTCGCCAGGCTTTCCGGTTACAGTGATCGTGCCGGTGGCTTTCAGGCGAGAATCCTGGTGAGTGATTTGCCACTGCTGAACAATCGAGTCTGCTGCTTCATAGCCGTCCGGAATTCCCGCGTCGCAACGGCGTGCAGAAGAGAACACAACGGTCAGAAACAGCAGAGCGGTCGTCACGGAAGCGGTGCCTGCGCTGGATTCCGGCGGGGCATTCTGTGGCGACGATTCTTTAATCGTCTTGCGATTCTGAGCAGACTCACGCATTCCTCTGCGAATGTCCCGGAAACAGTCCACGGCGGGTCGCACGAGAAGCAGTGTCAGAATCGCAAGTCCCAGCAGTCCAAAGAACCACCATGCGCTGTCGCCCTGAAGCAAAATTCCGGCGGCGATTAAAATGATCCCGACAGAGCGAAACAGCATTCCGGCCTTCAAATGGCTTCGGCGAAACGACCCGACCGTCATTACGATGCCTACGATCAAAGCGCCAAGCCCGATCCCCGAGAGATTGACGCGCCACAGCGGGATGTTGTGAACGGACAGTTGCACAGATTCTTCGGCCGAAAGGATTGGAAGACTGAGTTGCAGCGGTTGCGGAGAACCGGTCTCGGAGGAGGCGAATTGAGCGGCTGCGACTGTCACAATGATGGCAATAACGAGGCTCATCAGTCCTGCGATTCGCCAGGACTCGGACTTGCCAGTTGCCCCTATTCCCATGGCGGTCAGAACGCTAATCATGAACAGGGGAATGATGCCGCGGTTGGCGATCCACGCGAATCCTGACGGACGTTCGACCGCTACCGGCGGCGAGACGTTTCCACCCGCTGGAACCAGTACGTGCTTTTCGTCACTACTGATGTTCCACTGCGTCTTTAATACCGGCGCGAAGATGACCGGCAGGGCGAGCTCCGGATAAGCTTCGTCCACGGCAGGCTTGCCAAGACGCAGACGAACTTCCACCGGAGTATTCGGATCCGTACCTCCGGGCAACGGAATCAGCGTTGCATCATCTGCCTGACGAGCAGTCACAGGAGCACCGTTCACCGACACGGCCCAGAGCTTGACCGGCTCTGGCGGCAGCTTAATCTTCAAGGTACGCTGTCCTCGAGATTTGACGTAGTAGAGCACATCAGTCACCAACTCACCGTCCGGGGAAACTCGACTGTTTGCTTCAGAGAATTCCACGACCTGGTCGACGGTCGTCCCTGGCTCAAACCAACTGACTTTAAGGTTCAGCTCAAAGGGGCGACTTGTGTACTGCCACGTTCCCAGCGGCGGTGCGGTGCTAAGCAGACGAAACTCCGCAGGCAGTTCCAGCGGATCAAGTGTCAGCAGGTCTTCCGACACCGACACTGTTTCAATCTCCACCTGCATCGGACTGACGACCTGTACGTAACCACG
>JANMEV010000322.1:0-3363 GCA_031377305.1 Planctomycetota bacterium | reverse complement strand
TGGCGATAATGCGGCACCCTCGGTCTTATTCTCGACCGGAGCAGCAGGAGTTTCAGGAGCCTCTGGAAGTGGTGCTGATCGAAGTCGTGGAAGCAGCCATTGATCAAAGAGGAACGCTGGGTTTGCGTTCTTCGACCACGCCGAGTGCTTCCCTTCAAGGATCTCACCTTTTTCTTTTTGAGCATTCACCGCCGCATAGTCGTAGCCAGCTTCTGGCGGATTGAAATAGAACCATCCCCAGTACCCAGCCAGAATCACCACCAAAGCGCCGACTTGAACCGACTTGCTGAAGTTCAGCAACATCCAAGCGAAGAAGTATCCGAATCCAATCTGGCACAGCACGTTCGGAAAGACCCAGGTCGTTCCCTGAGTTCCCTTCGACGACAGGAATACGCCGAGCAAAACCAGAATGATAGACCGAACGATCGCATGGAAGAAACGCCTCAGCGAAGACTGGCCCTGAATCTCTCGCCTTGCTGCCGAAAATGGCATCGCAACGCCGACCATAAACATAAACGAGGGCTGGATCAGATCCCAAAAGTACACTTTGAAATAGTCGAACGAACTTATCCACGCGGGATGATCAAAGTGAAATGCCATTCGCTGCCAGAACTCGCGGTTGTGAGTCTGCCAGACCGGCGATGCTTCATCGATTCGCGAAAATGCCAGCACACCGAATCCACTTGCTGCCAGCATCATCATGATGAAGCCGCGAAAGGCATCCAGCGAAACCAGGCGTTGGGCCGCTTTGGCCATGGCCGTTCGTTCGCGTTTTTCGTTCCGTTGCTGGCGAGTCAGGATGTCTGCTGCCTGCGCGGAAGCTCCCCCCTGCTCAGACGGAGCGTTTCGGTTCGTGGGCACTGACCGGGATTCTTCCGCTTTACTCTGCGATGATCGATCAGGCGATTTCTGACCTGCCGTCTCAGGGTTTGGATTTGGCTTGTTCGGAACCGGTTTACCAACCATTGTGCTCTCCGCAACGTTGTGATGTGAGTCCGCAGTCTATGGAGTTCAAGCAAACCATTCCAATGAACTCGCCCGAACCGTTCTGCGGCGTGTCTCAACAGGGTTCAGTTCGTTGACCAGATTCGGCCGCTGCATCCGTTCGCTTCAGGATGCTCGTTGCTGCTTGACCGATCGCTGTGATTCACCATACTCCCCTGCTGAACGCTGGTTTTCCAACTGAGTCCGTGGCCTCTACTTTTTGCGCAGTACGCATGACGACAGCACTCCTGGAAGTCGACAACCTTGTTAAGTCGTATGGGGATCTCAAAGCCGTTAACGGCCTGAGCTTTTCCGTTCAGCCCGGAGAGGCCTTCGGTCTGCTGGGCCCCAATGGAGCCGGCAAGTCCACGACCATGATGATGATCTGCGGCCTGTTGGAGGCCGATTCTGGCGAGGTGAGGCTCGAAGGGTTGCCACTGAATCGAAGGCTCGCGGCAAGTCGCCAAAGATTGGGCGTTGTTCCTCAGGATCTTGCGATCTATCCGGATCTGTCCGCTCGCGAGAACCTGATGTTCTTCGCGAGCCTCTATCAGCTCAGCGGTGAAAATCGAAGGAAGAAAGTCGCAGAAGCCCTTGAGCAGGTCGGACTGACAGCTCGCGCAGACGAACTGGTATCGACTTTTTCCGGAGGCATGAAACGACGCCTTAACTTTGCAGCCGCCGTCATGCATGAACCAGTTCTACTGATACTCGATGAGCCAACCGTTGGAGTCGATCCACAAAGCCGCGCCCATCTCATCGATTGCATTCGCAATCTCCAGGCAAATGGAACCGCGATCATCTACGCCAGTCACTACATGGAAGAAGTTCAGGCCGTGTGCTCACGTGCGGCGATCGTCGACCACGGCAAACTGCTCGCATGCGACGACATTCCCGTGTTGCTGCAGCAAATTCCGTTTGAAATCGAACTTCGCATTGGGAAATCGACTCTTCCGGCCTCATTGTCGCTCAGTTCAACAACAACCATCGATCATATCGACAACGAAACCGTGGTGCGAATAACCACCACAGAAGCGTCCACCGAAGCCGCGCTGAATCGAGAGGTGACCACCATCCTGACGACTCTGGCCGAGCATTCGATCGGTGTTAAGTCGATCCGAACTCATGAGCCCAATCTGGAACGACTTTTCCTGCGTCTCACCGGCCAAAGCCTGCGAGATTGAGGCGTCTGGCAGCTACCGAGCACTATCGTACGCAGAAAAATCCGTGTAGCCCTTTGCTCCGATCGGCGAGTACCAGTCTGAAATTGGAGCCGTTTCTGCCAATGGCCAATTGTTGCGGAAGCGATCGACGAGATCCGGGTTGCTGATGAACGGTCGGCCGTAAGCGATCATGTCGGCCAGGTCAGTTACGACGGCTTGTTGACCGGTTTCCTGAGTGTATCCGCAGTTCCCGATGATCGGCCCATGGAACACGTTTCGGAATTCGGACAGTGTCATCGGTTCTCCCAGCTTGTGGAAACCAAACGCAAGGCCATCCACCACATGAAGATAGCCCAATCCAAAACCGTTGAGCATTCTAACCGCGTGAAGGAACAGTTCCCGATACTCCGGGCTTCCCATATCGTTGAAAGATCCGTTTGGTGAAAGGCGAACGCCGACTCGATTTGAAGGCCAGACGGCCAACGTGGCTTCGACAACCTCCTTCAGGAATCGACAATTGTTTTCGATCGACCCACCATACTCGTCGGTTCGTCGGTTCGATTTCGACTGCAGGAACTGGTCAATCAGATAGCCGTTGGCTCCATGAATTTCGACTCCATCAAATCCGGCCTGCTTCGCTCGAAAAGCGGCGTTGCGGTAGTCGTCAACGATGCCCGGAATTTCCGCCTTCTCCAACGCGCGAGGAACCTCGTGAGGCTGCTTGCCCGTTGGCGTATGAATGTACTCTTCGTTGATGGCAATGGCGGAAGGTGCGACAGCTCGTTGACCGTTATGAAAGCTGCTGTGCGACGCTCGTCCCATGTGCCACAACTGGAGGAAGATTCTCCCCTTCTTCGCGTGAACGGCCTTCACGATCGACGCCCACGCTTCTGTCATGGTATCGGTGTAGATGCCTGGCGATTCGATCCAGCCGTTGGCCTGCGGTGAGATCGTTGTGGCTTCGGAGATCATCAGTCCGGCGGAACTTCGCTGCACGTAGTACTCGGCCATCAGCGAATTCGGCACTCGTGCCACGCCAGCTCGTGACCGAGTCAGCGGAGCCAGTACGACTCGATTTGGCAGTTCGAGGTCACCCAGTGTGAATGGAGAAAGAAGCATGGGAGAGGACATAGAGTTTGATCCAATGTTTGGTGGTTCGATGAGTAGAACAGAGTGATGACAGAAAGAAGCCTCGCACCTGAGCCTGAGGCGCTAG
>JANMEV010000301.1:0-4378 GCA_031377305.1 Planctomycetota bacterium | reverse complement strand
CGCATGCATGGTCACACCTAAACTCGTCACCCCTGTCCGGCGATCGCCTTTCGCAGCGACATGAGTTCATCATCCACTTCCTGTTCGCTAGCCACGGTTCAAGCGACTTCCAATCGCAGAAGATCGCGAAATCGCTCACGAAGCCGATGCACCGCCACTCGCAATGCGCCTTCGGTCATCTTCAGGTCACGAGCAACTTCGGAATACACCGTGTCACCGGACCCGCCGTTCAGAAAGATGCGGCAACGATCGAACAGGTCGCCCTTGCCTTTCGAAAGATATTCTTCGTTCAACTGACCCACCACGCGATGAAGCAAGGTCATCGCCCACTGTTGTTCAAACACTCGCTCAGCCGTCTGATCATCCGACAAAGCCGTCGAACACTGGGATTCCGCCGCATCAAAGTCGAACGACAAAATTGTACTCGCGCCTCCACGCTTGATCGCCCGGTCCTTTTCAAATTCTTTCGCCAGAAATCTTTGGAACAGCGTCAGCAGAAATGTGCGGAATCGACCAAGCTTCGGGTCAGCCGTCTTGAGAAACGATTTTTCGATCAGACGAGAAAAGAACTCCTGAGTCCGATCGGCCGCATCATCTCGCGAATACCCTTTCCTCCGTGCAAACGAATACAGCGGCAACCAGTACGCCGAACACAACTCCGCCAGCGCTGCATCACCATCAGGCGCGGAACTGCGTCCCGCTTCCAGCACGAGGCTCCAATGAGTCGTTGCAAATTGTTTATGCCGCGAGAGATCCATAGCGATGGAATAGTCTTCCTCATGGACAGTGTCAATTGTGACTCTTTCTCGCCGTCGGCTGCCATCGAAATCAACTTAAAGCAACAACACTGCACTTCGCAGCGGGGATCCGATCGATGCCAATAATGTGATTCCTGAAGCGACGGTCGCTTGAACAGCGGGACGAAAAAAGGCGGTGCAGATCGCCAGATTCGGCCTTTCGGCAAAAAAATCTGAATCGCGGCTTGCGTCTTCCACGAATACGGAATAAAACACGACCCAGTTGGTAGTATATATTCAGAGCCGGGAGACATCGGGCCGATGAAACTGTCTAGAAAATCTGACTACGCTTTGCGAGCCTTGTTCAGCTTGGTTGCATATCGAGGCCAGGGGCCGATTTCCATCCGAACGCTGTCTGAACAGAACGATATCCCTCGGCGGTTTCTAGAGCAGATCATGCTGGAACTGAAATCACGGGGCTGGGTCGAAAGCATCGCTGGGCGTGACGGTGGTTTTGTACTGGCGAAGAAGCCTGAAGACATCACGATGGGCGAGATTGTCAGGCATTTTGATGGCATTTTGGCCCCGATCGCTTGCGTTTCAACATCTCACTACGAACCGTGTTCTCAGGAAAGTGTCTGTCGGTTTCGCCGAGTGATGCTGGATATTCGAAACTATGTGGCTCGCCTGATGGATGGTGCGACGCTTTCGGCTGTGTTTGCATCAGCAATCGTGCGAAGAGACGAGGTCTTTTCAGCGGAAATGAGCTACGGGGACGGGATTTAGCAGGCGTGTCTGCGACTGTTCCGAAACCCATTTTCGAACGCTCAACCGCCGCGACGGGCAGAAATGCTCGTTCTATGAACTATTCAAAAGCAATGGCTTTTTTTTGACCTGACATATATCACCCATCTGGTAGTGGTTTTTTATTGAGGGTATGATTATGAGAAGAACTGTCTCTTTCCTATTGCTGCTTACGGCATTGCTCGGCTGCGGAGCAGCCAACGATCCCGGCTCGGCTGGCGGTGTTTCTACATCGGTTGGCAAGCAGTCTGCGGCAGTGGAACTCCTGAACGTCTCGTACGATCCGACCCGGGAACTGTGGAAGGATCTAAATGACGAGTTCGTCGCTCAGCAGGCTCAAGCGGGCAGGACGATTTCAATCAAGCAGTCTCATGGCGGATCGGGCAGTCAGGCTCGAGCTGTGATTGATGGCCTCGATGCCGATGTCGTTACGCTTGCGATGTGGTCGGACACGGATCAGCTCCGCAAGAAGGAACTGATCAAAGTTGGCTGGGAAGAATCTTTCCCAAACAGAAGCTTGCCATACACGTCAACGATTGTGTTCGTCGTTCGCAAAGGCAACCCAAAGCAGATCAAAGCCTGGTCAGATCTGACTGCGGCGGGAAATGAGATCATCACACCGAACCCCAAAACTTCCGGCAACGGCAAGCTGGCCTTTCTCGCAGCCTGGGGCAGTGTCATCAACCGAGGCGGCAGCGAGGAGGACGCTCGAGCTTTTGTGACTCAGCTTTACAAGCAGGTTCCCGTCCTGGACACCGCGGCTCGAGGCGCTACGACGACGTTTGCTCAGAAGGGCATCGGCGACGTGCATCTGACCTGGGAGAACGAAGCTCATCTGGAAGTTGCTGAAGCGAGGGGCGAACTGGAACTCGTCTTCCCCGAGGCCAGCATTCTTGCAGAGCCTCACGTGGCAGTTGTCGATGTGAATGTTGACAAGAAGAACACTCGAGCCGCTGCTGAAGAGTACCTGACGTTTCTCTACACGGCCAAAGGTCAGTCCATCATCGCGAAGCATTTCTATCGTCCAACGGATCCGGAAGTCCTCGCCGCGAACTCGGCCTCGTTTCCAACCCTCGAACTTTTCTCCATCACAAAGATCGCTGACAGCTGGGAGGCAGCACAGGCAAAGTTCTTCGCCGACGGGGCTGAGTTCGATCGAATCTACCTTGGCAATCGTTAGGCCACCCATTCTGCACGCGGTCGAAAAGCAGGTCCGTCTTTGGCGAGCTTGCATCAACGATTGTCGGCGTCCCCCATTGACGCCATCCCAAATCCTGAGTCCCGATGAACGGCGTCTCGCACACCCTTTTTGTTACGAGGAAACCAGATCATGTGTTGCTGTTGTTGTTGAACCCGCCTGACTCGTCCGTGCCTTGTGGACCATGTCCCGGGCGTTCCTATCTCAAATCCCCTTTTTGATTTTTTCCGGTGCCAATTCGAATGCTGAGTTGGCCTTATCTCCCATCACTTTTAGTCCAACCTGTTTAGTCAACAACTTCCCAAAGGAATTCAATCATGAAGAAGATCTCTGACCGTCGCCTGCTGACGACCGCAATCGCTCGCCGTGGATTCACTCTCATTGAGCTGCTCGTCGTTATCGCAATCATTGCGATTTTGGTTGCACTTATCGTCCCCGCCGTGCAGCAGGCTCGCGAAGCAGCTCGCCGAACCCAGTGCGCCAACAACCTCAAACAGCTCGGATTGGCAATTCACAATTTCCACGATACCAAACGAAAGCTGCCATCCAGCGTCCGTCCGACTCAGGCCAGCACAGTCCGTGTCGGAGCGCTTACTAAAATGCTGCCGTTCCTTGATGAAAAGTCGTTGTGGGATAGCTACAGCACCGCCGTCAACTGGAGCGATGCGACAAATACTCCGGTCACGTCGGCGCGTATCAACGTCTTTCAGTGCCCTTCAAGCCCGAAGCAGGATCGACTGGATGGAAATCCTGACCCGATTCAAACGGGCGGAAATGCGGTGTGGAGCCCGACTCTCGTCGGCATAACGGATTATGCAGTGACGGTTGGTGTCGACAAACGGCTGGCTCAGGTGTTTACCACGATCAGGCCGGGCGCTGGGATGCTGCCGAAGAATCAAACAAGCTCACTGGCTGATGTGACCGACGGCTTGAGCAACACAATTGCAGTTGTCGAATCGGCAGGTCGGCCTTTCGTTTATCGTCGAGGCCCTTTGCTGGTCGACAGCGATCAAACCAGGCACCGCATCAACGGAGGTGGCTGGGCGCGTCCTGCCTCCGACCTTTTGTTTGCGGGATCGAACAAAGCCGGAACCGTTGTTCCGCCAGCCAGCACTGCGGATGTCGCGGCGATCAACTCAACGAATGGCGATGACGTCGGCGGCGATGCGACTCCCGTTCCCATCTATCCGCATCAGTACTACGGAACAGAAGGCACGAGCCAGCCATTTGGATTCCACAACACTGGAATCAATGTGCTCTTCGGTGACGGATCGGTTCGCTTTCTTGATGAAGCAGTGGACATCACGGTGTTCGCGGGCCTGATCACTCGCGACCAAGCGGAGAAGATCAGCGACAGTCAGTTCTGATTGTTCGTAAGTTAGTTGACGTCATTCGGCGAGCGGTATTGCGTGAGCACAGCCGCTCGCCGTTTTTTACGCTGTTAATAAAGGAACGCTTCCATGACTGGCCACGCTCCCTGGACTGCCGAAGGACGTGATTTGAGCCATACCAGCGATGGCCCAAGCATCGCGCTTCTTGCGGACGTCAGTGATGCCCTTCGAGGTCTGAAATTTGGACAGGTCACGATCAGCGTGCAGGACGGAGTCGTGGTCCAGATTGATCGACTGGAAAAGTATCG
>JANMEV010000279.1:0-1590 GCA_031377305.1 Planctomycetota bacterium | reverse complement strand
GCCGGCAGCCGCTGGGGGACTTTTGTTAATGGCCAACGAGTCTCCGAATGCGATCTGGTACCGGGCGACCGTATTCAGGTTGGTGAGTCGATTCTTCAACTGGCGGTGGCTAGCAACACTAACAATCTGACCCTGAGCGTTCGCTCGAGATTAAAATGACCCTGCGAAATGCAGTGGCACGGCGTGAGCAGTCCGTTTTCACGGCGCCGGATGGCTCGCGTCGTACTGCTACTTGTGCATCCCATTGTCGAGCAGAGCCTAACGGCAGTACGTGCCCTTCATGATTCCAAATACGATACCACCAACGGCAGGTCCCAGCGGCATCAGTGTGAATGGAATCGACTGCCCGTTCATGAAGTACAGTACCGCCATTGTGCCAATCGTGGCCCAAAGTGAAACGATAATCGTGATCGACGTTCGCTGCTGCAGTTCTTCCGGCGACAGCGGCCCCGCCTTGACTTTCTTCTGAGCAGGCGCGGCAGCTTTTGGCGGCTTTGTCTTATCTGCTTTGGCCGATTTCCCTGATGGCTTTTCGGCGGGTTCTTCGGTGACCGCTTCTTCTCGCATTCCAGCCGCGTAGTATTTGGCAATCGCCTGATTCACCGACCGAGGAACCGCGATCACGGCTCGCATTGGCAGACCGCAACGGAGTCGAATTTCGTCTTCCAGCGCAGGAGAAGGTTCATCAATGCAGGCCACCAGCAGTCGTCCACGATCTTCAAAAAGCGGAAGACAGGAATGCTTCTTCACCACTCGCCGAGGAATCTTGTCGAGCACATCATCTTCCGGAAGCATGTCGTCGAGATCCACATAGGGAAGCCGCAACTCCACAGCCATCGCGCGAGTCGCTTCGATGGGCTCGCAAAGCTTCATCTGAACTACGGCGTCACGATGATTCAGTCCACGCGCTTCCGCAAAGTGTTCGATCTCAGAAACCTGACCACGTTTAATCAGGTTCTTTGCCACAAGGTACTGCAGAGTCGTCTTTGGTTCATCATCGTTATCTTCCACCGGTTCACGGCCGAGACTGCTGTCGTACTCTCGCTTGCCATCTGGATCGGTCAGGCAAAGCATCGCCTTGGCCAGTTCATTCAACAGTGTTTGCGACTGAACAAGGTACTGCCCTGTCGAATACTTACGAACATGCGCGTTGAGCTTTCGATAATTGGTACGAATCTTTTCGACGTCGTCTTCAAACTGAACCAGACGAAGAAGAGTGTAGTTATCCGGCGGGCGGACACCTTCCGGAATTCCCAGCCACTCTTTGTAAACATCAATTTCAGACACGCAACACGCTCCTGTACGACAAGATTCCCGGCGAGCAACTCGTGGGCGGGATGATACAACGTCATCCCCAGAACTTAAAACGGAAAACGCTCGTCAAGTTCCGCACCAGCCAGATCGACCAGGAAACCGGAAAGGCGTTCAACCATCACATCCATCAACTGCCGACCCTTCTCCGCACTGGCCGCATGGGGATTGCCGGCACCGGTATTTGTGGTCAACAGGTGCCAGGGTCGCGTAATCGAGACCCATCCGTGATTGACCGCCTCCAAGCGAGTTTCCGCGATCACGCCATCATCTGCAGCC
>JANMEV010000264.1:0-6826 GCA_031377305.1 Planctomycetota bacterium | reverse complement strand
CGCAGCGGACGTCACGTCAGAGCTTCCTGCGTCTTCAAACAACGCCGCCGCCTTCTGCCGAAGCTGTTCCAGGAACTCAGCGTCTGGAACGATCGCATCGTTCGCGTCGGTGTTCAGCGTTCTCAGCAGAGCCGCGATTTTTGGTTCATCACGATCGGGTGTCATCTCGCTTGTCATAGTATCCGGGCTCCCTGATTAGAGCCGACGAGAAGTTCAAACGCCGCACGAAACTCACGCCGCGCGCGGGCTAGTCGGGATTTGGTAGCTTCGACAGAACTGCCGGACTGAGTGGCCAGTTCTTCCAGACTGCTGTCATCCAGATATTTGGATGTCAGCAACGTTGCATAGTCGGTCGACAGCTCCGCCACGACTCGGCGAACCACATCGGCGACGTCGCGTTGGTCTTCGATCACTGTCATGGTTTCGCCGTCCAGCAAACCGGCAACATCGATCTTTCCACTTTCCGCGAGCGCCTTCCAGCGGTTTGCTCGTTCGGCCTTGCGCCAGTAGTTTGATGTCTGCCGATGAGCGATGCCGCTTAGCCAGCTCCACAACGTGCCTTGCTCCGGGTCAAACCGTCGAGCCGCGCCAGCCGCCGCCAGAAACACGTCTTGCACCACATCAGCCACGCCCGCGGAATCCGATCCGATCAGCCGAGCGGTCAGTTTCCAAACCGCCACGGAGTAGTGCTCATAAAGCGCAGCCCAGGCGTCCCGGTCCCCAGCCTGCAACCGGCGTCCGACGTCAAGTTGTTCCTCGGGACCGAGCACTCGTGGAACTCACAGTTAGCGAAAAAGTCTCTGCCAGGAACATTGGCGCATCGCCCACAGCAGGTGTCGCAGATTCTGACGGAATCGAAACGATTCCGCAAAACACTTGTTTTTTCAGTCGAATCGCGACGTGACAACATCCTGGAATGGTGAAGAATCGGTCGGAACGCGATCACTCTTGTTTGATGCCCCAGATCACAGAGGTTGCGAAAACTGGAAGTACGCGGAGAGGGGCTCCCAGAGGACGAATAAGTCAACTGCTCACGACGAGCGATCCAGGGAATCAGGCGACAGTACGTTTCACGGCAAGCCGCAGGCGACTTTTTTGTTGCGCAGAAGACGGAGGATTCAACTACAATGAAATCGCCGTCGCCCATCTATGCGGACGGCAGAGAAAAAGTGCCTACTGAGCCTGAGGCGCTAGCCGAATATGGCGTAAAAGTTCGGCTAGCGCCTCAGGCTCAGAATGACTGCGTACGATCAGCCTTCACGATGCACGAAAAGATCGAACCCTGATGTCTCAACCGAAGCCATGGAAACGCAGTTCTCGCTTGCTCTCGCCTGGTCGCAGTCGCCTTGTTGTCGTGGACGTGCAGGAACGTTTGCTGCCATCGATCGAGCATGGTACTCAGATCCTTCAGAGTCTTCGCTTTCTTCTGGATGCCGCCAGGATACTCAACGTCCGCACGATTGTGACGGAGCAGTATCCAAAAGGATTGGGTCCCACCGTCGCAGAAATTGCGACTCACGCAGCAATCACTTCGCGACTTGAGAAACTTCGCTTCAGCGCCGCAGAAGTTCTGAGCGATGCTGGGGAACTTGATCGAACGGACGACGCGGATCCGCCACAGATCGTGCTGGTCGGCATTGAGACTGACATCTGTGTCCAGCAGACGGCCGCCGATCTGATTGCTCAGGGCTGCGACGTTTTTCTTGCCTTGGATGCCAGCGGAAGCCGCCATGCGATCGACGCACAGACGGCCGTTCACCGCATGCGGACATCGGGAGTTGTCATTACAACTGTCGAATCGATTGCCTTTGAATGGTGCGAAGTCGCTGGGTCGGAGCAATTCAAGGCCCTTAGTCAACTGGTAAAAGATCGAGTCCGATAAGTCGAGTAGCAGGCAGACAGGCGCTTTTCGAAGTTGTGCATATGCAGACTTCGTGAGATCAACGGTTTGGAAACACAGGGAATTATCATAACCCGACGCGTCAGCGAGGGATTTACGAAGACCCTTGTCAAATGCTCCAGTTCAATCTCTCACTAATGTTTCGGGTTGGGATGGCCCAAAACTCGCAACTTCAAAACACGCGCTGCAGGCATCGGTTTGTGTTAATTTAACCCAACGAGTTTTCATCCCGGCCGATTGCGGCTGCCAAGTGACTTGAAACTCCCTACGCTGCATCGCATACAATGCGGCGAGTGCAATTTTTCGCCTGAGAAGGTGCTTGGCATCTTCGGGGCAAAAATCTGCGGTGGTCTCCTGTTGAGGCGGTTCCTGTGCGGTGTCCATTCTGTAAGCATGACGAGACGAAAGTCATTGACTCTCGAAACAGCCAGGACTTTTCGATTCGTCGACGTCGTGAATGCCTCGGCTGCGAGAAGCGGTTCACAACGTACGAAAAGATTGAAGACTCGCCGATTCGAGTGATAAAGAAGGATGGGACTCGCGTGCCGTTTGATCGCGAGCGAATTCGGTCGGGCGTCGAAAAAGCGTGCTACAAGCGACCCATCAGCCCCGAACAGATCGACCTTCTTGTTGGCGATGTTGAGGCTGAAATTTACGAAGACGGTGAACGTGAAGTGCCGTCTCGCAGAATCGGTGAGCTTGTCTTCAACGCTCTTCGCGATCTGGACAAAGTCGCTTTCGTGCGGTTTGCGTCCGTCTATCGTGAATTTCAGGACGTGCATGATTTCGTCGACGAGTTGCAACCCATTTTGGATAACCGCCGGCGAGAGTCGTGAGTGCAGATTCGAGGACATCTCAGCGTCGCCCTCAACGCGGCATTTTGGTGCCGATTCAGATTCCACGTTCCCTGGCCACGGCCGCGATGGTTGTCGTCGGCATTTGGCTGAGCGACGTTTTTCAGTGGCACCCTGTCACATGCATCTGTGTGTCAGCCGGATTTGCGATCGCCGCCGCAAGGCTCGCTCGCGGTGAATGGTCGCGAGTTGAAACAACATGCCTGTGCCTGGCGTTGACAGGAGTCGGCGCGTCGATTTGGGCGGTGAGAAATTCCAGTGATGACGGTCGAGATATCGGAATTCTGGCAAAGGAAGGTCGTATTGATTCCAACACGGCCGTTCGTCTGACGGGAGTTGTCGCAAACATACCGGCTCTCGATTCCGTCGTGGATTCCACGCCTCGCAGATCCGAATTTCCGGAGCCGCCTCGAACTCTGTTTCTGCTGCGCACGAAGTCTGTTCTGCAGAATGACAAGGCGGTCACTGTTCGAGGGATTTGTCGAGTGCTCGTCGACGGCGATGCGACCGAGATGCTTCGCTGGGGCGATCGTGTGGAACTGACCGGCCAGATTGATCTGTCTCAGCCTCCCGTGAATCCGGGCGAATTCGACTTCGCGCGACATCTGCAGCGGAGCGGGATTTCGGCCATGATGTTTCTGAAACATCCCGCCGCGATCAAGGTTCAGCAAAGTTCGAACTGGCATCCGGCGTCGTGGCTGACTGAGTTTCGACAGCAGACAGTTGATGTGCTCAAACGCCATCTTTCTTCGTCAAATCGAGCCACTGCGGAGGCGCTGCTGCTGGGCAACCGAGGTCACCTGACGCCGGATTTGGAACGCGACTTCATCGCCAGTGGCACGATGCATTTGCTTGCGATCTCGGGGCTACATGTTGGCATCCTGTATGTGTTTCTGGTTCGTATTCTGAATCTGCTGCTTGTGACTCGAACACGAACTCTGCTGCTGGCAGGCACTGTTTGTGTGATGTACTGCCTTCTGACCGACCTGCGTCCGTCGGTCATGCGCGCGACGGCTTTTATTGTGCTCCATATTTTCGGCCAGATCATTAACCGAGAAACTCAGATGGGGCCGCTGATCGGAACGACCGCACTTCTGCTCGTACTGTTTGATCCGGCGATCGCGTTTGATGTGGGTGCGTGGTTGTCGTTTCTTGCCGTGGGAGCGTTGGGCTGGGTTTCCGGGGGAACATCCGTTGCCGGAGAGCGACCTGTGCCGTTGGATGTCATCACCTGGCAAGACCGACTCCGCGACTTTCGCGCGGCGGTTGGTGAATGGCTGGGCTTGAGCTATCGTCAGATGCTGGCCGTGACGATGCTGTCTGCTCCGCTGGTGGCGACTCAGTTTCATCTTGTGTCGCTGACCGGCATGCTGATCAACATCCTGTTGATTCCATTTACGTCGTTGACTCTGATCGTGGGATACATCTTTGTCGTCGTTGGACTGGTCATTCCTCCGTTGGGTTTTCTACCGGGATTTTTGTTTGAGTCGGCGCTGTCCATCCTGAATAGCGTCGTTGCGTTTGCTGCCGATTTTCGCTTTGGATTTCTGACCATTCCAAACCTGCCGGGTTGGTTTCTGCCTGTTTACTATGCCATGCTTGCCGCGTCCTCACTGGCTTCAAGATCAATCGTGCGGCAGGCGCTTCGATTCGTTTTGTTGACGCTTGTTACGGTGTTGCTGTGGATCGTTTGCCGCAGGCCTGACGTGGAAGAGCTCACCTGCACGGTCCTGAGTGTCGGGCACGGAAACGCGGTGGTCGTTGAGACGCCGGACGATCGAGTCCTCTTATTCGACGCCGGAGCCATGAATCGGGGCGAACGAACAGCCGACCTTGTAAGCCGATTTTTGTGGCGCAAGGGTCATCGCATGATCGATGCAATAGTGATCTCGCATCCGGACAGTGATCACTACAACGCTCTCGCCAGTTTGCTGGATCGCATTCCAGTTGGGCAAGTTCTCGTGACCAGGGAGTTCGCTCATTCAGACGCTCCTCCTGTGCAGCATGTGCTGGACTCCATCGCGTCGTTGAAGATCCCTGCTGTGATCGCCATGCACAACGACGAAGTGCAGATTGGAGACCTGAACGTGAAGTTTCTTCAGGCGCGCCTGAAACAAACTTCAAGCCTGTCCGACAACGCGTCCAGTCTGGTGGCTCTGCTGGAATTCTACGATCACAGGATTTGCCTTCCAGGCGACCTCGAAGGCCCGGGGCAGAGTCAACTTCTTGGCGACCTGCCGAAAGTCGATCTGCTGCTCAGCCCGCATCATGGCAGCATCGGCTCGAACACCGTTGAACTTGAGAAGATGGTTTGTCCGAAACATGTGATTGTCAGTGCTCGAGATAGTCGAATGAGCGTAGCGCTGGGGCGAATTTATCCCCGTTCGAAGGTGACCTTTTCCAGCATCGCTGGCGCTGTTGATTATCGAGTAAAACCGGGCGAAGACGCGACGCTGAATTCGTTCCTTTCCGGAACCGAACACCGCAAGTAACATCGCATCGCCAAACGATCGCGGATGGCAATGCCCCCGCAGATTGCATTCTGCGATCAGGCCAGGTTGAGACACCTTGCCACGGCAGAATCCAAAGAAATTCCGGCAATCACCTGGCCCATCGCGGAATTCGCAGACGTTCCAGCCGCGGCCGGAGCCGGACCGTAATGCCCGTCTAATCTCACTCCGGCCAATGGAATTGCGAGAAAACCGGACTTCTCTACAATCCCCGCCGCGCACGTTTGGTACATTGCGCAACAAAAATTGCTGGATGCACTCATTGACTGCCCTTCACAACTGGAACAGCGATTCGCCAGTTCCGGTCTGCATATTGCTTCTCTTCCTCAACTGAAAAATCCCGAGCCTCCCATGACCAACGCCAATCCCTTCGGTGCCGAAGCCACTCTTTCAACCGCCGCTGGCAGTGTGAAATACTACAGCCTGCCGAAGCTGATCAAAGACGGCATTGGGGATATCAACACGCTGCCTTTCTCCATTCGAGTGCTCCTTGAAGCGTGCCTGCGAAATATCGACAACTTCATCGTCACCGCCGACGACGTGAATAACCTCGCCAACTGGAATGCCGCTAAGCCGGCCGAAGTCGAAGTGCCGTTCAAGCCGGGCCGAGTTGTCCTGCAGGACTTCACCGGAGTACCGGCCATCGTTGATCTGGCCGCTTTGCGAAGCGCGATGGTGCGAATGGGTGGCGATCCGAAGAAGATCAATCCACTGGTGCCTTGCGACCTGGTCGTTGACCACAGCGTGCAGGTTGACGAATTCGGATCGAAGTTCGCGTTGAAGCACAACGTCGAGATCGAATTCGAACGCAACATGGAGCGCTACCAGTTCCTGCGCTGGGGCCAGAAGGCGTTCAACAACTTCCGCGTTGTCCCGCCAGCAACCGGGATCGTGCACCAGGTCAATCTGGAATACCTCGCGACGGTTGTAATGACCACCGACGGCGTTGCGTACCCAGACAGTCTCGTCGGTACGGACAGCCACACGACGATGATCAATGGGCTCGGCGTGGTTGGCTGGGGTGTCGGCGGGATTGAAGCCGAAGCTGTTATGCTGGGTCAGCCGATCTACATGCTGACTCCGGAAGTTGTGGGCTTCCGTTTGTCCGGTCAACTGCCGGAAGGTTCAACCGCGACGGACCTCGTGTTGACCGTGACTCAGATGCTGCGAGCCCACAAGGTCGTCGGCAAGTTCGTCGAATTCTACGGCCCGGGCATTGATGCACTCAGCCTGGCCGACCGAGCAACGCTGGCCAACATGGCTCCTGAATACGGTGCGACGATGGGCTTCTTCCCCGTCGATGCCGAAACGCTGCGATATCTTGAACGCACCGGTCGTCCAAAGCAGTTGATCGATCTCGTTGAGCGATACTACAAGGCTCAGGGATTGTTCCGCACGGCCGATTCACCGGAACCTCGTTTCAGCAGCACGCTGAAGCTGGATCTTGGCGATGTTGTGCCATCGATGGCTGGTCCAAAGCGTCCTCAGGATCGAATCCTGTTGAAGGACATGCTTTCATCCTGGGAAAAGGATCGCAGCGCGACGTTCGGCAAGGCCACCGC
>JANMEV010000255.1:0-10549 GCA_031377305.1 Planctomycetota bacterium | reverse complement strand
GGGCATTGAGCATGCATTTGCCCCAGAACTCCCACGACGGTGATCTGGAAATTGCCAACGGCGAGCGAGCTCGTGTTTCGCAGGGTCACCTGAATCACGGGACCCAGTGACGGGGTTCCATCTGCGACAAGATTCACGTCGAGCAATTCCAGGTCGCCAGGCTGCGTCACCGATGGAGGAGCAGACAGCATCAGCCCAGGAGCAAGCTCGGTCCCGAAGGCTCCTCGCTGCTGCCGCATTCGATTGCGAATCATCAGGTCGATGACATGTCCGCAATGAAAATCCTGACAGACCGACACAAGGCTGCTGGACACATTGGTGACTCCGGAAACGACGGTGTTCGTCACAACGGTCGGCGCTGAGCCAACCGTTCCCGTTCCAAACTGCAGTGAACCATTCAGGTTCTGACCAGGAGCGGCCTGAGGTTGCGGTTGTTGTTGAAGCTGCTGTTGCGGCAAGCCCTGCTGCTGAGGCTGTTGCTGCACCGATTGAGGTTGCTGGACAATCTGCTGTTGTCCGTGTTGTTGCTGCTGCTGTTGCTGTTGGGGACCATTCGGCGGACCCTGTTGAGCCATCAGCGGACTCGCCGTCATCGCCACAGCAAAAGTCGTTACCAAAACAAGTTGAAAGGCGACACTTCGAAATTTAACCGGTCGCCATACAATGAGCGTGATCATGATTTGTCTCCTGTGAAGGTTGTTGGTTTTTATGAAGCAAATAAACGGTCGTTGAACTCGTGAGCCGCAAGGCGCTAGCCGCGGGTGATGATCTAATGGGTTTTCACAACCCGAAACGTCAGTGAGGGATAAGATTTGCCGCGTTTTTCAACAACAATCCCTCGCTGACGCTTCGGGTTGGGATTAAATCAACACCCGCGGCTAGCGCCTTGCGGCTCAAGTCTTTGAAAAATCGCCGCGACACATTTGAGCCAAGAAAAAAGCCCGACATCTGCAGGAACGCAGTGTCGGGCTTTGGTGAACATCAGTCGGGTTGAGCGAATGTGACTCAGGGGGGAGTTTCAAGGTTCCGAGTTCATTCACACTCAGCAACGCTTGTCGCACGGGCCTCCATTCGCCAACCGGTCTGACTAGAAGCAACCCCAGTATGATGAGCACGTTGGCTGGCAAACGCATGGGCTGTAGTAAACCGGGCGAGCCACGCAGTAGCTGGTGTAGCTGTAGTAAGGCTGGTAGCAGGTGTTGTAGGTGTAGCAAGGGCTGTAGCATGAGCTATAGCAGGAGTTGTAGCTGCTGTAGCATGAGCTGTATCCGCCCCAGCCACCGTGGCTGTAGCCGCATCGGTGGAAACAGGCTTCAATTGCGTCCGTTTTCTTTTCTTTCCCAGCGTCGGCGGCCAGTTGATCCACATCAACGTCAAGGCTGGCTTCCACAATGTTGGCATCCGCAACAGCAATCGTTGAGGCATCAATCATCAGGTCCGAGTCATTCGCGTTGTCATCCGCGAAGACGTTTCCAGCAATCATCATCATTGGCACAACGGCGAACATAAGCTTCTTGAACATGATCATTCTCCAGATCCGATTGAAGTTGAAGTGAAGAGAATCGCGAGTCAACCGGCCACTCGTGTTTCTCAGGTCCGTTTGGATATTCTTCGAAGCGACGGCTGTTCTGGTTTGTTACAGACTCTTTTCAAAGATTTTGAAATGGCTGTTTTGAGTGTTCGCGATCTCGGGTGGGCCGAGCTGCCGGAGTTATAAAATACTCTTGTGCAATCTGCGGAAACTGAGTTGTCGATGAATTTGATTCATCGATAATCGGCGGGTCCAAAATCGCGTCACGGTAGCGGATAAGTCACGTCGTGCGACGCGGATTGCTCGGTCGTGCGGCTTCCGGCACATCCACTTGGAACTCGGCTGACTGATGGACATCGACTGGTTGACGTCGCCAACTGATCGCCAACGCCACAAAGCACGAGTGACCGCTTCATGAGCAGCACTCATTCCTCAGACATGCCAGCAGCCGACCAGAACGATACGGTCGCACCGTGCTGGCTGGCGATTTTGCTCTGTGCCATGGCCGGTGGCATGGGCTGGGGAATTCGAGGTCGGTACGGACACGAATCCGGTGCGATGATGGCCGGGCTGCTTGTGGGCTCCGTCGTCGCAATGCTGTTTCTTCGCAACGCAGACGGCTGGGGAACCATGCGTGCCATCGCCTGGTGCACGGTCGCGATTGGTTTCGGAGGATCAGAAACGTACGGCCAAACAATCGGACTGACTCAGAACGCGCATCTGATCGGAAATACGTCGGCTTTGATTTGGGGAATGCTGGGACTTGCGATCAAAGGCGGTTTGTGGATCGGTTTCGCTGGCTGCTTTTTGGGTCTGGCTCTGGGAGGGATCGATTACCGACGACGCGACATGATCCTGAGCGTCGTCGGCCTGCCGCTGATGTATGTGATCAGCGTGCGTCTGATCAATTCGCCGTTCGACCCGGCAACAAAGCAACTGCCGTCCGTTTATTTCTCAGAGACCTGGGCATGGAAAACAAGTGGTGACGTCAAGCCAGGATTCGAGTGCTGGGGCGGTCTGCTGATGGCGATGGCCGGTTTGATGTTGTATTGCGGACAGTTCCGTCGGGATCGACTAGCGTGGCGACTCGGGATCGCCGGTCTGACTGGCGGCGCACTTGGATTTCCCGGCGGGCAGTGTCTACAGGCTAACCATGCCTGGAATCCTGAATGGTATCGGACGGGAATTTTCGCGTCGCTGGACGCTTACATGAACTGGTGGAACATGATGGAGATCACGTTCGGCACGATCATGGGCGGAGTTGCTCGGTCTGGCCGTGTGGATGAATCGAGATCTAATCAAAGTCCGCTCATTGTCTCCGCCAATCCAATCGAGCGTGACCGTTGGAGTGATCCTGATTCTCCATGTGACGCTGCTATCTCTTTCCGACTTCGCCGGCGTGCCGTGGGTCGATGCTCTTTACGGAGTCGGTTTCTGCATGGGGGCCATTCCGTTGGCCGCCTGCGTGACGTCTCGCTGGTGGCCGTTTCTGATCCCGATGCCGATCGTTTTACTTCCCGTCGCCGGAAAGACCGTGCGTGAACTGGTCTACAGGGAGTCAGCGACCTCGCCAATCCCAGGCTGGCTGCTGTACTTCGTCTTTCCGATGGTCGCGGCTGGGCTCATCTGTGTCGCTCTCAAACGCCTGTCCGACAACGGCGCGGACGGTCGCAGGCTGGGAGCATGGACTCTGATGGCCGGATCATGGAGCTTCTTCCTGCTGAACTTCGCATTCTTCCGATTCCCCTGGCCTTGGCAGCCCTGGCCTTGGCAGCCCTGGACCGGTCGCACTCCCAGCGGCCTCATCTACATCACGTGCATCACGACGCTCACGCTGTCAGCCGCTTGGTATGGACGACGAAGTGGAAAGAGCATGGATCGCTTGTCGATGACCTCATTGCCCACTTCCGTGTGATTTACGAACGGTTCACACGTTACTTTCCAAGATCCGCAAATCGGTCGTAGGACTGGTTCAGGGGGTGAGCATCTTTTCGGCCTTCGATCAGTGAGGCGACCCATTCGGAGAGACGCAGTCCGAGCCGACGACAGGCTTCCATTTCCCGGTCTGCTGTCGGCGGCCCCGCGGTGATGACTCCGTAGTGCGCGGAAAACTTGACGCCCGTGTAGTCGGTCAAACCAAAGACCAGAAATCCGTAGTTGATCAGAATGGACATCAGCGTCATGCACCTCCATTCCTGTCCGCCGCCCCAGGCTCCGGCTGAGCTGAAGACGCAGCCGATCCTGCCATCAAGCTTGCCCCAGTTTTGAATGGGCTGCTGATCCCACCATTGCTTCATCTGCCAACTAACGGTGCCGTAGTTTGTCGGTGATCCCAGCGCGATGCCGTCGCACCACTCGAGATCGGTATGATCGGCTGCAGTAACATCTTTCAGCCGAACTTCTGCTCCAGCCATTTGTCCCGCGCCTTCGGCAATAAGTTCCGCCATGCGTTTCGTGTTGCCGGAATTTGAGTGATACAGCACAAGAATCTTCGGCACGACAGTCACCTTTCAGCGATTCAGAAGCAGGGTTCGAATGAGAGCAACGCAAGCGGCAGAAAGAAGTACACTTGAAGGGTTCAGTAAATTTGTCTCTGTATTTCGCCTTGAAACACTATAGGAAGATCAAGTCGAATTGAAATTGAGTGTAAAGTCCGACGCGAAGTGAGACGAATATCGACTCCCCAACGAAACCGCTTTGCACCGTCTCAATCCCTCCGCTTGCAATCGACCGGCTGCCGACTTACGATCCGAATACGGTACGTATACGCACGGTACTGACGGGAGGATGAGATGACGACAAACAGCGAACTTCCGATGGCGTTGCGGGCCGCGTATCTGACGCTGCATCGTCGTTCCGAAGCTCAATTTGAAAAGCACGGTGTGACAGCCGATCAGTTCGTGCTTCTTGCAACGCTCGCACGCGGCGATGCTTTGACACAGCGCGAGCTGGCTCGGCGAATGCCGTCGGATCCCAGCACCGTTCGCGCAATGCTGGTGCTGCTGGAAAAGCAGGGACTGGTCCGCCGCGACGCGCATCCCAGCGATTCCCGAGCTCGCACCGCGGCTCTTACGGTGGCAGGAAAGCGAAAGTATCAACAGGTGTTCAAAGCTGGCGAATCGATTCGCCAGCAGATGGCTGAGTCACTTAAAACGGGCGAGGTTGAGGTGCTGACACGACTGCTGAACCAAATCGCCGAGTCGCTCAGTTCGGAGTTCGTCACAACGACCGACGCGCGGGGAACGTCAGTCCTCTGATGGTTTTTTCGACGACCGAGCGCACATTGAATGTTCAATCTCTGGAAGCTCAATCCCACCTTCAACCTTTGGAACTGAAACATGGCGAATCGCTCAATCATTCTGCATCAAGAAGGCAGTCCTCGGGCCCGAGCGGCCGCTGCGGGGCTGCTAGTGCTCATCTGCTCTGGATCAATGAATCCCTGGTCAGCGATGGCCCACGCTGTCACGTTTCAATCGGCCACCGCGAACGAATCGCCGAACAAAGATGAGGCCAAGTCGCAGCCTCCTCAGGAACGCCCGGCCAGTCGTCGAGGCGGTCCTTTTGGAGCTCCAATCGAACTCGGCCCGGATGACGTCTCTGTGTACGAAGCGCCGCCGGAAGCATTCAAGACGGAACGAGACCGTGTGCCGCACGGCAAGATGGAGATGGTCGAATACGAATCAAAGACTGTCGGGACGACTCGCAAGATGCAGGTCTACACTCCACCTGGCTACACGAACGAAACGAAATACCCGGTGCTCTATCTTCTGCACGGAATCGGTGGCGATGAGACGGAGTGGCAGCGCTTCGCGGCACCAAACGTGATGCTTGACAATCTCATCGCGGACGGAAAAGCGGTTCCGATGATCGTCGTGTTGCCCAACGGCCGTGCTCAAAAGAACGACCGAGCGGAAGGCAATGTGTTTGAGTCGGCTCCTGCATTCGCCGTCTTCGAACGAGACCTGCTCGACGACGTCATTCCATTCATCGAATCGAAGTACTCGGTCGACACCAATCGCGAAAAGCGAGCCATCGCCGGGCTTTCCATGGGCGGCGGTCAGTCGTTCAACTTTGGGCTCGGCAACCTTGATACGTTCGCCTGGGTTGGCCCGTTCTCAGCAGCCCCCAACACAAAGAAGCCAGCCGAGCTGGTCCCGGATATCGCGGCGGCGAAGTCCAAGCTGAAGCTGCTTTGGATCTCGTGCGGAAACAAGGACGGACTGATTCGAATCAGTCAGGACATGCATCAGTTCCTGAAAAAGAATGAGATCGATCACATCTGGCACGTTGATGGACACGGCCACGATCCTCAGCACTGGAGCAGCAGTCTCTATTGGTTTTGCCAGAGCGTGTTTCAGGACAAGCCAGCCGTTGCCTCCCAGCCGGCGGGATCGCTGGCCGGAAAATGGTCCGCGACGATCGATACCCAAATCGGGAGTCAGCAGTACGAGTACGCGATCGAAACGAAAGACGGACAAACGAGCGGAACAGCCTCAATGAAGCTGAACGGCGAATCCTTCACCAGCAAACTCGCGAATGTGAAGATTGACGGGAAGTCTGTGTCCTTCGAGGAGACGCTGAACTTTCAGGGCAATGATTTGCTTATCACGTACTCAGGCGAACTGAACGGCGATGAAATGCAGCTCACCCGCAAAGTCGGCGACATCGCCACCGAAAAACTTTCCGCAACGCGAGCGAAATAAGACTCGGCCGTTTAGACAGCTCGCGGTCGAAAATGAGGTCTGTTTTCGGCGAGCGGGGGATGTCAATCCCCTGATCTTTGGCCTCGCGAAGAATCAGGGGACTGACGTCCCCCGCTCGACTTAACTCTGACCGCGCGGAGTATAAACAGAAGTCAACAAAGAGAACGAAGGAGTCGCGAGCGCTCAACTTTGTTTCCTTCGTTTGCTTCTGTTCAAAAACACTCAAACACAGACCTCTATTTGGATCGCTTCATAGCACGGCATCGGCGTGTTGTTTCGAAAGACCGGGCTACACTCGCGATTTCCCGCCATCGCTCAAATCTCACAAGGCGAATAAAGCGAGATCCCGCTGTAACAAAACGAAACGGATTCCGCTTCGACGGATATTGAGGTGGTTGAAACACAACACCACCGATGTCCTGTGAATCGAGAATCCGAGGTGTGTGATGAAACAATTCCGTTGTCGAAGCCTTTTGATCGTGATCGTCATTCTCAACGGGGTGCTCACAGGTCGGCCTGCGTTTGCGCAACAGGATGATTTGTTTTCCTCGGTTCGAGCGTCGACGGTCTTTTCGGAAGGCGATGCCGCAGTCACGGGGTCGACGACCACATCTCCGGTGACCAATCGGTTGATGTCGGCCGAGGCACTGGTTCAGGTACTTCAGAAGGCCGAATTCACAGCGGTAGCATCCGGAAGCCGAGCGGCGGTGGCCATGAAACAACTGGAGTTGTGGCAGTTTCCGGTGCTCGTCACGATTTCCGAAGACGAACAGGATCTGCTGATCGCGGTCGGGTTGCGAGCCGTGAGTGATTCGCAAAAATTGCCCGCTCCACGTTTGCTTCAGCTTCTGGAAGCGAACCAAAAGGCATCGCGAGCCAGCTTTGTGTTCAATCGAGACAAAGGGCGGCTCGAGCTGCTTTGCCAAGTACGTAACACCGGCGAAAAAGACGTGCTGCTTCGAGATGAAATCAATCGCCTCGCGATTCTGGCTCGCGACATGGAAACCGTGTGGAACCTGGACGAAAAATCCGGCGGGTCTCCGATCGGTGCCGCAGGGTCAGCAGCGATTGAAGCGACAAAAGTGGCTCCCACGACGGCCAACCCAATCGCCGCCACGCCAGAAAGGACCTCGGCGCCGGTGAATACGGCTGGGGCGGTACCAGAACTCACGGCTGCAGCGCTGCAGGGCCGTTGGGCCGCAAGTCGATCGGCCACGGAAGCATTCGCGATGCAGCTCAACAACGATTCCACGTTTGTGCTCGTCAGCGTCATCCACGGCAAGCAGCTCCGTTCCTCGGGCAAGTTTGCGCTCGCGAATGGGCAACTCACGCTGGATGGCAGCGACGGAGTGAAAATCGTTGGAATTGTGAAATTGAACTCCGCCACGGAGTTTCAGTTCGCCCAGCAATCCGCCGGCGTCACCGGTGCGACGCTGAGTTTCAGCAAGGCTCCGTGAGCGACAGAGCATTCGCAACTTCTTCGGCGAGCGCGGAATGTCAATTCCCTGATTGGCCCAGGTGCGCCCGAAAAACAATCGGGGGACTCACGTCCCTCCGCTCGCCAATGGGCAAATCCAATGGGCAAAGAAACGTGTGTAACACTTTCGCCCGCTTTCCGCTGAGGACAACAAGCAAGCAGGGTTTTGCTCAACAGTGGTTCTCGTCAACTTCAACAAACAACGGTGCAGTCATGAAAAACCTCATCAAATCATGTGTCTTCGGCTCTCGAATGGTTTTGACCGGCAGCCTGTTGTGCTGCCTTGTTGCGGGGATGTCGGCCGCCAAAGCTGACAGCGAAGTCTACAAGAAGGCTCTGCCGTCCACCGTGTGGGTACTCGCCAAGACCGCGGGAACGACATCCAGCGGCACGGGAGTTCTCATCGATGCCGAAAAGAAGCTGGTGATCACCAACTTTCACGTCGTCGGTGAAGCTCGAGCGGCTGTGATTTTCTTCCCCGACATAAAGAACGAAAAGCCGATCGTGACTCAGAAGCACTACCTCGACAACGTGAAAACACTGGGAATTCGCGGCCGAGTGCTTAGCGTGGATAGAAAACGCGACCTGGCACTCGTCGAACTGGACCGACTTCCCGAAGGAGCAACCGTTATCCCGATGGCCGCAGAAGGTGCCGGGCCTGGCGAAGATGTGGAATCCATCGGCAACCCGGGGACAACCGACGCGTTGTGGGTTTACACGTCGGGAACGGTTCGATCGGTCTACCAGAAAACGTTTCGCACTGGAGCCGGGGAGCACGACTTCAAAGTGGTTGAAACACAGGCTCCGATCAATCAGGGAGACAGTGGCGGACCGGTGATGAACGCAAAAGGCGAGCTGGTTGCGATCGCTCAGGCCATCGCCCCGAACGCTCGATTGGTCAGCTACACGATTGACATCTCGGAAGTCAAAACATTCCTCGCCAGCCCCTGGAAGCCGGCTCCGCTGCCAGCCACCGACATGCTGGATAAGGCCGAATTGAAGTACACCGTCCACAAATCCGGTCACCTGGAAGTAGAATTCGACGACGCAGATGCAAAGGACGCGGCGAAGCAATCGGTCTTCCTGACAAAGGACGTGGAATACTTCGAACGAGCCGACGTGCGAAAGATCTGGACTCTGGCCGCCACGCTTAAACAGGCTCCGAGTTCAGAAACAATGCTCCGACTTCTCGAACAAAACTCACGGACCAAGCTGGGAGCGTGGATGGTCGAAAAGACTGAACAGGGTGAGTTCATGCTGCTTTACTGCGTGAAAATCGACGCCACCGCCAGCCCGGATGCTGTGAAGAGCACCATGGAATATGTGGCCAAGCTGACTCGAACGGCCAAGAAAGAACTGTTGCCAAAGGACGACGTGAAAACGGCCTCGCAAACCCTGGATTCGTGGCTGACGAAGTAGATCCTCAACATCTTTCCCGGCCGATTTCGAATTATTCCGCCGGGAGATCGGCAAGAATGAACCCAGTCCTGAGCAAGACAAGTGAGCCGCAAGGCGCTAGCCGCGGGTGAATGCCTGAGAAACACTGGACAAACCCGCGGCTAGCGTCTTGTTGAGTTGATGGGTTTTCACAACCCGAAACGTCAGTGAGGGATAAGACGTGCCGCGTTGTTTCAACAACAATCCCTCGCTGACGCTTCGGGTTAGGATGAAATCACCCGCTGCTACCGCCTCGCGGCTCACAAATTCAACAGAACGCTGATCCGTTGCGGCGGACCTTCAAAAGCCCGGCATCTCAAAAATGCCGTGCTTTTCAGCACTTTGAGATTCCTGAAAGAATCTGTGTAACACTTTTCCCGGAACTTCGCTGTGGAAACTATCGGTGTTCACAACAAATCTGAAATCAAAAGAAACTCAGGAGTCCAGTCATGATTCTTCACTCTCGCAACCTGTTGCTGAAGTCTGTTCTTGGTGGCCTTTTCCTTGCGTCTGCCGTTCCAGTTGAAGCCGGATGTCATGGTCGATCTGGTGGCGGCTCGTATGGCTCAGGCCATTCTTCACACAACGTCTATTCGTCCCACGTGCATTCGTCGCCTGTTTACCACCATCCAGTTTACTCACAGCCTTCGTATCCACAGCCTGTCTATTCGCAGCCGGTGTATTCACAACCTCAGCCAGTTTACGGTTCATCACAGCCGGTCTACAGCCAATCTCAACCTGTCTACAATCAGTCGCAGCCTGTTTATGGCCAGCCACAGCAGCAGCAGTACGGTCAGGTTCAGCAGGGCCTGCCGACTCAGTCAGGCTACCCGACGCAGCAGACATACCCAACTTCCGGACAGCCGATTCAGAATGGCTCAATGCAGGGAAACACCATTCAGGTGGCTCAGACAGGAAGTCCTCTGAACGGACAAGGAGCTGGCTCATCAATGATGGGCGGCCAGACACAGGTCGCCGGTCAGCCGCAGTTCAATCAGCAGGGAAATGTGGCTCAGGGAAATGTGGCTCAGGGAAATCCGATGCCTCAGAATGGTTCGATTCAAAACGGCTCGATGCAAAACGTCTCCATGCCATCTGGTAATACAGGATCTGTCCAGGCCGGTGCGGCTCCTTTGAACACCGCTCCCCAGCCAAACAACGCGGCCCCTGTGAATCCATCATCAGCCAACGCTCAGCAGTCGGCTCTTCAGGCTCTGGGAGGATTCGCTCCGCCTCAGGCAGCGGCGCAGTCATCTGCGATGTCGACCACTGAGCCTAGTCAGCAGAATCCAATGGCAGGATCATGGACCGCAAGCCTTCCAAACGGTGCCCGAGTTCAGCTGGCTCTTCAAGCTGACGGAAACTTCAGCTGGACTGCGATCAACAAGGATGGTCAGTCGA
>JANMEV010000249.1:0-16868 GCA_031377305.1 Planctomycetota bacterium | reverse complement strand
GTGCGCCAGACGACAGTTGCGGATGCCTCGGTCAACGCCCGATAGCGAGCCTCGCTTTCATGCAGCTCGATCTCTGCCTGTTTACGCTCAGAGATATCCTCCACCACGGCGATAAAAAAGTCGACAGCGCCCTCCGCTGTACGCATACAGCTCACCGTCAGGTTGACAAGGACAATGGAACCATCTTTGCGGAAATATCGCTTCTCCATGCTGTACGATTCGGCCTCCCTGGCGAGTAACCGCTGCACGTGGGCCATATCGGCATCAAGGTCGTCTGGGTGGGTAATGTCCTGAAATGTTTTTGTCAGCAACTCTGCGGCAGAGTATCCGGTGATCCGGCACATGATTTCATTCACGCGGATAAAACGTGATTCGGAATCGAGGTATGCCACCCCTGTTGGCGATAAATCGAATGCGATGCGGTGCAACTGTTCGCTGTGTTGCAATGACTCTTCAGACCGCTTTCGATCACTGATATCCGTAAGAATTGCCGAGACAGCGGTCAATTCTCCGGGCGGTTCAATGTGGGGTGTCAGAGTCATCGCGACCTCAACACGTTTCCCAAAGCGGCCTGAACAGACGATCTCGCGCCGGATTGCGTGCCCGGAGCGCAGTTCCGTCAGCAACTCGGTGATCTCCTCGACACTTTCCGGAACGATGAATTCCCGTATTTTTCGTCCGACCGCCTCCGCAGCGCTGTAGCCAAAGAGTTGTTCTGCCCCGGAATTCCAGGTATGGACAGTGCCATCCGCGCCAACGCTCAGGATTGCATCAGCCGACGCATGGACAATCGCAGCATAACGCTCTGCCTTCTGTCTCGCGCGCAGCAGGTCGCCCTCGTAACGACGGCGTTCAGTCGCGTCGAAAACCGTGATCCGCAATATGGCCGGCTGGCCGGATGCATTCAGGACCTGCACGGCATTCAGCAGCACCGGCAGCGGTGTTCTGCCGGGCCGAAGCAGATCGCAGGCGATCTCTTTCACAAATCCCTGTATCCGCAGCAGTGGAGCGAAATGCGTGTCGTAAAACACGCGCCCCGGGACTGTCATCAGCTCCTGCAGGCGGCGACCAGCTAATAACTCTTCGCGCGTATGTCCCGTCAGGTTCAGAAAGGTCTGGTTGACCCGCATGATATGTCCGTCCGGCGCTGCGGACAGATAGCCGCATGGAGCATTCTCATAAAGCTCCTCGGCATTCTCTTCAAACGATGGTGGATTCTCCGCAGTCATCATGCGACCGATTCCGATCTGGAAACCGACTCCGTTAAATACGCCTTGATTGCATCGATTGTTTCTTCCGGAGCGCTCAGGTGCGGACAGTGACCAGTGGCCTTGAGCACGATGAGCTGACTGTTGAAGAGGTGCGCGTGACAGTATTGCCCGACCGCAAGCGGCGCAATCACATCTTCGCTGCATTGCAACACGAGCGAAGGCGTGGTGACGCGCTGCAGATCCCGACGATTGTCGGACAGAAAGGTGACACGAGCAAACTTCCGGGCAATCTCAGGATCGGTTGCGCAAAAACTGTTGGCAAGTTCTCCGGTAAGTTCAGGGCGATCAGAATTTCCCATGATGACGGGGGCCATGGCCGCTGCCCAACCAAGGTGATTCGCGTCGAGAAACGCCAGGAGTTCGTCGATGCCTTCCCGCGTAAAACCGCCTGTGTAATCACCATCGTTGATGTACCGAGGCGACGGTCCCACATGGATCAGGCGGCAGAAACGATGTGGCTCACGGATTGAAGCCAGGACGCCAATCATCGCGCTGACCGAGTGGCCGACGAAGATTACGTCAGAAAGCTGCAGCTCATCGCAAATCTCCAGAACATCCGTCACGTATCCGTTGAGCGTTGCATACTTTGCAGAGTTGTATGCGGCAGGGTCAGACTTGCCTGCACCAACGTGATCGAACAGCACGATCCGGTAATCGTTCTCAAAGGCCGACGTGACCAGCCTCCACATTTGCTGATCGCAGCCGAAACCATGTGCAAAGATCATCGCCTGTTTGCCGCGACCGGTGATCGTAACGTGGTTTCGAGACAAGACTGACATAGGCTGTTGGTACTAAGGTGTGTGGGGTCTATGAAGTCAATTCAAGTGCCATCAATGAACCGTCGATCTTCGACGCGGCAAATGGTGATCGATGGCTACGCCTCTGGGAATCATAACGGAGCTTTTTTACGAGGGGGAGCGTTCCGGGCTTAAGTACTGAGCAAATCGCAGGTTCGCGACTCATTTTTGTTCAGCACGAATCTCAGCCAGCAGCTTCGTCAAGGCCGCCGTATCCAACGGCTTGACCAGATGATGATCCAACCCTGCTTCGCTGGTGCGTTGTCGGTCTACGGCCTGTCCCCAGCCCGTTTGCGCGATAATTACAACGCGATCATCTTCCTGGTTGTTGCCGGGGGCGCGTCCAGAACCGGATTCACCGGCAATCTGACGACAAATTCGCTGCCCATGCCTGCTCCACCACTCTTCGCTTCGACGGTACCTCCATGCATTGCCACCAACTGCTTCACGAGCGACAACCCAATCCCGAGGCCCCCCTGGGACTTTTCCAGCGAGCGGTCGACCTGCGAAAACATTTCAAAGACGAGTGGTAAATAATCAGCCGCGATGCCGATCCCCGTGTCTCGCACGGTGATGATTGCTTCGCTTCCCTGTTGCTCAGCGGTGAGCCAGATGCGACTGCCCGGATTACTGTATTTGGCTGCGTTGTTCAGCAGATTGAGAAACACCTGCGACAGTCGAGTCATATCCGCTTCAACGATGATCGGAACATCAGGCAGTGTGACCGTAAGTTGGTGACCCATCCGCTCGATATGGGGACGACTGGTTTCGACCGCACTTTTCAGAACTTCTGCCAACGGAATTCTTTCCTTCCGAAGTTCAACTTTGCCGCGGGTGATGCGACTCACGTCCATCAGATCATCGACCAGCCGGACCATCTGATTCAGTTGCCGCTCCATCATTTCTCGAGCCTGCTCAGCCGCTTCGCCACCACCTCCCACCATCCGCATGAGCTGCAGGCCGTTGCAAATCGGTGCCAATGGATTGCGAAGTTCATGAGCCAGAGTCGCCAGAAACTCATCTTTGCGGCGGTCGGCATCCGATAATTCAGCTGCCAGCCGACGTAACTCATTTTCGGCCTGCTTGCGTTCAGTGATGTCAGCGCGGATGGCCACATACTGTCGCGGAATTCCATCTTCGTCGAGAAACGGGACGATGGTCGTCGCTACCCAGTAAAACGTTCCGTCTTTCGCGCGGTTTTTAATCTCACCCTGCCAGACGCGGCCGTCGGTGATCGTCGTCCACAGGTCGCGAATGAATTCCTTTGAGTGAAAGCCTGAGTTGATGATTCGGTGATCCTGCCCCAGCAGTTCCTCGCGCGGATACTTCGAGATTGCACAAAACTTATCGTTGACAAAAGTGATCCGTCCCCGGGCATCAGTGATCGCCACGATGGCATGCTCGTCCAGTGCAGCCTTCAGGTCGCCGATCTCCTTCAGCGATTCGCGGAGCAGTCTGGTTTGTTCGCGTTCCCGCGTGACCGTCTCTGCTAATTCGGTCGTGCGTGCCAGCACTCGCTGTTCGAGTTCCGCGTTGTTTCTTTGCAACGCGGCTTCAGCCCTCTCTCGGGCTTCGATCTCCCGCTCCAGGGCCTCAGGACTGCGCATCGCAAGCACACCAGGAATGATCGGCACGAGTGCCACGACAGTGCCCCATGAAATGATTGCTGTGATGAACTTGAGCACTCCGGCAAGTCGATAGGCTGGCCACCAGAAAATAATGGCTTCCATCAGGTGCGTGGTGCCACACAGCAGAATGAATGCCCCAAAAAGTACAAACACACGACGAAACGGCAGGTCGCGGCGGCGTGAGACGAAATAGGCCAGCACGAGCGGAATGGTAAAGTACGCCGACCAAATACCGATGTCGGACAGAATATGCAGCCATCCATGCCCGTCCGTCCACAGGCCACATGTCCACCGTGGCGGAAAGTCCGACGTGTCGAAGAGTTTGGTGATGAATTCCATCAGTAGCCTCGATTGTGCATCAGTGGTCGATTGATTGAATGCTGGATTTGCGATTCAATGTTCAACTTGCGAACAATGATTCCACTCCATCACGATACAGACATCAGAGAATTCTTAACGGCAGGTGAAACCGAAAAAGGCCGTCGGGTTGAAACCCAAAGGATTTCTTCACGTCGGCCCACGGCGCCGGACTCAGAGACCCACGTGGCGTGAGACTTCGGTTTAATTCTGTTTTCCGATCTCAATTCACGCGCACTGCAAATGGTTGCCACTTCAGTTGCGTGGGTCGTCAGAGAATGTGCGGCGGTGCCGTTGGCATATCGTAACAAAGACATATGGCAACGCTAGGCGGGCTACAGCCAACCTTCCACTGTTCGTCGCTGTTCCGCCGCAGCGCACCAACGTGGACAAATGCCCGCCGGATCAGTGTCTAGTTGGCTTGATAGTAGTAACAGAACGTTGCGCCAAGTGGCATCCGGACGTTCGTCACAGTCGACCATGAAGTTGAAGATGACTTGGTGGAGATTGCCGAGCAGCCGCGGTTAGACGATAGACGTCAACTCCGGTGCGGGAGCTTAGAGGCTCTAACAAAACCGGGACAGGCACCCTTCTCCGCCAATTCTGTGAGCTTTTTCAGAGTTGTCCGGGAGCCAGTCCCGGTTTTGTTAGGCGTTCTTAGACTATAGTGCCTCCGATTGGACAACTTGGCGATTTCGCTGCATCTATCTCCCGAATCGAAACAATTGAGCGTCTTCCGACTCGTGGCCGCGCACCATTTCAGAAATCAGGTTCGTTGCAATGACGCTGAACGTGATGCCGTTTCCACCAAAGCCGAGCGTAAAAAAACATCCGGGGAATTCCGGCGACTTCCCGACATAAGCAAGCCCGTCCTTTGTTGATCCGAATGTGCCTCCCCACGCAAACTCGATTTCCCATTCAAGCTCAGGGATCAGCTTTCGAGTTTTGGCGTGAATGACCTCCGCCTTCTGCAGAATTGATCGGTCGCGGCGGTCCGGGTTGTGAAACCGGTCGTCTTCTCCTCCGACCAGTATGCGATTGTCTTCTGTGCATCGCAGGTAAAGGTAGGGCGTTTCGACTTCCCAAAGCATCCAGCTGGAATCCCATGGTGCGACTGATTTCAATGGCTGTGAAACCACGGCGTAGGTATTGGGGAGTTCGACAACGCTTTCTTTCAGCATCGAATGGGATTCATATCCCGTTGCCAGGACAACGTGTTCTGCGACGACGCTGACATCTCGTGATGTGGTCAATGTCACTCCGGTGGAAGAGCAATCAAACTCCATCACTTGAGTGCGGTCGAAAACCTCTACACCGTTGCGAACTGCAGCCGAAAGCAGTGCGTGTGCCAGACTGTATCCATCGCACGATGCGGACTGGTTGTTGCTCAGAGCTGCGACGCCTTTCAGTCCGTGGAGGCTGAAGAGTTCGCCTGAGTCATGGTAGTTGCAATCTGCTGAGCCGATGTGCCATCATCGCCCCCGTGATGCCCGCACCGACAACGGCCACGTCACAGACGATATTGCGATCCAGAGAAGGATACGTGGTCAGAAGTCCGCTTTTCATGAACCAATAGGGATGATCGGACGTTAGATTCACTCAACACCTTCAGGCGTGTTCTTCAAAGCGGAAGCGTCGTAAAGAGGACTTCCGCCGTCGGCTCGTGGCAATTCAGTTGACGCGTTTTCAAGCAGGACGACTGGATAAAAGAACGAGTGCGGCAGAGACCTGCCGCACTCTCCCGGCGACTGTTGATATTCAGTCGCAGATCTGCCGACGTTTCAAGACCCGAATCAGTTTACCGTGGTTTGTTCGACCGCGTATGAACCCGGTTGTAGGCATCCTGAGCGGCGTGCTTTGCCTGCTTCCACGTCAGCTTCGGCTGACGGTTTCGCTTCTCCCAACTTGCGTGGATCTCAGGTTCGGCGTTCTGCCACGTGTCAGCCGAACCGCTCACCGACGGTTCAAACCCGGCACGATAAGCCGGCTCGTAGTCTTCAAACGAGTAGTCCTCTGAATAGTAAGGACGCTGCCGGTATTCCTTTCTCCAGTATTCTGTTTCGACAGTCGGATCGTAACTCTCTGCGAAGCTCTTACCTGCCAAACCGCCCGCCACAGCGCCGACGGCGGCACCCACTGCAGCTCCAATTGGTCCCGCGACAGCGCCTGCAACAGCACCAGTTGCTGCTCCACCGAGTGCCGCCCCGACACCCGTGCCGACCGGATGAGCACCAGCTTCGCCCGATATTGGATCCTCATTTCGAAGTTCCTCGACAGTCTCCAAATTCTCTCGCTTCTTAACTGACATGTGCCTGCTCCCTGTAATGTTTCAATTCAACGAAATGAACGTGTCATGAGACACTGGCTCGCGCGGCGTTCTCGTTTTGCCAGAGCCCGATGTCTGATTACTGGCTAAGCACACGACGTGCCAGGTCAGCAGTTTGATTCAGCGCTGCGACGGGTCAGGGTGTTGTCTCACGAATCATGGAGATATCGACCTGATTCAGATGAAAGTGCATCAATCATCCATTTGCCGATGTGCACACAGCACGCGTCAGAATACGCTGACCAGGTCGATGCGCGGCTAGCTTGATCTCTATGCGACCAACCGAATGCAATTGTCGCCAAATGAAAAACGGTGTCCCCTTTACAGGCACACCGTTGATCGTCACAGTTCTTCAGAAACTACGTCGACGGAACTACTTGCGACGCATCAACATCGCCACACCGAGTCCAGCCAGCAGTCCGCTGCCGAACAGAATAGCGAGGGCTGCACCCGGATTCTCTTTCGCATAACGCGAAGCTAATTTGTATCCATCGGCGAGCTTCTCAGCCGCGAAGTCGTAGCCTTCCTCACAAGTTTCACTCGCCTGTGATGCCGCGCCGGAGAAGTACTTTCCAACCTGTTTCTGAATCGAACGGCCTTGCGAGATCATCTCTTCGAGCTGGTTTTCGATCGCGTTCCGAGCCTGTCCGGTACGACGTTGAATCATTTGAACCAGCTGGTCCGCCGTTCCCTTGAATCCTTGAAGATCATGGTCCGACAACTGTTGCCATTTGGATTTCAACGTTGTCTTGATCTCGTTCCAGTTCTCTTCCAAAACTGTCTGATTGACCATTTTAAAATCTCTCCTTCTTGAACCTTGCTTGAAGAACACGACCCTGACGGTGGCCGGCGGTCAAAGTATTTTTAGAAGTCGCACCCTCTGACGAACAACAGGATAATGACGATGGGAATCGGAAGTCCGATCAACCACCCGAGGATTCCGTACTTGATTTTGCCACTGCGGGGCTGATTTTCTGCGGACATGATTCGACTCCTGGACTTTAGAGAACTTAATCGGTGATTGTACCCTGCCGTTTCACATAGCAGTTGTGGTGCCATTCGGAATGACGAATTCTCTACGCCCACCAGAACACATGAAAACATTGTGTTTACCGCGATCCGCTCGCTTTCCACGCAGGTTTTTCTGTGAACGCACCAGCGACGAACTCATCGAAAGTGGAAGCTTACCGACCTGTTTGGGCGATGGTGTTCCTGAGGTTGGGCGGGAGGTTGTGAAAACTCGGCGAATTTCGTCAGATGTAGCCGATATGTTCAGGGGCGCAGAATCTATGCTTCAGATGTCGGGCAATAAGAGCTGATATTTTCGGCTCTAATGACTAGGTCCGAAAGCTGGCTTCGCAGAACAATCTGTATCTGGACAGATCGTTTTCGCTAAATCGGAACTTCGTCAACAACATGTTTCCCGGTCTTTTGTAAGCAGTCGTTGACGGCCGGCGGACGTAGTAATTCAGTGAAGCATCGGGCGAAAATGATGTACAATTGCCTTCTGGCGGCAGAGCAACACTCTCCGGTACAAAAGGTGCGGGGTCGTTACGCATCTTGAACGGCGTTGGTGCGCTAAGCACTTTGCAGAGTTCACTTTTTTTGCTTTTGCCTTTATTATCGTGCAGGGAAACCGCCATGTCTCGCCCTCGAAACCGAAAAATCAAGTCGTCACATTTGGCGTTCGAACGTCTCGAAGTTCGCACGCTGCTTGCAGGGACCCTTATGGCGTCCAATGTCAACGGAAACCTGAATCTCGTCGGAACGGACGCCGCCGAGGAGTTTCAGATCCAACCGCAGGCCGCGGCCCGGTCGTTCAAAGTCATCGGGCTCAACAACACGAAGATTAACGGAGCAACCGAAACGACTTTTATCGGAGTTAACTCGTTCACCTTCAATCTCGGCGGGGGTGACGATCGTACCAGCCTCGATTCGTCGGTAAACTCGAACTTTAGCCTGTCCAGCTCATTCACTTTTAATGGAGGCGATGGAAATAACTCTCTCGAGTTGGGCGGTCTCTTTTCGGCCGCCAATAACTCTGTAATGATCGGTGGGAATTTGAGTGTAACTGGCGGCCGCGGCAATGATTCCGTCACGATTCAGTCGGGAGGTGGGACGATGGTCGAAGGATTTGCCTCTTTTGACTTTGGCAATGGCGATTCGAACCTTTCGGCAACCAGGTTGAGCGTCGTGGGGCGGCGTGGCCTTCGCATCGCGGCGACTCAAGGCGACGACACAATCCGGCTGGGAAGTCTTTCGGTAACACACGACGTGAACGTTACGCTGGGGACCGGCGACGGTACCGTTACAGTAAACGGCAACACCGGGATCTTCAGCCCCATCGGAATGAGCAGAATTGGAGGCCGATTGTCGATGAGTCTGAACAACGGCGACGGCAGCTTGACTGTAGACAACGATTTGACCGTGGTGGGTCCTTTCGATGCAAGTCTAGGCGAGTTTGGTTCTGCGTCTTTCGGATCAGGCGTGACAATGGTCATGTCGCTGGACCTTTCCGCACGGAACTTGAGCGTTGCGTCTCAAGGCATGTTACACGTTCACCAAGATGCGTCCTTCCGCGGAATCAATGGGGCAGTTGTAGACCTCAATGGCGGCGCGAATTTCGGAAGAGACCTTACGTGGCGCGGTGGAGCGGGAGGCCTTGGAAACCGATTCTCGGTGGATTCATTCTCCAATCGCCCGCTGATAGTTGGTCGGCACGCACACTTCTTTTCCGGACGTGGTTTTAACGAGATCACGATTGCATCGAGTGCCACACAGCCAGGCAGTTCAATCGGCGGCAACCTGCGAGTCGCTGGGAATTCGGGAACTGACGAGGTGCTTCTCGATAATCTCCAAATCAAAGGAAACGTCGACGTCTCCCTTGGAACTGGCGACAACCGACTCGCCTTCGGTCAGGGCGTTGGACCAGTGATTTTAGCCGGAAGCCTCATGGTTCAGGGTGGCATGGGTCGCGACAATGTTCAGTTCCTGAATGCGACCGTGGCCAAAAACACCTCAATTAGTCTCGGTGACGGAGCAGACTCAGTAAACGTGGGTGATTCGGTGTTCAATGCGTTCAATTTGTCCACTGGCAACGGCGACGATGCCATAAATCTGGAGCCAGCTTTTTTTGGATCACAAGGAAGCAGCAGATTCCAGAGCGTAGTGAATATCAACACGGGTGGCGGTAACGATTCGCTTCGCATCGGCACCAAAACCGATCCGAAGCGGTCGGTCACGTTTGCGGCAAGATCCCACTTTCGCGGGGGGGTCGGACTGAATAACTTCAACTCGGTCGATGCCTTTTTCGCCGGTACGCCCCAGTTCTTCGATTTCCAGGAACCGAGCTGAATAATCGACCTCAGCGAACAATGCGTTGGCCCTCGCTGGGCCAGAATAGGCACTCGCAGCAGCGACGGGGCGAACGGGATTTCACAAAGGTTGAAACTGACGCCCTGGCCAAACACTCAATAGTTCGTGGAGCAAGCGATGTCAGGATCAAAACAAATGCGAATTGCCGGTTGGATTCTCAGTTGCCTTGTCGCGGCCTTTCTTGGCGTCGGCAGTGCGTTGGGAAAATTCATTGAGTGGGAAGGAAAAGCTGAGATGTTCGATCACCTCGGCTACACGCAGGAACTGATCACGAGGATCGGAATTCTTGAGATCACTCTCGCCGTGCTGTTTTTGATTCCACGCACAAGCTTTATTGGCGCAATTTTGTTGACTGGGTATCTTGGCGGTGCAACGGCAACCCACGTCCGCGTCGGTGATCCATTTATTTTTCCGATCATCGTGGGTGTCTTGGTTTGGGTAGCATTGGGCCTTCGGCGACCACAAGTGTGGTCGCTAGCCAGTGGCTCAAGGGGCAACCCGTCCGATCAATAAAAGTCACTTAGGACCGGCGGACAAATGAGTGTCGGCTTTGCTCCGCAAAAGCACGAGCGTCCGCGGAGCGAAAGCAGACACTCTGTGATGCGCATCTCATTGACTACAGAGTGCTTCGACAACTGTCTTACGACAGCTCCAGCACAGCTTGACCAGGGCCTTACTTGTCTTATTGCCACTAAACAGGTTGATGAATGCTGCAAGGGCAAGATGGAGGTCCGCGGAAATCGTCTCTTCCCAGTTGATTCGCTTGCCTTCGACCCATTGAACCATAACTCGTTCAAATTCTTTTGGTGCAATCGTTTATATTGTTGCGCTTGCTACACAAGCTCAAGCGTGGCCGCTGAAGTGATCGAATCTCGTGGTGTGGCCTTCGCCAGAGAATGGATGAACCGCAACTTTTCGACAATGGGTGCAACGAACACTTCCGGAACCAGATCCACCAGGCCCATGTCACGATTCAGCTCATTCGCAACGATCCCGATTCGCTGGTAAGTCGATATCATCGCGTCAACGTCACTGGAACTACACTCAACGAGACCCCAATGACAACCAGTAACCAGGATAGTCACCATATCCAGATACGCACCGAATGTTTCTGCAAAGTCCTCCCATGGATGCATCGTGGCATATGCCGAGATAGAACTGGTCCGCCATTCGGGAACAGGACCGTTGGCATAGTACGACTCCATCGCCTCACGGTAGCCTGGTGATCGTTCATCTCCGAACAGCTCACGGAACTCGTCTTCCCGTTGACCCTTCACGAGCCGGTCCCAGAAATAGTGCCCGAGTTCATGCCTGAAATGTCCAACCAGCGTGCGCTGAGGCTCATGGAACTCCACGCGGGCCTTCTCGCGTTCGACATCGTCGGCCTCGCGTACGTTGATTGTGATGCAACCGTCCTCGTGGCCTGTATGCACGGGCTCCTCTGCGTCAGCTTTGAATTCGAATGTCACTGATGGAACATCGTTGACAGAATCAACGCGAAACGGCAGGCCCAGAGAATCCAAAATGTAGAGAACGCGGTGTTTCGCTCTCTCCAGCTTTCTCCATTTCTCCCTGTTCCCATCGACTGACAGGTCAGGAATCATCGTGGTGACTTTGCAATAGTCGCAAACCGAAGTCGTGTTTCCGTCGTGGCAGAGGACCATGTGGTTGCAACCGATCTCTACAAAGTTGCCGCAACGAATTACTCGAACACCGCATCCAGCGTTGCCACACTGCAGACCATCGGGCTTAATTCGAACCAACGGACCGACCGAACGACAGTTGGGACAGAGACCGGTCTCCGCCTTGCATTTCAAGCAGACGGTGCTGTCGAAATACAAAGGATTGCCACATGTGCAAACAAACGTTTTCATATCGAACTCACTCAATTTAAGTATTCGAACCTGCGCGGTTTCCGGCCACCGACGGATCTTTGCTTGAAGGAAAAATGAAGTTGCTTCGGTATGAGTTATTTCCCCTCAAGCGCCGCAACGAGTTCACTTTTTCGCATTCTGCTTCTGCCATCAATATGCTTCTGCGCCGCAAGATTGCGAAGTTCTGCGACGGTGCGGTCCTGGAGTTTCAGGTTCGGGTTACCAGTACCCTGCGTTGACTTATTGGGCGTGCGTCCTTCTTTTCTTCTCTGCCTGTTCACCGTTCTCCCTGCGATCTCGGCAGCCTCGTCTTCCGAACTGCCTCGTTCCAATTCACTTTCTTCAACATGTGAGAACTGGCGTTTGTCTTTGCTCGTCCATTTTGCCATTTGTCTCTCCGATATGCAGAGCTGTGTGGTGCTGTCACCCAGGTTCTTCATTCGCATGAACGACAAAAACCTGTGTTCTTTGATTCGTCAGATTCGTTCCATTAAGACCAGAACCAGCAAGATGACAACGAGGAGTCCGAGTCCGCCGGTAGGCCCGTAGCCCCAACTGCGACTGTGTGGCCACGCGGGAAGTGCGCCGACCAACATCAGGATCAGAATGACTAACAGGATGGAACTCAACATGGGGCTTCTCCTCGCAATGTGGACCAGTGTTGCATTTGCTGCGTTGCAAGATCATCTCGCAAGCGTCGATTCAATGCTAAATGACGCAATTGCTGTGCCGGGAACATCGATGCATTCATGCACTTAAAGCTTTGCTTTTCGAACGCCGTCCATGAACTGCCACGACGACTTCTGCCGGTTGATGAGAAGCCGGGCTGGCTCTCTGTCGTCCAGCGATTTGAATTCGGTTGGCTTCATTAGCCGGAACGCTGGCAGTCGGTGATTTAGTGAGTGGGGCGGTGCTAGCCACAGGTGCAGGCGTAAAAGCAGGGAAAACACCGGTGGCTAGCGCAAATCCGCCCACTTACTGGTGTGTAACGCAGGTTAATCACGACACGGACCTGAGCGGCTATTTCGCCGTTGGCATGGCATTCGCTATCGATCATGTCACGAGACTACTAATGAGCCTCGCGATGTCAGGGAGAGAGTCTTCCTGGTATGTCCTGGTTTGAATGTGATGAGCCGAGCGTTCATCGTCGTTCAGCTTCGATTTTACAAGCTTTGAAGATTTGAGGAGACCATCATGCCGACGACAGCCGAGATCAAGGGGAAATGGGATCAGTTGAAGGGACAGGTTCGTGAGCGTTGGGGTCAGATCACTGACAACGATTTGATGCGTATTCAGGGCAATACGGATCAACTGATCGGATTGATCGAGCAAAAGACCGGGACCGCTCGTCGCGAAGTTGAACAATTCCTCGACAATGCGATGGCACAGGGCGAATCGATGGTAGCCAACGCTGCCGAAACCGTCCGCGACTATGCCAATCGGGCCACGGAAGTTGTCAAAGATCAGTACGGGCGTATTAATAAGCAGGTCGAATCCGGCCTGGAAGACGCTCAGGAAGTGATTCGGACTCGCCCCGGCATGTCAGTCGGCGTGGCATTCGGCACGGGAATGGTAGCGGGAGCCATGTTGTGTCTTCTGCTTCGGTCTGACCGCAGATAGGACCACAACTTCGTAGGCGAATTCGGCTGATCGTGGCGACGACACTCTCAGAGTGAAAAGGCGACGAACGGTTTCAACGCATCCTTTATGCCATCTCAAGGTGTCTGCGAATGTCAATTGCTCTTGATGAAAAGTCGGTGCAGATCAGGCTGAAAATGGCTTCTTTGCGCCGACACATGCACAAAGACGCTCAACGGATTGTCGCCAACACGACTCAACTGCTGGACTGGAAGGACTACGTCAGGCAATTCCCGAAAGCGCTGGTCGCTGTTGGACTGGTGACAGGGTTTGTGCTTGGACCTGGTCGAAAAGTGGTCCCTTCAGTAAAGCTGAGTCAGCAATCGATCGCCGAATTGATGTCTCAGCAAACAGCTGCGAAAACGCCACAGCGCTCCGAGATGGCTTCTGGGGCGGTTCGCTTGCTGACCGGGCTCGCATTAAGCGGGGTTTCAGTGCTGCTTCGCAAAGGTGTCGAGAACTACTTCGACAGCGGGACAAAGTCGAATGTCACGAGCACTGACAAACCGTTTTGGAGAAACTGATGTGATTCAGGAACGCACGCAACCACGATTTACGTTTCCAACGACAAGTACGAACACGCAGAGCAATCCATCGGCGGGAACGGCTTTAAACGCAGGACTGGACCAATGGATCCGACAACATCCACAAGTAGCGTTCTTTGGAGCCGTCTGTTTGGGGGCGACACTCGGGTGGCTGCTGAAGACTCGAAAGTAGAAGTTCCCGAGCAACGACCGCTGGGAACCAATATTGCCTCGCTCGTCCGCGACCTGGCCAAAATGATAGATCTTCAGTTGCAGCTTCTGTCACTGGACTTGAAGCAATTCTGGTCCAATGCAAGAGTCGGGCTGACCGTTTCTTTGCTTGCTGGTTTTGCGATTCTGGGCTCATTCCCGGTCTTGCTTTTCGGTATCGCCGGAGTTCTGCAACGAGCAACCGGATGGAGCCACGAGGCTTGCCTGCTGACTCTGGGAACGACGTTCACGATCGGCGGCGCATGTGTGCTGTGGATCGCTGTTATCCGAGTCGGCCGTGCTGGTGTGACTTTCAGACGATCTCAGGAAGAGTTGACTCAGAATCTTAAATGGGTGCGGGAGGTTCTGCACCGCGATGAATGACCACCGACAAATCGCCACTCGCGATTTTCGATAAATCCATAACCACGGAGAATTTTAATGGCATCAACAACCGCTCAGAATCGTGTCGATCGCAGTCCTGAAAATCAACATGGCAACCGCGCCGCTCAACCTGCATGCGAGCCACAGGCGAGCATACTGTGTGATCTTCAGTGCTACACGCGAGACTATGTACAGCAACAGCCGGAAAAGGCTGCTCTCATTTGCCTTGGTGTGGGATTCGTCCTTGGATGGAAGCTCAAACCCTGGTAGAGAATTCTGGTAGCCACGTTCAGATTGTCTTAATAGTCGAGCGGGTGAGGAAGTGATTTCTAACGAGGTCCTTGCTCACTCGTTGTTTCACTTCGCAAGCGTAGACTGCGGACAACTGCGTTCATCAGCAAATGTCTCCGACGTCAGTTGACTAGCGATACGAAACGAATCAGGCAAATGCCGCGGTTCCGAAGCAATCCCATGAGATGAAACGATCCCCACGGAGCTGGGACGTCACCAATCGCGGACTGGAATCTGCGGAAGCCAGCAGGAATGAACATGTCCCTCATCTTGAAATCGTCAGTCGCCGCAATCGCATTGACCGTTTGTGGACTCGTAACCCAGAACGTTTCGTGGGAGGCCAGCGCAACCGATCCCCAGGATCCCGCAACGAGTCTACCCAGCGAGACGAAATCCAGCCCGCCAGTGGATGCGTCGAATGGTGATCGACGTCTCGTTGCCAACTCAGAAAACTATAACTTTCGTCAATTGCAGAAGCACCTACAGTCGGCGATGGAAGCAGCCGTGGCAATGCGCGGCTACTCCGCGATACTCGAAATGCAGGAGGAGGTTTCCGGCACCCTGCGACCTGTCGATAAAATTGAATTCAAGACACGACGCGCACCATTCAGTGTTTACATGCGATGGCACGACAGCGCACAGGAAGCACTCTATGTTCACGGCGAAAATGACAATCGACTGATTGTGAAGCCAACAAAAGGGCTGGCAGCAATTCGCCGCGTGTGGCGACTCGAGCCAGACTGCCGGATGGCAAAACAGAACTGCCGCTACCCCATTACCGATGCTGGCATCGAAAACCTGGTGCTTCGAATTCAGGAATTCTACGACCAGCATGATGATTGGTCAAAACTCGCCACCTTCACTATCGGAGAGTCGAGCATCGCTGACCGTGACGTAATCATCGTCAATGTCACTTTTGCTGATGAAACCTCAGTGCCGGATTACAGCAGTAGTACGTTTTGCTTCGACGTCAAAACGAAGCTGTTGACTTCTGTCGATAATGACGGCTGGACACTTAGTGGACAACGTCGACTCATCGAGCACTACGGGTACTCGCAGATCGTTGAAACTGCGACGCCGAGCGATGCTGATTTTTCCGTCGAGAATCCGGCCTATCGCTTCGTCGCCAATGTCGCCGCGGATGGCGAGTAATGAGAAAGCGTCCTGTCGCCAATAAGCTCCGCCACTCAGTTCAAAGCCCAAGCCCCGCGAGCGGGGACTTACCAAAAGCAAGATTGAACTGTGGGGGACTGCAGGAAGATGGAAGTCCGCGTCTTATGCTCGTCACTCGCAGCATCTGCGTTTCCCATTAGAGATGTTTGGCTAATTCCTCCCTTGGAGTCTTTCGATGACGCATATCATCACACACGACAACATCTCGCTCTATTTAAAAATCTGGGGACAGGGGCGACCGGTCTTCCTGATTCACGGCTGGCCGCTCTCAGCCGATAGCTGGGATGAAGTTGCAATGGCGCTGGTGGATGCTGGCTATCAGACAATTGCCTACGACCGACGTGGCTTTGGAAGGTCTGACCAGCCATGGGACGGCTATGACTATGATACGCTTGCCGACGATCTTGCGGACGTCATGAGGAATTGCGGCGCCAGTGATGCCACACTCGTTGGTTTCTCAATGGGCGGTGGCGAAGTGGTCCGCTACATGGCAAAACACGCCGGCCTAAACGTTCGCTCAATTGCCCTGATCTCATCAGTCGTCCCATACATGTTGCAGGCTGAAGATAATCCTCTCGGGGTTCCTGAAGCAACGTTTGATGCGATGTCGAAGGCGATCATGAAGGACCGAGCCAGGTTCTTTGCATCGTTCTTTGAAGACTTTTTCGGTGTCGGAGTGATGTCGCATCCCGTTAGCAGAGAGTTGCTTGAATGGACTCGCTCTGTTGGAATGCATGCCAGCCTGAAAGCCACGGTGGATTGCGTCACTGCATTCGGCGCCACAGATTTTCGACCCGATCTGAAGTCGATTCACGTGCCAACTTTGATCATCCACGGAACGACGGACAAGACAGTGCCGATCGATGCAACTGGCCGAGCTGCCGCCGCTGCCATCCCAAGTTCGACTCTGCTCGAATATGAAGGCGCACCGCACGGTTTGTTTGCGACACATCGCGACCAGCTGGTGAATGATCTTCTGGCGTTCTTGAAGCGATAGTCGCGGCTCATGATGCTCCGCAT
>JANMEV010000162.1:0-10210 GCA_031377305.1 Planctomycetota bacterium | reverse complement strand
GTCCCCGGGAAATCTTAGGAAAAGCCACGTTCCGCGTTGAGAAGTGCTCAGTATTTGGGCACCTGATCCATAAATTAAGAATTTGTGAGGGGAATTGTGTTCCCAGGGGGAGAACGTTTCGGCACAGTGTACGCAATTGTTTTCCCTCTTGATCGTTTGGAGTTGCCCTATGTCAAAGAAGTCGCGTGGTTTCACACTCATCGAGTTACTTGTTGTCATTGCAATCATCGCAATTCTGATCGCGCTTTTGCTGCCCGCTGTTCAGCAGGCGCGTGAAGCTGCACGCCGAACTCAGTGCAAGAATAATCTCAAACAGCTTGGACTGGCCTTCCACAACTATCATGATGTTTTCAATAAATTTCCTCCGGGGGCCGTGCATTCAGCGGTGCCGCGTTCGGGAACCGGGAACACCAGTTTCGGCCCAAGCTTCTATTGCATGCTGCTGCCTTATGTAGAACAGGCTCCTCTCTATCAGTCACTGAACCTTTCCGGTCGCTCGCCAGGCTATATCAACGAATCGGCGGGAAGCGCTGGTGCTGCGAACCAGGCGATTGTCCTGGCCGCTGGCCCAATGACGTTCCTTCGATGCCCTTCTTCGCCGGGTCCGGTCAGTGATCCCACATTTACGGGACGAGATCCGTTTGCTCATTACGCTGGTATCTCAGGTGCTGTCGATCCTGTCTCTTTCACAGAAACTCGACTCTATGACGACGGCGTTCTGGGAATCATCTCCGGTGGTGGAATGATGATTGCAAATCAGGCAATGAACCTTCGCGACTGCACAGATGGCTCCAGCAATACCATGCACCTCGGGGAAATGTCTGGACGGCTCAAACGCCTTGACGGTACTTTTTCATGGGTCGCGCCATCAGGTACTGTCCATGGCTGGCTAATGGGCACGCGAAATCGCGGCGTCGCTCCGAATCTAAACCCAGGGAATACCGCACAGGGTGATGAACGATGCTTTAACATGGTTTCGATTCGTTACAGTCCGAATCAGGTGCCATTCGCAAACCAGTTGTTTCCAGGAATGGGTAGCAATCAGGGCGCAAACAATCCCCTGAACTCGATGCATACAGGTGGAGTTCAGATTCTTCTGAGTGATGGCTCAGTTCGATTCATCTCAGAGAACATGAACCTGGAAACTCTGAAGCAACTCTCCACTCGCGACGATGGTCAGGTCGTCGGTGAGTTCTAGGCGAACGCTTCGCTGTACGCTTCCATGAAAAGCCTCGGGCATATCGCGATGAGGCTTCGTGCCCCGTCAGATCGTTGTGTTCTGGCGGGACATCTGTGATACGTGTTACCCCGTGTCTTGCAACTCATGCGTTTTGTCGAGAAGACTTTACTTCTGCACTCACACCAGATTTCGGATACTGCTTCATGAATACCAGAGTTTCGACTCTTACTTTCGTCTTGTTCTCACTTGTGTTGTGTATCGGCTGTGGAGGCACAGACTTTGGCGAGATTGGAAAGATCACCGGCGTCATTACCCACAAGGGCGAGAAAATCGCGAAGGGAACAAAAGTGATCTTCATGAAGATGGATACCGGGTACGCCGGGTTCGGCTTCACCAACGAAGAGGGAAGGTACTCGATTGAGTGGCATCGTGACGACAAAGTCTTTGACGGACTTCCTGTCGGAACCTACAAGGTTCTCGTTGAACCACCAGGGACGATCGATGTGGAGGAAATGAGCGCGGATGAAATGCTGGCAGGGGTCAGCAATAGTGCACCTCCGGCACCTGCTTTTGATAAGAAGTACACACAGACCGCAACCAGCGGCATTGAGTTTACGATCAAAGGTGGCGAAAATACTTGTGACATTCCGCTTCTCTAGACATTTTGGTGGCGGCTAAGGTCAGGTCGCTTTGGCCTGATGATTCGAGCGGAAGTCGGCAATGTCGTCTTCCTTCAAAAAGCAACCGTGCGTTGGTACCAACTCGGATTGACACGAGTGGCCGCTCGAATTGACGGCAGCAGCCTGAGACTTCCTTCATGCGACAGTTTGACTTCAATCTCTTCCAGGACATGGCTGCATTAAGCGGGTTGATGTGCACAGTCCTGCTGAGCATATCGCTGCAGGCTAAAGCTGAGGATGTTCTCTACAACCGCGATGTGCGACCGATCCTGGCGGATAACTGTTTTGCTTGCCATGGGTTTGACATTGCCAAGAGAGAAGCTGGCCTGAGGCTGGATACGCAGGAGGGCTCCATCGCAGCGCTGGAATCAGGGCTTGCGGCTATCAAGCCGGGTAGCCCGGACGAGAGTGAACTGGTTCGCCGCATCCTCTCCGGGAATCACGACGAATTGATGCCGCCATCGGAGTCTGGCAAGCAGTTGACGAACGCTCAAAAGAAAACTCTGCAAGACTGGATCTCGCAGGGAGCCAAGTACGAAAAGCACTGGGCGTTTATCGTACCGACAAAGACACCGATCGACGCGGCGACGAATCCGATCGATCATTTTGTGAGGGCTCGACTGTCGTCCGAGGGCATTCAGCCGTCAACAGAAGCAGACCGTATTACTTTGCTCCGACGAATCAGTCTGGATCTGACAGGACTGCCACCCTCGCCGGCCGACGTAGACGCATTTCTGCAAGCATCGCAAAAGAATCATGAAGCTGCGTACCGTGATGTCGTCGAACGGCTATTGAACAGTCCCGCGTATGGCGAACGCTGGGGACGCTGGTGGCTGGATCAGGCACGCTACGCGGATAGCAACGGCTACTCTGTCGATGCTCCGCGCAGCATCTGGAAGTATCGCGATTGGGTGGTCAACGCTCTGAATCGCGATTTACCGTTTGATCAGTTTACGATCGAGCAACTTGCGGGAGATCTTCTTCCCAATGCCTCAATCGATCAGCAAATCGCGACTGGGTTTCATCGAAACACTCAGATCAACCAGGAAGGCGGAATTGATCCTGAGCAGTTTCGCATCGACAGCATCTTTGATCGAGTCGCAACAACGGGGACCGTTTGGCTGGGGCTGACAGTCGGTTGTGCTCAATGCCATGACCATAAGTTTGATCCCATCAAACAAAAGGAATACTACGAGTTCTTCGCGTTCTTCAACAATCAGGAAGAACCCAACCTCACTGTGTACGACGCCGGGATTGATTCGACGGCCTTGACCAACGAACGGAATCAACTTGAAGCCTCAATGAAAGACCTCGTAGAGAAGGGAAAGTCGGCAATCGCCGAGTGGGAGAGCCAACTCACCGCCGAGCAACGTCAAGCCCTTCCCAAAAACGTGCTGAAAATTGTCGAATCGGAAAAGCCAAAACGAAATGCGGTTCAGGAACGCAGTCTTTACGCCACCGGACCGGGCGCCACCGATGAGACCTTTCAAACCGCGTTGAAGCGATTTCAGCAAATCGACAAGTTATTGGAAGCCAACGTGACAACGCTGGTGCTAAAGGAACTGGCGACGCCGCGCAAGACAACCGTTTTCATTCAGGGCGACTTTACTCGCCCCGCCGATGAAGTCACCTGTAACACTCCATCGGTCCTGCCTGCGATTGAAAACGACGGCAACTCTCGTACACGTCTGGATCTGGCACGCTGGATTGTGTCGCGTTCCAATCCATTGACGGCTCGTGTGATCGTGAACCGCATCTGGCAGCAGTATTTTGGTCGTGGTCTCGTCGAAACAGAAAACGACTTCGGATTGCAGGGATCCGCTCCGTCACATCTGGAGTTGCTCGACTACCTGGCGATTGAGTTCGTCGAGCGAGGCTGGAGTCTGAAAGAACTGCATCGTTTGATCGTGACTTCGCATACGTATCGACAAAGCTCCGCTGAACGGCTGGACCTTCGAGAAAAGGATCGAGGCAACTATTTGCTGGCTCGCCAAATTCGTCTGCGACTTGAAGGTGAAATCGTTCGCGATGTCTGTCTGTCAGCAAGCGGGCTGCTCTCGTCAAAAATGGGTGGAGCACCAGTCTATCCGCCGATTCCGCAAGGCGTCATGGGGCTCGGCCAGTCCAATCGCGAATGGAAAGTCAGCGAGGGTGAAGACCGCTATCGACGTGGGATCTACACCTTCATCTACCGAGCTACGCCTCCTCCTTCACTAAGCGTTTTCGATGCACCCGACGGATATAGCACGTGTACTCGCCGAGTCCGCAGCAACACGCCGCTGCAGGCATTGGCCCTGATGAATGATTCTGCATTCTTCGAATTCGCAACAGCGTTGAATAAGAGAATTCAGTCAGACGGGCTGACGGAAGCGTTTCGCCGATGCACGGCAAGAAAACCTACCGAAAACGAGTTAGCCGTGCTGGAGAAACTGGATACCCTGAGTGCCGCTCGAGTGCTTTTGAATCTGGACGAGACGGTAACGCGAGAATGAAACCCTGATTCATCTGTAGGATGGGCATTCTTGCCCGTCAAATCTTTGTCAGACTGGAATATGCAGCGTACATCCCAATGTGCTCAGGACATTCGCGGTCGACGCAATTCCGAACCTGAAGCCCCACCATGAACGACGAAACCATCCTTCAACACCGCACACGACGGCATTTCTTCAACGAATGCGGGGTCGGCGTGGGATCCATCGCACTGGCGAATCTCATTTCGAATTCGGCGATGGCTTCCAACCGGGCCGCGATGGCGGATGCATCTAACACGACGCTGGCTCCGAAACCGTCTTTGTTGCCAGCTCAAGCGAAACGAGTGATCTATCTGTTCATGGCGGGTGGCCCGTCGCAACTGGATATGTTCGATCACAAGCCGATGCTCAACAGGATGAACGGCGAGCCGATGCCGCAGAGCTATCTGCAAGGCAAGCGATTCGCTTTCATGGCCAGCAGTCATCGCACCAATCTTCTGGGAACTCGCCGCCGGTTCAGTCAATATGGCGACAGCGGAGCGTGGGTCAGCGACTTGCTGCCTCACACGTCCAGCATTGTCGACAAACTGACATTCATCAAGACCTGCAAAACGGATTTGTTCAATCACGCTCCCGCAAAACTCTTCATGAACACCGGTAGCGGCCAATTCGGACGCCCCAGCCTGGGCTCATGGCTGACGTATGGGCTGGGCAGCGAATGCACCGATCTGCCAGGCTTTGTCGTCCTGCAAAGCGGCCCGCGCGGACCTCGCGGTGGTTCCGTGCTATGGGGAAGCGGCATGTTGCCGTCCAGCTATCAGGGCGTACCGCTTCGCAACAAGGGCGAGCCCATTTTGAATCTCACCACTCCGGCAACCGTGACGCCCGAGCAGCAGGCAGAAGTCTTCGACGCAGTTCGCCGACTGAACTCGCAGCGACTGGCCGTAACAGGCGACGAAGAGATCGCGACTCGCATCAACGCGTATGAGATGGCGTATCGCATGCAGACGAGTGCTCCGGAACTCATGGAGACGTCCAGCGAATCGAAGGAAACGCTCGACATGTACGGCGTCAAGGATCCCGGTGAGGCCAGCTTTGCTCGCAACTGTCTGCTGGCTCGTCGACTGGTCGAACGCGGCGTGCGATTCGTCCAACTTTATCACACGAACTGGGATCACCACGGCGGTACGACGGAGAATCTTGAGGAGCATCTTCCATCCGTCAGCCGCGACATCGATCGGCCATGCATGGCGTTGATTCGCGATCTGGAGCAACGTGGTTTGCTGGACGACACAATCGTCATCTGGGGCGGTGAATTTGGACGCACTCCGATGGGCGAAGTTCGCGAATCGACCGGTCGCAATCATCACATTGACGCGTTTACGATGTGGTTCGCTGGTGGCGGATTCAAGCCGGGCGTGACATTCGGCGAAACCGACGAGTTCGGATTCGGCCCCGTGTCCAACCCCGTTCACGTCCGCGACATCCACGCCACGCTGCTTCATCAGATGGGCATTCCTCACGAAAAGCTAAGCATCCGCGCTCAGGGACTCGACTTCAAACTGACGGGCGTACTCCCCGCTCGTGTGGTCCATGAAGTACTCGGCTAACCCGATTGCCGCTACGCGAACAACTCCTGCTGCACGTTGCCAAACACATCGGTCAGTCGAAAATCGCGACCCGCAAAACGATACGTGAGTCGCTTGTGATCAAGGCCCAGTGCGTAGAGTAGTGTTGCGTGGAGATCATGCATGTGAACCGGTTTTTCGACTGGATGAAATCCAAAGTCGTCCGTGGATCCGTAGGTAAGGCCGCCGCGAACTCCGCCGCCCGCCATCCACATGGAAAATGCAGCCGGATGATGATTTCGACCGTTGCCATTCTCGACGGTTGGCGTTCGACCAAACTCTGATCCCCAAACCACCAGCGTATCATCCAGCAAACCGCGGCGATCCAAATCGGTCAGAAGCCCAGCGATTGGCTTGTCGACTCGCCCGCATTCCTTCACAAGGCCATCGTTGTTATTGGTGTGATGGTCCCACGTATAGTCCGTTGACACCTGTATATAGCGAACTCCCTGCTCGGCAAACTTTCGAGCCAGCAGGCATTGTCGGGCAAAGTTATTCGTTGGCTCCCTGTCGACACCGTACAGGTCCAAAGTCTCCTGAGTTTCATCCGAAAGACTCATGATCTGCGGAATCGCCGACTGCATTCGAAATGCGAGCTCGTAGCTTGCGATCAGGCCTTCGATGCCCTGATCGGCCCGCGACTTTTCCAGGTGCTGACGATTGAGGGTCTGAATTAGATTTAGCTGTTCTCGCTGTGTTGAACGATCAATCGTTGGATTGGTGATGTTGGAAATCTTCGCGTTGGCAATTGGAATTTCAGCTGCCCCAATAGCAGTACCCTGGTTGACAGCCGGCAAAAATGCACTGCCATAATTCTGAACTCCGCCATGCCCGCGAGGTGGCGAAATCGTCACAAACGCCGGAAGGTTTTCGCTTTCGCTTCCAAGACCATAGCTCACCCAGGCACCGACGCTCGGTCGCAACAGATTGGAATGGCCAGTATGCAGATTCAGCAACGCCTCCCCGTGAGCTGAGCCGTCCGTGTGCATTGAACGAATCACACACAACCGGTCCGAATGCTGCGCGAGATGCGGGAACAGCTCACTGATCCAAACTCCGCCATCGCCATGCTGCCGATGCTTGAATGGCGACCCAAGAATGTTGCCTCCCGGTGGTTGCTTTCCACCGAACGCGTCCGGAGTGACGGGCTTCCCCGCGAAGTCATTTAGACGCGGCTTGTAGTCGAACAGATCGACGTGACTGGGGCCGCCCCACATGAAAAGAAAGATGACTCGTTTGGCCCGCTGCACCAGATGCGGTAGAGGAGCGATCTGGATCTCGGCGGAAGGCGCAGCGGTCAAAGTTTCGCTGGCCATCGCTGCAAAACTCAATCCGCCAAACCCGCAGGCAGTCTGCTGCAGCATGGATCGGCGAGTCATAGAATTCAGAAAGTTAAAGCAACGCATGGCGAATCAATCCAGAAACTGAAATCGGCTTGAGGCGAACAACGCGTGGCAGGCAAGTACCAGAGCTTTTAGATCGGGCTCAGGCTCCCCTGATGATTTCAGGCGCGACGTTGTCTGTTGCAGGAAAGACTGTATTGCATTTCGTTCTTCGTCGGATGGTGAACCCAGGACAGTCAGTTGAAACAGACGATCGACTCGAGCTTCGGCCGTTAGCGAAACGGTTTCCGAGGTCACTCGCCTTGCCGTCGCTTCTGCGGCAGCCATCACCATCGAGTCATTCAGCATAAACAATCCCTGAGTTGGCACGGTTGTCTTCGGACGAGCCCCCGTGGCCATGTGCGGATTGGCAAAATCAAAGACATCAAACAGTTCCGGAAGGTCATTGCGAATCACAGGAAGGTAGACGCTGCGACAGTTGAAGTCTGTTCGTCGTCGCACAGTGTTTCCTCCGACTGCCGTGGCCTGATCGCCCAGATATGAGACCGTCGATTCCAACGGATTCATATCCAGCATACCTGCCACGGAAAGCATCGAGTCTCGAAGCGACTCTGGATCCAGTCGGCGACGATGAGCCCTCCAGATCAGTCGATTGTCAGGATCGATTTCGTGGTTCACAGTATCGTGCTGACTGCTCAACGCAAACGTCCGACTGAGCACGATCTTTCGAATCAACGACTTCGACGACCATCCGTCAGAGATCAATTCCGACGCGAGATAGTCGAGCAACTCCGGATGGCTTGGCCCTTCTCCCGTGCGTCCAAAATTGTCGACGGTTCGCACAATTCCTCGACCAATCAAATGATGCCAAATACGATTTGCCTGGACTCGTGCCGTTAGCCAGCCCGCTCGGGAGTTCCCATCCGCCAGCCAGCGAGCGAGTTCAACTCGACCACTTTGATTGGCCGGAATGGCTATATCATTGGTGTCACAAAGCACTCGCAGAAAGCCGCGAGGCACTTTGTCGCCAGAGACATCAAACTTACCGGCCAGACGAATGGCTTCGTCACCAATTTCATCTGAGTCGGAAGGAATCATCGCCCGCGGCGGAATGGCGGGCGGTTTGGCGATGGCGTCATTCAGCTCGTTCACAAAGAGCTGCTGAGCGACGATCCTTTGTTCAATCGTTTGTAAACCATCTTTTGCAACGTCCGCGAATCCGTCGCCATCAGCAGCCAGTTTGTCGGCGATCGCCTGATCGTTTTTCTGTTGAAGAAGATCCAAAGCCGCTTTGGCTTTCTCAGCGCGAGCCTTGAGTCCGGCGAGGTTTCTCCAATATGCTTCATAAGTGTCGTCGACAGTTTCGCCGTTGTCGCCCAGCCCCACCAGCCGTTCCATGACTCGCTGTTCATTCAGCATGAAGCGTTGTTCCATGACCTTTGTTGAAGTCATGATTCCAGCTAACGCGTAGTAGTCGGCCGTCGGGACAGGATCAAACTTGTGATCGTGGCAACGCGCACAACCGAGCGTCTGCCCCAGGACCACACGGCCGATGGTTTCGATCTGTTCGTCAGCGACATCCATTCGCTGCTTCTGAGCGTTCACCCCCAGCAGCACTTTCGGTCCGACGACAAGAAATCCGGCCGCCGTTCGCTGACGGTCGCGTTGTTCGATGGAGTCGTACGGAAGCAAGTCGCCGGCCAGTTGTTCCAGCAGAAAGCGATCGAACGGCATATCGGCATTGACTGCGTTGATCACCCAGTTTCGATAGCGCCACGCTTCGCGGAAAAGAAAGTTCTCGTCGAGTCCGTTGGAATCCGCGTAGCGAGCCAGATCAAGCCAGTGCCGACCCCAGCGCTGGCCAAACTGAGGCGACGCCAGCAGCTCATCAACGATTTTTTCAAGCGTCGCTTGAGTTGGAGACTGCAGATAAGTTTCCATGTGAGACGTCGACGGTGGAAGACCGACAAGCTGAAAGCTAAGTCGACGAATTAGATCCCCTGGCGCTGCGTCCGAAACTGGCTTGAGTGGATCGTGTTCCAGCCGTGAAAGCACAAATCGATCAATGTCTGTTCGCGACCAGTCGACGTCCTGCACCGAAGGCAATTCGCGGACTGACAGTGGCTGAAATGCCCAGTGACTTTTGCCGCCAACCGGATCGGACGGAACTCTAAACTCAGTTACGGTTTCAATTGCCGGCGCGGGTGCTCCCATTCGGACCCATGCTTCCAGAGTCGCAATCGCTTCGTCCGATACCTTCTCAGTTGGCGGCATCTGAAATTCAGGGTCGGAATAACGAACGGCGTGGAGCAGAAGGCTGTTTTTCGAATCTCCAGGCACCACCGCCGCACCTCGATCGCCGCCTTTAAGCCACGCGTCGCGAGCATCGAGTCTCAGCCCGCCTTCCGACTTCTGCGCTTTCGTCGAATGGCAACTGTAACATCGTTCGACGAGTATCGGCCTGACGTGAGTCTCGAAGTAGGCAATGCCAGCATCGACAGCTTCGTCCGCGCGCAATGGTTCAGTCGCGGTGCTCATGATTGCTATGAGGCCCACTGCGATGACAGTGAATGGGAGTCGGTTTGAAAACTGGCGGGATTTCTGGCGGCTGGACATCGGAAGGCTGGCGCTCCTTGATGACTATTCTGTCACACCGGAGCGGGCTCGTCGAATGAAAACAGTGAAAGTGTGGCCTCAAAAATCCGGGTCGGCCAGACACGCCTTCAAGCCCGGCGCACCGAGACGCCGGGCTTGAGAGTTTTGTGATGGTTAGGCAACGAAAAGGACTGTCAAAGCTAACTATTGAACGAATGCCGTGTTGAGTTCCTGAATGGCCGCTTCTTCGGCGCGCGTACGACAACCTCGTTGTAGAGGACGGGGTGGGTGCTCGGTGCGCCCGCGAAGTCGA
>JANMEV010000147.1:0-6785 GCA_031377305.1 Planctomycetota bacterium | reverse complement strand
CAAAGCTCTCCATGAGATTTCACAATCGTCATGTGAAGCCGCGTCTAGCAGGCTGTTGATTCCATGGCTTTTCACAACCCGAAACGTCAGTGAGGGATTGCGTTTTTGCGTTTCGGCAATGTTTGCAAAAATCCCTCGCTGACGCTTCGGGTTATGATGATTCCCACTGTTTTTTCACGCTCGATCAAACACTACGGCGAAACGCCAACTTCAAAACTGACGCATCGGGTTGGGATTTAATCAACAGCCTGCCCGTTAATTTCCTCGACGGTTATCGCAGCTTCGTCTTTCCGCCGCTGGATTCGTCATCCTTGGACTTAGACTCTTTCCTGGATTCCATCCCGTCGGTCGCCGGATCCATATCGACCGTCGGAGGGAACCCGTTGAGCTTTCGCCAGACTTCGAACCAGAGTGGCACTTGCTCCAGAAGTACCCAGCCGTTCGCTCGAACTCCCTGGCGAAGATAACGTTCTTCGGGCCAATGTTCTGAGCCGGTCGTGTCGGGAAGAATCTGACATCGGAACTTACCCTTTCCGTTGTCGACCATATCCACGGACACAATCGTTCCTCCAAACGTTCCCACCGCGACCGACGGCCATCCGGCGAACTGAACTGCCGGCCAGCCTTCAAACTGCAGACGCACGTGCCGCCCGGCTTCCACCAGCGGGGCGTCGTTTCCATCGAGCCAAATCTGCACAGCCCGCTCCTGTGTATACGGAACCAGCGTGCAAATGGCATCGCCCTTTTTGACCAGCTGAGATCCACCGTTTGAACTGAGATGAACGATGTAGCCATCAAACGGGGCTGTCACCTGCTGAGTGTTCTGCCGAGCGACCTTGGATTCCATCTCACGCATTTCCTTTTCGGCCTTGGACACTTCGCCTCTTGCCTTGTCCAGGGCTCCTTCATAGTAGCCAACATCGGCGGCCGCTTTGTGGATGTAGGCTTCTCGATCGCTTTGCTTTCCTCTGAGATCGGCCCTGGCAGCAGAGACATTGGCCGTTTCTTCTTTCACTTTGCCTTGAGACTCCTGCAACTTACGATCGATTTCCTGAAGCTTTTCCAAAGCAATGTTGCCAGCCGCCTCCAGGTCTTTCGCGCGATCGTACGCGGCCTTCAACTGAGGAATAGCGGCTTCGGCGATCGCCAGTTTCTGCTCGGCAGATGTGACTTTCTCCGTTGCAGACTGCACATAGGCGTTTTGAGCGGCTTCGACTTCCGTCTGCACTCGTTGATACGCCTTCAACTGCCCTTCTGAGGCTTCAACGACCTTCTTCGCGGATTCGAAGTACGAAGATGTGTTTTCAAGCTGGCCCTGAAGTCGAGCGGAATAGTCATCATCGATATCACGGATTTCAGCGATGAAGTCTCCTTTGGCGACTCGCGAGTTTTCGACCAGCTCTTCATTCCACTTCACAATGCGGCCTTCGATAGTCGCTTCCAGAGTCTGCTGACGTTCTCGGGGAGCGTAGGCCACGACATATCCTGCACCTGTGATCGTCTGTTGCCACGGAGCAAAGGCCATCAACGCGATTGTGAAAAACAGCAGCACCAGCAGCACGACGGCAATTCGTCGAGCCATTCGCGACGAGCGAGCGAGCTGTAGCGACGGCATCAGAGCTTCGCTGTACGCGACTGGCGTCAGAATGGAACGTCTTGCACCGGTTGATTTTGTCGCCATGATATTGCTTCCGGAAAAATTCCTGTTTGAGCCACACACTTTGGACAGTGGTCGTGCTCTACTCACCCAGCGAGACAACGGATCCCATTATTGACTTCAGGGAAATTCGATTTGTCACCAGGATGATCGTCCAGCCTTTGTCTGGGGCAACGAGTCTGTGCAGAATACGTTCGGCTTCCTCATCGGCCATGCTGTCAAGAAGCTCATCCACCAGCAAAAGTTCTGGTCGCCCCGCGATGGCTCGAGCCAGCATCAAACGTCGCTGCTGGCTACTTGTTAGCGGAGCGCCGCTGGCGTGAAGCACAGTGTCAAGACCATGCGACAGTTTCTGGATCAGCGGCAACAGCCCGACAACTTCCAGTGCAGCTCGGACGTCACCAATACTGATGTCGGGACGCTCAAGGTGAATATTTTCAGAAATCGTTCCGTCGAAGATTTCCACATCGCGTGCCAGCGCGACTCGTCGCCGCAAAACGTCCGGCCGCAGGTCACGCGGGTCGATTCCGTTCACGTTCACTGAACCAGAAGCGGGCTCTCGCAGGCCAAACAACATGTCAAGCAGCAGACTCTTCCCCGAGCCACTGGTACCGCTCAGCGCGATTCGCTCCCCCGGAGAAACAACCAAAGACAGATTCCGCAGTGCCTCACGGCCATCCGGCAGCGAATAGCTAACATCCTTCACCAGAATCCCAGCCCCCGGCGGAGCACTGAGAAGACCGTCGGTTCGCTCGATAGGCAAGTCCAGCAGCGATCCAAGTTTGTCAACTGACGCCATCAGGTCGTAAAAACTCTCCATGTGTTTGCCAAGCTTTGCGAATGAGCCCACAACCACAGCAACGATCAACTCCGCCGCCACAAGCTGGCCCAATGACAGCTGACCTGTGATGACCAGCCAGCCACCAATTGCCAGCAAGGCCGTGCTGGCCAGCGCCTGCACCAACAGGAGAAAGATGATCTGCCGCATCAGGACATAAAAGTGCTTCTTGCGAGCCGACAGGTAGTCAAAGATCAACTGGTCGGATCGTTCCATCGCAAACTCGGACGCGCCGTCGTAGCGGAACGTTGTCCGGCAGCGAGCGAGATCTTCCAGCCACGAAGCCATTGCATACTTTGTCTTGGATTCCTTGATACTCGTTGTCACCGCGCCGCGGCCCAGAACGAACATCGTGAAGAACAGCAACAGAACCAAAACAACATCAAACGCCAGCAGATAGGGATGATAGAACGCCAGAACCGCCATCCCGACGGCGGCACTCAGAACGACCGAAACACCATCCAGCAAAAGCTGAGCTGTGATCTTCTGAACGGTCATCACGTCAAAGAAGCGATTGACCAGTTCTGGTGCGTAGTGGTCGTCGAGAGCCGCCAGTTGAACTCGAGGCAGTCGAAACGAAAGGTCAGCCGCTACTCGGGCGAACATTCGTCGCTGGATGATTTCAACGACAAACGTCTGCAGCGCTTTCATGGCAGCCTGAAAAATCAGGAACGCGAGCAGCATTAAGGAAAGCACAACGACGGGCTGCAGGAAACGTCCAAACGCGACCGTGTTGACCAGAGCTTCAACGGCCAGCGGAGTCGTCATGCTCAGCAAACCAGACATCAGCGCAAAAACCAGAACGACCCAAATGTCGGAGCTTTCAGCTCGCAGCAGGGCCAGCAATCGATCCAGCGGCTTTGCATCACCCGTACGCGAAATAGCGACCTCCGATGACGTCAAAGAGGATTCGACTACCACACAACGTAGAATACCTTCAAAGCCATCCAGCCGGAGCAGCTTTGCAATTCGACGAGGAGAAACCAGCCGAACCGGAAAATTGCCACGGGGTGTACCAAAGCTGAGGCTTCGGCCTTTACCAGCCATCAGGGAATGCCAGGAATTTCCATCGCCGGAGCGAACAATCACCACCACTCCGTCCCGCGCCAGTTGAATCAGTTCCTGCAATTCACCGTCGATGACTCGGCAGTTTCGTCCAAGACTGTGCCCCGTTTCGATCATCCACCTCCACCAACCACCATCGTGCTGCCCGAAGTAGGTCTCGGCCGCTTCGTCGACGGCGCGACGGATCTTTGAACGGTCCACATGCAGGCCGTCTCGCAACGCGATCTGCTCGAAAATCCATGTCGCGGAAACGAGATCGCTTTCTGAGGCACGCTTAATCGCCTCTGACGCATTCATTCCTGGCTCCTATTACCGTTGAACGTTGTTTGAGACGGGGTTAGTGGCGGCTAAACAAAAGTGGGAAAGTTCCGGTACAGTGCCCATGGATATCCTTAACGAAGCTTCGGGGACTCACTGACCGAGTGTGCGGCAAAAAACATTCGTCGGTTCATTGCTGACAACTTGAACATCAGAAGTTGAAAGCAGAATTATAGGAAACGGTCTTGCAGGCTCCGATTGTGAGAATCGATCGGACGCATCGGTTGACCGGCAACGGTGGATCGTAAGGGACTGATGCATCAACTCGCTGCTCCAACCTTTTCCGGCGATGTAGTTTGAAAGAACCGTGCTCTCGCTCCTTCCGCGATTGCTTTCACAGCCGGATGATTCACTTTGCGTTCGACACTGATCCCGTAAAACTGCATCCTGACTTCTGCTAGTGGACCGACGGCATAAAGACCGTATTGTCGCTCAACATCGGTCAGCACGGAATCCGCCACCGGAGCGATGCCGAGCCCTTGAGTGGCCATGATTTTCAACAACGCCGAGTCTTCAATCTCAGCGACGATCGTTGGTGCGAACTCCTGCTTTTCCATCCATTGTTCAATAGATCGTCTAAGCAGGGTATTCTGAGTCGGCAGAAGCAGCGGCTCACCGCTCAGCGATTCCGGATAGTTCTTACGAAGCTGCTCAGCCCTCTCCTTCGATGCGACCCAGCTCACTCCGCATTCTCCCAACGAGTGGTTGTACGACTTCATATTGACCTGTGAACCAGCGGGGCTATCTGACAACACCAGATCCAGGCGGTGCATGGAGAGATCTGCAAGTAGCTCGGGAAGCTTGCCTTCGTAGCAAACAAGCTGCACGCGTTGTTCCATGCGAAAGATGGGCTCCAGCAAGCGATAAGCAATGAGTTTTGGGACAAAGTCAGGAATGCCCACAACAAAGGGAAGGCTTTGCTGAGCCCGATCACCCTTCAGTCGCTGCATCAATTCGCGGCCGGTGGTGAAGATCTCTTCGGCATATTCGAAAACAATCTTACCAGTCTCGGTAAGCCGCAGCTCTCGCCCAACTCGCTCGTACAGTTTTTCGCCGACCGCCGTCTCCAGTTGTCGCAACTGGCCGCTGATAGTTGGCTGAGACAAATGCAGCTTTTCCGCCGCTCTGCTAACGCTGCCTTCGTGGGCCATTGTCCAAAAGTACAGCAAATGATGATAGTTGAGCCAATTCATGGAACTTCAATTCCCCGGTCGTTGCATCGCAAAGTCGACCCGCGCAAGTCAAATTGATCCGTTTTTCCGATAGTGATGTATTCATACGACATTTTAATTCATCTGCATAATCGATAGTATCGTTTTTAAATATAGAAAAAACGAATACCAAGAGTGCATCAGTGACTGTGTTGGAGGTGTTCCTGCTCGATTTCCGGCGGAACGGAATGAATACGCCCCCACCGAGCCTGAGCCGCGAACACGGTATCCCCTCCCGGTATATGGGCTGAGTTTTGGGCCAAAACGCGTTGGAAGTGACGCTCTCAACCGTGGGTGAACTGGGTGAGATTTCGTGATCCTCAAACCGCTAGCTGCGCATAAATACCTGAGAAACACTGTCGAAACACCCGTCGCTCAGCCTTTTTACAGAATCAACAGACCGCTCGAGCAAAACGGCTGATCCCGAGAACCCCAATTGCAAGAGTCGACCGCGTTGCCAATTGCAGGACTTGAAATTGGCTGGCGCCGCAGGTTCCGGTTGAGTAGAATCAAATCGGGGATGCTGGGCACACTCTTTCTCGGCACTCAAGCAACGAAAACGAACCACGATTATGCACGATTCTAATTCGCTGGCTGAATTCTGGAATCTGGACTCGGAATGCACCTACCTCAATCATGGCTCATTTGGACCTTCGCCAATTCCCGTTCAACAAGCTCGCGAAAAATGGAGTCAACGTCTCGAACGGCAACCGATGCGGTTCTTCTGTCAGGAAATGGAGACCGAGCTTGATCGGACGGCCCGCATACTCGCCAGATTCTTGGGGACTCAGCCTGACCGTCTGGCCCTGATTGACAATGCCACGTTTGCCATGAATGTTGTTGCGGCCAGTATAAAGCTGGCCGAAGGCGACGAAGTGTTGCTGAACGACCACGAATACGGAGCGGTGAAAAACATCTGGCAGGCCAAATGCCGCGAGTCCAACGCAAAAGTCACGACAGCCGTGCTTCCTTTTCCTCCGACCGCGAAGGAAGTTGTCGAATCAATCGAAGCCGCGATTACGAAGAAGACAAAGTTGATTGTGGTGAGTCACGTCACATCGGCGACCGCCTGCATTCTTCCGGTCAAAGAAATCTGCCAGATGGCCGCGACGCACAACGTTGCCGTCTGCATCGACGGGCCGCATGCCATCGCCATGCTGGACGTAAATCTGGACGATATCGGATGCGATTACTACTGCGCGAGCTGCCACAAATGGCTTTGCGCTCCGTTTGGAAGCGGATTTCTTTGGGTCGCGCAAAAGCATCAGGCGTCAATTCGGTGCCCCGTAATCAGTTGGGGAGGCAGCATTGCCGGGCATGCGTCATCATGGAAGGATCGCACCAATTGGCTCGGCACGCGTGACCCCGCGCCATTGCTTGGCATTGCGGATGCGATTGAATTCTTCACTCCTGAACGAATTGCCGAATTTCGACGGCACGCTCATTCGCTGGTTTCCTATGCTCGTGGCGAACTGTTGAAGATCGCTGGCACCGGAACTTTTTGTACTCCATCCGAACCGGACTTCGTGAGCATGGCAGCAGTCGAGTTGCCTCCGACCAATGGCTGGAAGCCCGGCTATCACGGACATCCCGACGCGTTGCAGATCGCTCTTCGAGATCAGTACGGGATCGAAGTCCCGGTTGGCTCCTGGAACGGTCGCCGCTTCCTGCGAGTGTCAGCTCATCTGTACTCAAC
>JANMEV010000111.1:0-2725 GCA_031377305.1 Planctomycetota bacterium | reverse complement strand
GATCGCAGTTGGGGAGCCCGTCGCAGTGCGCCTCGAGGCGCGCGCAGCTGACGGTCTCGCCGCAGCCGCTCGTCGAGACCCAGCCTCACGGACGACCGGACATGGATCAGGGAGCCCTGTATTTTGCCTGCCATTCCGCGGATTCTGATAAGGCTCGGCCGGAAGCAAACGCCGTCCATTCGGTTGTCTTCGGCAATGAATACGCGCTGAAACTCGACGGCGAACAAAACAGCGTCATCACGATGAAGGACACCGGGAATCTCCTCGACCCCGACGATTTAGGTCCGGACGGACATGGCCTGTCCTCTGGTAACTTCACCCTCGAAACCTGGGTGAATACACCTGGTAAGGGGGGACAACTGATTTATTCACCCGGTTTGAAAAGGAAAAATGGAGACGGAGGTTTTTCCCTGACTGTCACGCCGGAGGGAGATGTCGTGGCCGCCTTTTCGAATCATGCCCAGCGGCATACGTTTACCGCCAAAGGTACTGCGGCAGCCGACGGGCAGTGGCATCATCTGGCGGCCGTCTTCCGCCAGGACCAGAACAAACCCGCGCCGTTCTGTGAGCTGTATGTGGATGGTAGACGACTGGACTCGGCCGCTGCAGACTCCGCAGTTAACATGCTCCACTTAGACACCGATGTGAGGAGCGTCTCTATCGGTGGCACACGTGGGCAAAAATTCCAAGGCATGCTGGCGGATGTCAGGATCTGGGGGACGTGGCTGCATGCCGAGGAAATCGCGTCCCGGCGGTCCGTCCGGCTCCGCGGAGATGAGCCGGACCTGCTGGCCAACTGGAGCTTTGATGATGGCACGGTTCACGACCACTCGGTCAATGACTTTCACAATGAATCTGCGGAAACGCAGGATGTGTGGCTGACAGATCTGCACTTCAGCGCTCCGCACTATCCGTACCTGTCGGCCACATCCGCTCCGGCTGGTGCCCCGACAAGAAAGGAGAACGCGGACGGAACTTTCACGATCGCCGAGGCCGTCTACACCACCACGATCATCGCACGCACGGCAGATGGTTCCGGGCGACCAAACACGCCACTCACCATTATGACCAGCGAAAAGGTCACGATTTCCGGTCCATCAATCAATAGCGAAACGCTTGAGCCCGGCCAGACACGAACCGGTCTGGTCACCGATGCGAAAGGGAATTTGAAGCTCACGTTGACCTGCAATGACATCATCCACAGCCCGGAACTGAAGGTGCGCGCGGACTTCATGTACACCAATGAATGGTTCCACGTCTGTCCGGCGATCCAGAATCAGACGATGGTGACCCTGCCACCGCCGAAATTAACCGCCCATTGCGACATGATCGAAGATCTGCATTACGACGGCGGAGACACTTTGGGCGAAAATGGCAAGTTCGACGAGAAAGCCCAGATCACAACTATCAAGACGACCATCGTCGCGACAGGATCCAACGGCGGGGCGATGCCGTTTGAGCCGATCGAAGTCTGGGCAGATGACCACGTCGATATCGAAGTCGACGGGGTCACCTATTCTGTGAATGCTGACAACTCGGCCCAATTCGAAACCGGAGCGAACGGGGAACTGTTGATTACGCTGCACGAAAACGCGAGTAAAGGGCCGGGTGGCAATCTGTTAAATGTCCCCAACCTGGTGGTCCGCGCAGGCTTCATGCCCCGCAGCAGCAATTTCGTCATCCATCCGGCGGAGTACTCCCTCAGCGCTTTGGAGAACGTCACTGCCAAACAATTGACTGGCGAAGAAGCATTGCCTCACGCAGAGAACAAGAAATCAGTGCTGCTCACCGGGGACAATGCAAAGAACGCGGAAGAAGTCGCAAAGACTCTGCAACACATGATGGCCCTGACCAAAAAAGCAAGACCAGCCGGCGTACAGGCGGCGGGCATGGCCCGGGGCAAAGGGCTAACTTCCGAAGCCACGCACCTCAATCAGCAGTTCGCACCGGCGGACAGTGTGCAGTCGCTGCACCATCATGCGCATGTCGATATCCACAGGCCGGTCTCTCCGGATCATATGCCCGCCCCAAATTTTGTGATGAATTTGAATAAGAACGGGCTGATGAAATATCAGGCATTTCACAAAGCCAAAGACCTTGATACGTACCTGGTCATGAACCGGCTGGGAACGGCCGACACGTTGTTCGCATGTGCGTCAAGATTTGGGCCGGACGATGCGGCGGGAGGCTGGGGCAGTTTGTTTTCTTCCATTAAGAGTGCGTTTAAGAAAGTGGTTAATGCGGTCAGCTATGCGGTTCAGGAGGTCGCACAAGTCGTCGTTCGCACGGTGCAAATTGTGGTCGAAGCGACCAAAGAGATCGTGAGCCGGGTGGAGCTCGCAATCGTCAGTGCGGCCGGGGCAATCGGCACATGGGTCATCAACACAGTCAAGGATGTGGCCGATCATGTGGTCGCCTTCATCGAGAAAATCGGTTCCGCGATAAAAGATGTCTACAACTTCCTCAAGTCGCTGTTCGACTGGAAGCAGATCCTGGAAGTTCACGACGTCCTGAAAGATGTCATGACCGGAGCCATGGAAGCCGTCAAGCGCCAGTTGAAAGTTGGCATCCCAAAAAAAATCGATGCAATGGCCCAAAATCTGAAAGGCAAAGTGGACGAGCTGCTGGGGATCGATACCGGTGGATCGTTCAGCAGCAGGGCGCAGCGCAAAATCCCCGCCAGTTTGTGACGCAATATGTCGGGCCAGCGCTCACCAAACCGGAA
>JANMEV010000092.1:0-5577 GCA_031377305.1 Planctomycetota bacterium | reverse complement strand
GAGGACGCTCGTACCGTTCAACATCGCAGCATCGCCGAAAGGAGAATCGACGGGCGCTCGTTCGTCTGAATCATTTGAACGAACGGGGCCATACTCGATGTCGTCATTTGGCACGACGCCGAGCATCAAGACGTACCACGCACGACATTCCACTAGGCTGTGAATCGGCGCACCTCCGCATTCTCCATCAAGATCCGGAAACGGCACCGGAAGATGAGAAAGCAGTAGGGCTAAAAGTATTGTCAATGCGGTTCGCAAGTCGGGCTCCTAAGACCGAATGATAGCAATTCGATGAAACCGTTGACAAGTTTTGAAATTGATTTGGCGACTTATCGTTGGTTGGAATTGCCGTTCGGGCGGCCATGCCGCCAAAATTATGATAGGGAATTTCAACTGCCAATCGCGTGATTCGAGCATGGTTAATTGGATAGGAATGAAGGTCGAGAAAAATCCAACCTTTGGATGGCAGTAACTTGTTCAAACCAGTTCATGGCTCGTTCCATCGTGGTATTCGGACAGTTGCTGCCGTGCCATGCCCGATCTCACTTGAAAAAGAAATGAATGCCCCAAGAATGACACTTAGCCGTCTGGCGATGGACAGCCCGAGTCCGACGCCATGGATTCCTTGTTGTCTTGCGGTCTCGGTACGGAAAAATGGTTCTCCGAGGTGCTGAATATCTTCCGGGGCGATCCCTTCGCCAGAGTCGCGGATGGAGACGATTGCCGAACTGGAATCGCCGTGTAGTTGAATTGTTACTGGAGTCCCTCGCTGGCTGAATTTGAAAGAATTATCCAGCAGAATGGTGAGCAATTCCTGAAGCAGCGTGGGATGGCTGGAAATCAGGCATTGTTCAGAATTCTGAATCTCACATTTCAGGTCGGCGAATCTTTGGTGATCGGAAAAAGATGAAACGAAAGTCTTCAAAAAACTGTTCAGGTCAATGGCCTGACATTCCGGGACAGCACCGTCTCCAGCAGCTCGCGCTAGAAATAACAGCGATTCAACGATGTCTTTGAGATGCGTCGCTCGACCGTGAACAAGCGATAGAACGCGATGGTATTCCTCTGCCGAGCGATCGCGTCGCAGAGCGACTTCAATTTGCCCGAGTATGGCCGTCAGTGGCGTTCGCAGCTGATGCGATGCGTCGCCGGTGAATCTCTGTTGGCGCACAAACGAAACCTGCAAGCGGTCCAGCAGTGCATTGAATGCGGATGTGAGTTCGGCCAGTTCATCCCGAGTGGCGGGGGTCGGCAATCGCTCTGCCAGACGATCAGCGTTGATTTGCTGAGTCGCAACTGTCATCTCCCGCAGCGGGCGTAACGCGCGTACGCAAACAAATCTTGCGGAACCAAATGCGGAAAGCCACACAAAGACCGACAACGAAATCAGCGTCGCAGCCATCCGGCCTCGCACGATGCGCGAAGGTTCCAATGAGACGGCGCATCTCAAGCACAAGGCAGCATAAATTTCAGTGTCTGGATCGGCATTGTCGTCGTGCGTCGTTGGAATTGACGCATCGCTCGTAATCCAGCTTTCAGCGATCAGCCAGTGATCAAATTCCTTGAGGAACAGCTTGTCGTCCGTTTGTGGTCGCAACGGAAGGTCACCAATCGGCCCAAGAGAAGCGTTTGTCTCAGCATCATGCGACTGTTCAATGGGTTTACCGTCCTCATCTAGCACATACCAGACAATGTCGTTTGCAAGTGGGGAAGTGCCAAAATTCAGCGTCCGACCATTGGACTCCCATTCAACACCCTGCGGCAATACTTCAACTGCGGCCGTTAAGGCACGGATGGTTGCTGACGCCCGGTCTTCAACCTGTCTTTGCAGAAAGCTGCTGGCGAACCAGTAGAAGGCTCCGGAAAATGCAATCAGCACAACACCGATCATTGCAAGAAAGAAGACCGACAGTCGAGTCGCCAGCGGCAATTGGGTTGTCAGTTGCATGTGATCACCGGCATTCGTCCCCAAAGCGGTAACCTCTGTGCCGCAACGTGTGAATCAGTCGCGGGCCGACGGTTTCAAGCTTCTTTCGCAGCTCCATGATATGCACTTCGAGCGTATTGGAAACGCCGTCGTATCGATCGTTCCAGACCTTTTCGTAGAGGCGTCGTTTTGAAAGCACTTCGCCTGGATGACGAATAAAATAAACCAGCAAGTCGGATTCGCGGGCGGTCAGTCCCAGTCGATGTCCATCACGTTCGACGTGATGGGTCGCCAGATCCACGCTCACGCCAGCCTCTTTTAGCACGGTGGTCAGCGTTCTATCGTGGCGTCGTGTAAGAACTCGGATGCGTGCCAGCAACTCTTCGAACGCAAATGGTTTGCAAAGATAGTCATTGGCGCCATTTTCCAGTCCGCGAACTCTGTCTGACACGGCATCGCGAGCTGTTAGAAACAGGACAGGCGTTGTCGTGTCGTCTTTTCGAAAACGTCGCAGCAGCGTGAGCCCGTCCTGGCCCGGCAACGACCAATCCAACAACACCAATTCCCACGACTGTTCTTCCAGCAGACGCGATCCGGTGATTCCCTCTGACGCGCGTTCAACGACGAATTCTTCTTCCCGCAGTCCGCGCACCACGAAGTCGGCGATTTCGTCTTCGTCTTCAATCACCAGCACGCGAGCGGTCATCTATCACTCCGGAGCCGGAATTAGTGGCTCTGCATTGCAGGCTTGTGGCGGAATGCAAAGATACAGACCACGATAAACACGAGCAGTACTCCCGATGCAGTGTACCGACTCAGGGCCAGCCCACCAGCAGCGAGAGTTTTGTCGAGGAAATCGCCTACGACAGCTCCCAGCGGACGAGTGAGAATAAAGGCGGCCCAGAAGAGCAGGGTCCGTGACAACGCGGTCAGGTAGTAGCCAGCAACGCCCAATGCCAGCAGGCCGCTGAAGACGCACGCTCCGCCCACATAGCCCAACCCGGCCGAGTCCGCCGTCCAATCGCAAAGTGCTGTGCCCAGTGTCTGGGACAACATAATCGTGTTGCATTCGTCAATTGGTTCCCCTTTGTGACGAGCCTGAAACGAGGCGACAAACGTCGCCTCGTCGGTGCAAATGACTAATCGACCGTGATCTCAATTTCCACGTCGACGTCTGCCTCAATCTCTTTCCCGTCAGCCGAAGTCAGAATGACTTCGTAGCCTTCGAGTTCCATTTCGCCATCCTCAACTTCATAGATGGCTTCGGCAGACTTCAATGTGGACTTCGGGAACTTCTTGTCCAGGGCATCAGTCACGATCTTTGGCAGTTCTTTCAAATCGATGGTTCGTTCCACTTCTTCGATCTCTCCGTCTTCCTCGACAGTGACGTCAATAGCATGTCCTTTCTGAGACAGGGTCACTTCATAGACGACCTTCGATTCGTCCTTTTCGTCTTCCTCGCCATCTTTGTCCTTGCCAGCGTCCTTCTTGTCATCATCGTCATCATCATCATCATCAAGTTCCGCCTCTTCCTTGACGAGTTCCTTAATGGCTTTCTTCAGCTCTGCATCGGGAAACATCTTCTTCACCGCGTCGACAACAGCTTTTGGCAGTTTGTCGAGTGCTACGGCTTCTTCCTTGTCGTCTGCACGCAGGTTCGGGCTCAGTAGCATTGCCATCATGCCTGCCACTAATACACTCCACATTGAAACACGCATCGTTGAGTATCCTTCCGCTTGAGATTCTGTCGCCTTACCATAACACCACGTCAAGTAGGCGATTCCGCAGCATCTTAGCGGCTGCAAATGAGGTCATCGTGAACTCAACATGAGAAATTTCTTATCCTCGCTCTATTCGAATCGGCTTGCAAACTTGCTCATTGGTTTCCCAGCAGTTCGTGCATGCAGCAGGGAGCAATTCGTATGACAGGCCATCAGTACTTCGGCGTTCTGGCCGAGAAATTGGTCGATTTCCCAACGATAAAGTCCGTCGTATTCTGAGCCGCCGCCTCATCCGAAACGAACGACTGACGTTGAGGATTTCGTAGTTTGAAAAGTTTGAATGTTCAGTAAAACTGACCATTCTGTGTGTTTCGGTTCGCTTGGCCTAACCACGTAATGAGTTGATCTTCAATAGATCAAACGGCCGCGAAATTGTGCACTCAAAATGACAGCAAACACACTATGTTGAAACTGGCTGAGTAAAACTATTCTCAGAGAGCAGCGGCCCGACGCCAAAATTCAAAGGAGCATTGTGTTCTGCGTCTGGTTTCTGGGACCGGTCGCAGATTCAGTCCGGCACTCCGACGTCGGCACGGCAACCCGCCAGCAGCGTCGGTGATACCGACGTGAGACCGACCGACGCGAGTGGGCCATTCACTGCTCCGGTCACATCGCCCGGAGCGGGTAAGTCGGTTGTCTCGATCCGCGTCACCGTGTTGGTGAAGACCGAATTTGCAAACGAGATGATTCGTGCATATCACCAAGGCGCCAATATTGTTGGCCGGCTGATACCACTCGTGGCTGTGTTATGCTGAGACAGTAGATGCAGGACTATAGTACTTCTGTCAGCCGCTTCACGAGGATTGTGGCGTAGCTGCCGCGGGGGAGGGTGAAGGAGAGGGTCAGCTTTTTTTGCTGAGGGTAAAGGTCGTCGTCGTCGGTTGAGGTTGAAAGCTCGGCCGGGTGAATGATTGCCTTTCGGAGGCCTTTGGAGAAGAAGCTGTCTCGCGGATATTTCACTCGGATCTCGCGGAGTTCGATCTTCTCTTCCTCAAGCACAGCATCAAGTAGATCACCAATGAGTCCTTCGGGGCGATCAATGCGGGCACAGGGCAACGGCAGTTCGGTGGACTGCAACGTACCGATGGCGTCATCCGCAGCCTTTAATGGAAACACGCAACGGCCGCTTAAAAGCTCGAACGTGTGAAGTGATTCGGCACCGCAGTTGGCGTCGATGAAACGAGTCAGCAGACGATTCCACAATGCCGACTGAAAGGCGGACAGATATAAGCCTCGCAGATCGACACTGATGCGAGCCAGCGCACCGCGGTAGTCGGGGTCTTTGCCGACTTTCACTTTGTCGGACATGTAGGTCACGATGCTGCGGCGAGACGAACGTTCCAGTTGCTGCTGACATTCGGGCCATTGGCCCCAGAGATCTCGCAGCAGTTGCTTCTGCTTCTTCTCGGACGACGGGTCGTTTACGTGCGGATCGGCCAACGCCAGCCAAAGAGCTCGCTCCCAGTTTCCCAGGCACCACGCGCGACCAATCCATTCGCCGGAAACGCCAAGCGAGCCGAAACGCTGATCGTCAAAATAGTTGGGAAGCCCCGTCATGCGAACCTGAGACGCGGCTGCTTCCGCCTGCTGAACTTCCGCCTCGCTCATGTCTCGCAAAACGAGCTGAAATCGATTGCCATCAATTTCCGCCGGCGTAAACGGCACGCGAGTCTGGCCGAGGTACTCGAGGTTGATGGAATTTTGCTTGAGCGACTTGCGAGGCCCGTTGTGAATTGTCAGATGCTGGACCGTCACGGCGTGGCGATCCTTCAGGCCGCCGTAGCTCATGCGTTGCCGCTGAATCTTCCACTTTTCAACGATCGCACCAACGGCTTCCGGAGTGCCGATCGATGTCTTGGTGAGCCGATA
>JANMEV010000051.1:0-8207 GCA_031377305.1 Planctomycetota bacterium | reverse complement strand
CAAGTTCAAGCCGGACCGTCAGAAGCTCGTCGCCTGCCGGAATGCCTCGCGCGAGTTCTGGCGGAAGATCTGTCTGCGCCTCACGACTCGCCGCCGTTCGACAAAGCTCAAATGGATGGCTTTGCCGTCCGCGTGGGAGCTGTTGACCACTCGAACCCAAATGCGGCCCTTGCTACGATCACGCTGCCGATCGCTGAGACGATCACAGCCGGCCGCATTCCAGCGGTTGCCATTCACGAAGGCATTGCTTCTCGCATCATGACCGGCGCGATCCTGCCGCATGGTTGTAACTGTGTTGTACCCATCGAGCGGACTCAGTTCGACGAACAGCGGCCCGATTCAGTGACGATCGCGAAGTCAGAAATGTCGCCGGAAGCCAACATCATGAGGCAAGGTACTGCAGCGAAAACGGGCTCAACTCTGCTTCGCGCGGGGATTCGTATCCAGCCACAGCATATTGCAGCGATGGCCGAGTTTGGAATCGGTACGGTCCCTGTCGTCAGGCAACCGCACGTCGCCGTCCTTGCCACTGGCAATGAACTCATGGAGGTCGAGCAGTCTCTTGAGCCTGGTCGGATTCGCAACAGCAACGAACCGATGCTGGTCGCTCAGGTGTCGGCCAGTGGAGCTGTTCCTGTTCCGCTTGGGATTGCTCGTGACAATGAATCCGAACTGCGTGCGAGTATCGAACGTGGCCTTCAGAACGACGTCTTCCTTCTCACCGGCGGAGTCTCTGCGGGATTGCTGGACCTGGTGCCGGCTCAGCTGGGAGAAGCCGGGGTTCAGCAAATTTTCCACGGTGTCCACATGAAGCCGGGCAAACCGTTGTGGTTCGGAATGCGTGAACACGGCAACCGGCGATGTCTTGTCTTCGGCCTTCCGGGGAACCCTGTCAGCAGTTTGGTTTGTTTCGAACTGTTCGTTCGCCCGGCCATCCAGATGCTCAGCGGCATCAAGCCCGGCGCGTCACCAGCCAATGCGATTCTAACGGACACAATTTCAGTGAAGGGCAACCGGCCGGTTTATCAACCCGTTGCCGTTTCCATTTCCTACGGTCGGCTTGTTGCTCGGCCAGTGAAGTGGAGCAGCTCTTCTGACCTGCGAGCGACCGTCGAAGCCAACGGAATGGCGTTGCTGCATTCTAAGCACGGTGCTTACGCGGCGGGTGACATCGTTGAGATCTGGTTGTGGGGCGACCAGCGGTTGGTCTGACGCGTCGGCAACCTGCGCTGCATGACGGCTCTCTTCAGCCTACAGTGCCTTTGCCGAACTTCTCCATCAGGCCAAGCGTTTCATCGCTGACGTGGTGTTCGATGCCTTCGCTGTCGATCGAAGCTGTCCGCTGACTCACGCCAAGCGCCAGCAGAAACTGATAGACGATCTCATGTCGGCGATGAGAAAACTCGGCGAGGCTTCGACCTTGGTCTGTTAGCGTGACCGGCGCGTAGGGTTCCGTGTCGACGTAGCCATCTCGCTTCATCCGAGCCACAGCGCGGTTGACAGTGACGTGGCTGACAGCGAATCGTTCGGCCAAATCGCGAACACGACATTCCCCGAGCCGTTGCTGCAGTTCAGCAATGGCTTCGACGTAGTCCTGAGTCAACTCGGTCGCATGATCGCGACGAGTTCGCTCGTGACCCTTCGCTCGGGTCTTCGGTTCTTTCACTGATCTCTCACGTGTTGCGGAATGGCGGGAAAAACTCCCGGTCTGCGCTGGGCGCAGGGACGAAAAGCATATCGAACACAAGGAGATGTTGCAGTCGTCCCGGCAGCAATCACCGGGAATTGAGACGATCCCTCTTCCGTGGAAAATAGGCCAGACGCTACACGCGACGGAATTCCTTCTCTGACATACACTCTTGCAGGAATCCCAGCCACGATGTGCGCCTTCGGAGGTTGGAAATTCTTCTCCAGCGATGTTCAGCGCAGTCCCACTTTTGGCTTCTGAGTGCTATGTCTCGAATTCGCGTTGTCTTTACAATCGGAGCCATGCACGGCGGTGGGTCGGAACGTCAGTTGGTTCTGCTTCTGAGGCATCTCGATCGACAAAAGTTTGAACCATTTCTATATCTTGTGTATCGATCCGGGCCGTTGCTGAATCTGGTGCCGCCTGATGTTCCGATCGTATCGTTTGAAGAACGAGTCACTCCGTCCAGACTGTATTTGCCCGGCCTGATGCATTCGCGGCGAGTGAAGGACTACGCGAGCTTTCTGAAAGAGGTTCGAGCCGATGTGAGCTACGACCGAACTTTCCTGATGACGCTGATTTCCGCTGCGGGAGCTCAGCGAGTTCAGGTGCCGAACGTGTCGACGATCGTCACCGACCCGGAGATTGGCTTCGCCCCGGTCGCTGGGCGATTTCAGTGGTTCAAACGACGCATGCTCCATCGACTTTACAACAGCTCGGCGCAGGTGCTGGCCGTTTCTGACGGAGCCCGGGAATCGGCGAAACGGTTTTACGGCATTCGCGATGAGAAGATTATGACTCATCGCAATGGCGTCGACACGCAGCTCATTCGCCAAACCGCGATGCAACCGATCCTCGACAAGTGGTGGACCGCCTCGGCACGATCAGCCTCAGCACAAGCAACTTCAGCAGCGACAACGACGCCTGCGCGAGTCTTCCGTATCGTCTCAGCCGGTCGGCTGAATCACGAGAAAGGCTTTCATCTGCTGGTCAATGCGGTTCATCAGCTGCGTCAGCGACACGCGGACGTTGAGTTTCGAATGACGTTGCTGGGCGAAGGCGGCCACCGGGACAAGTTGCAACAGCAGATTCAGAGTCTCGGCCTGAGCGACGTTGTCCGTCTGCCCGGCTTTCAAACGAATGCGGCGGCGTGGTATCAGTCAGCGGATGTCTTCGTTCTTCCTTCGCTGATGGAAGGCATGCCGAACGTTCTGCTGGAAGCGATGGCATGTGGCACGCCGGTTGTTTCGTCCAACTGTCACTCGGGGCCCGCGGAGATTCTTGAAAGCGGGCGGCTGGGCGAACTTGTTGCCGTCAACGACACCGACGCGTTGGTGGCTGGCATCGATCGCGTGGTTCAGAATCCCGAAGCAGCAAAGACTCGCGCGGAGTCTGCGATGGCGTCTGTCGATACGTCCTGGTCGATCCAGTCGGCGACTCGCAAACTGGAGGACATTCTGCAGTCCGTGTGTCGCAAGATGTGATGAAATACCTCCGATGGCAAAAAACGTTGATCGAGAACCGATGTCTTACAAGTTCGCTTCAGATCCGTCAAGTTGTTTTGCTGCGACTCGGGATGCCTGATCGGACACTTTTCCGAGTCACCAAAAAGTACTTCAATCAGCGTTTACAAAGGGATCGAATTCACCCACATTACACGTCACTCTGAACGACCCGCAGCCGCGAGCATCGCAGAGTATCGGAACGACGAGAATGGAGTTTTCCTCAAGGCCCTCGATGCTGGCAGGAAACTCACAACCCCGTTTGTGAGTTGTCAGACAGTCTCGTCGACGACGTTGTGATACTTTCTTCACTGGCTTTGCAGCGTCAACACATGGATGTCTTCCTCGAGCAAGATTCTGAGTGGGCAAAACCGTCAGTGTTGGCCCGCGTCGCAGTCTCGATGCCGCTGCGATCCCTGACGGTCGAAGGCCTGATCGCAGAATCCGAACGGCTTGAACGCGATGGCATTCGCTACGTCTCGATTCGTCGCCAGCAAGTGCTGCGAATCGGCGAGCACAGTCTGCACGAAGTGCTTGCGGGAGCCGGTATCTCGGTCAGTTGCCTTGGTTTCGCCGGAGGCTTTACAGGTGCGATGGGCATGTCTTACGACAGAGCCATCGACGATGTGCGGCGAGCGTCTGACCTGGCGGCGGAACTGGGGGCTCGGTTTTTGGTCGTGGTTCCCGGCGAGCAGGGGCTTCATACCTACAATCACGCCGAACGCACAGTGCGCATGGGACTTTCTGATGTGACGTACTATGCGACTGAGCGAAATGTGCAGCTTCTTGTTCCCAATGACACGGTGCTGGGCTGCCTTCGCGATGTGTTTCGAGCCCGCGGCTGCCTGCTTCACTGGGTCGAAAGGATGGGTTCGCCCACCATTCGCCCATTGATCATTGTCCGAGGCCAAACGATTTCCTGCAGACTTCCACCCGGCTGGCGAGAAAGTCTCGCAACCGGCGGCTGCCTGCGAATCTGCCACCGCTGCAAGAACTACGAAGAAAACGCCCGCCTGCTTCGCGGCATCCTTACATTCCTCGCCCGCAACGAAGGTCTGTCAGGATTTGACAAGCTGGATGAAGATTAGCCAGAACCGCTACTCTGTGTTGGGGAATCTCTGTCACGAACGGGCGACCATCGTGCGATGTTTACCGTCAAAACCACCGAGGATGCGAGCACATTTATTGTGGCTGATGGAGGTGTTTCTCGGAAAGTGCCGGTCACCTGCCGGCTAAGTCGCCTTGGAAAAAGCTCTTTTTTTACGGGCACCGGCGTTACCGACTATGTCGGCATAAATGGCAGCAGAAGTAGCTCTTTCAAGCTTGTCATTGAACGTTTGGGCCCGCAAGCCATGGCTATGGCTACAGAATCGACAACCACAAAATCTCCACCCACCGCTGTTTTCAAGATCAGACGACGATCGGGGATCGTATCGCTGGCAACCGGATAGACCAGCGTTGCTCGACGAGCGCCAAAAGCGAGCACATAGGCGCACATCTGGAAGCGGTCAGCCCTGCTCTCGTTTCCATAGCTTGACTTGTATTTAGCATCCAGTACCCAGCGGTCGTCCCCACGTCGCAAAATCGTGTCCGCGATCAGACTCCGAGTAGAATCGTCTGGCCCAAGCGCGTCATTCCAGACTCGGCGGCACTTCTGGCGGGATTCAACCATCCACTGAGTTTCGGGTTCAAGGTGGCGGCACATTCGGCTGACAGCATTCTCCCAAATCCGTGATAACGAAATTGTGAACGAGTGGCCCCCATGCCCACTCGCTGGGTCCAATGTCGCGCCCAGCAGAATGAGTCTTGCGATCTGCAATGCGCTGCGGTATCCATCCGAACTTCCTGCCATGCTCGTCTGCAAGATCGAATGTCGTTCTTCCTGCTGCCGCGGAATTGTGGACCATTCCGAACGCAGTCGCTGAAACAAGTCTTGCTCTGCTGGAGAAAACTCCGGGGCACAAAGCCGCAACTTATCCAGTGCTAATGCGAGAAGCTTGTTTGAGGCTGTATCCAGACTGCGTCCACGAACCAGTTGCGGCAGAGCCGGTAGTTGCCAAGGTTTTTGTGAGAGCCTGCTGCCCAAAATCCTTCCTCTAACTCGCTGAGACGTCTCCGTAAAAGAAACGAAGCCTTTGCGAAGATGGACGCGGGTGATGAGATCCAACTCTCGCAGAAATAGTTGAGCAACAACGTTCTGGAACGTTCCCGAGCTGACGATATTTCCATCGCCCGTCCATGTTCGGAGATCGGGAAACTCGCCGAGGAAGGCCAACCATTCCAGAATCACTATGCCGGGAATTTTCGTCCGAATCACACACCGGCGACCGCTTGGCAACGAGAGGGTGCCGACACGATCACGTCCGTAAATAGACACCACGTCGCCGTCGATTTCCAACCGCAGAAGTTTCTGTTGCTCAAATGCCCGAATTGCCGAAAGATCCCTTCCCAGTTCCTGGCGAGTGCCTTGCCAATACTTTGGTTCGGGCGATCCCTGTTCATCGCAAGTTATGGTGGCGTTACGGCTCGCGAAGGCAGGGGTGACATCGTCGGTCACCTGGCTACTCATCTTATGGCTCACCTTCCGCATCGGAGTCGAGGGCGTTCGACGCCTCCAGACACTGCAGCAACGCCTCCTGGGCAAGTCGAACAAGATCTGAATCAGGGCGTCCCAACTGCATCAGACACAATTCTTCAATGTAGGGCAGCACACTAAATCTGACGATCCGTCGCAAAGCTTCCGGCAAAAGTGGTTTATCTGCCGCGTCCTTCGTGTCGCTTCCGAAAGTCTGAACCATGAACAACGCATGCCCGACATGTTGCTGCGCGGGAATTCCTCGATCGGCCAATAACATGTTGCATTGCTTGAGCGAATCTGCGGAAAAATGGGATGGATTGTTGCCGGAACGATTCAGCCAAGTCTGAAGAACTTGATAGTTCGGGACCAGTTCAACCCAGAGAAATCGTCGGCGCAGTGCAAGATCCATCCGTCCGATCGAACGGTCGGCACTATTCATTGTCCCCACGATGTAAACATTTTTGGGAAGACGAAACATCCGTCCTGACAGTAACCGAACGTCACGTTCTCGGTATTCCAGTAGTTGCAGTAGTTCGCCCAGGACGGAAGCGGTGTCGCAACGATTGATCTCGTCCAGAATCAGAACGTGCCGAGCAGTTGGGTCGGCGTGTTTCAGTGATTCAATCCATTCAAGGAAGAATCCCAGTCGAGAGGCAAACTGCAATTGCCCTCCTTCCGTTGATGGTTTAATTCCCTCGAAGAAATCGTCGTATGACCAGTTTGCATGCATAAAGAGGCATGTGTATCGCCCCTGAGCCTGGGCTTTACGGCTTGCAACAAAGTATCGTGCAAACATCTGCGCGATATACGTTTTGCTCGTGCCTGGAGGGCCGGTCAGAACAACCTGCTGCTTCGTCAGCAATGCATCTTCGATGTCCCGAAGCTGTGAAATTGGCAATGCCGAAACCTGACTCAGGGCTTCAATCGTTGCCGGTGCTTCTTCATCGACGGCTGTTTCGTCATCTGCGTCGTCCAGTTCTTTGATTGGATCTACGATCCCTTGTTCAGGCCACTTCCCGGTGCGGGCTGCCTGAAAAAACGGCCAAACCCATTGAAAGAATGTTCCAACATCATCGACAAGGGTTTGCGAACGCTCGGGCAGTGCATTAAGAGGGAACACTTGTACGACGTCAATCGACGTCTCCCAAGTTAGAGATCCATCACTCAACGATTCCACGAATTCCCCTGCAGACTTTCCTGGCACACCTTCAACAGGATCTATTCGAAACCGAGTTCCGGCCGGACACTTCTTCACATAGTCAATGATAGCCGCAGCACTAGCTCCCATTGCCGATTTCAAATTCGACACGTACTCTGAGCGATCGCGATCCCTTAGTGACTGAGATAAATAGAACACGGCATCATAAGAAGCAATCTCGCCCAAAGCTAGTGCAGCGTCACAACGCACATAGGCGTACTCATCATCTTTGAGCACTTTAGCAAGCATCGGCACAATTTCTTCCATACCGATCTGTCCCAAGGTTCGGGCAGCCACACTGCGCGTGTGGCTCGAAGGGTTCGTGAGCATTTTAGCGACAGGTGCAATTGCGGGAACCCCAATATTTTTTAATGCTTGTACGGCTTGAGACTGCACACTGATATCGTTGTCAGTGAGTAATTTCGCTAGGGAATTAGCCGATAAAGGAGATTTGATCTGTCCTAGCGCCCAAGCTGCTTCAAAACGAACTGATTTACTCCCATGCTCAAGGGCTTCGATTAAAGTGGTGACCGCAAGTGGTGAGCTAATCTGAACGAGGGAGTGAGCTGCATGGACTTTAACCATGTCATCGCTACTTTTTAGAGCTTCGACTAAAGGCGAAACCGCTGGTAAGCTTGCTCTTCCTAAAGCTTTAGCAACAGCGGCTTGAACTTGGATCGATGGATAATGTAATAGTTTGATTAGATAGTTAATTGCTTCAGCGCTGCCAATCCAACTCAATGCAGCAGCTGATTGCCAATGAATTTGACGCTGTGGATTTTTAGTTGCTTCGATTAAGGGCTGGATAGCCTGAGGCGATCGCAAATAGCCTAAAGCGATCGCTGCTTTTTTAGAAAGAGCCACATCATCACTTTCTAGCCGCTCTAACACGGCAGGAACGACATTACTGCGACAACGGATTAATTTTTGTAAGGCTATTGAAAATTGGTCGGAACGAGAAGCCTTGTCAAACTCAGCCAAGATCGCAGACTCACCGCCTAAGTCAGGAGCAGACATGATGTGTCGGTCTTCGGCAAGGGCATATCCTGGGGACGTGGGTATCCGATAGTCTTCAAACTTTGGTGCATTGATTTTAGAATTATGGGGGCTTAGGGGCGGTTGCGGGTCTTGTGTATTCATAGTGGCTGTCCTATCAATCTTTAATACAAATGGTTAAATAATTTGTTCAATCCCGTTGCCCATTACAAAAAACAAAGTTAAGCTATATTAAGTAACCCAGCA
>JANMEV010000012.1:0-5516 GCA_031377305.1 Planctomycetota bacterium | reverse complement strand
ACGAAATCCATCGAAGACTACAACGAGATTCTGCAGCGTGAAGAACCGCTGTCCAAACACACTTGGCTGCGAATTGGCGGTCCAGCGGAATATTTTCTGACCCCGCGGTCCGAAGATGAACTGCTGGACGTGATTCAAACCTGTCGTGCTCGCAGGATCCCCATTCATATTCTCGGCGCTGGCTCTAATCTGCTTGTGCGAGAAGAAGGGGTGCGCGGAGCCGTTATTCGAATCGTGGAAACTGTGTTGGGGCAGGTTGATGTTCATGGCACCAGCGTGACGGCTGGCGGCGGAGCATTGCTGTCACACGTGATCTCCGAAGCGGTTCGCGCAGGGCTGGGTGGCGTCGAACATCTCGTCGGCATCCCGGGCACCATGGCCGGAGCTGTCGTTGGCAACAGTGGCGGCCGGGCCGGAGATATCGGGCAACTGATTTCCAGTGTCAAGGTTCTCACGCAGGATGGCGAAATTGCTGTGCGGTCGGGAGACGAGCTTTCATTTTCCTATCGCCGCAGCAGCATCCAGGATCTGTTGGTTTTTTCTGTGACTTTGAGTCTCACGAAGGACGATTCCGAAGAGTTGACTCGTCGAATGCGAAAAAACTGGATCATGAAGCGAGCAACTCAGCCGCTTGCGGATCAGTCAGCAGGCTGCATCTTTCGCAATCCGCGAGGACTGAGTGCAGGTGCATTGATTGAACAATGTGGGCTGAAGGGAATGTCTGCCGGCAAGGCTCGAATCAGCGAACGACACGCAAACTTCATTGTGACGGAAACGGATTGCACCAGTCGCGACGTGGAACAACTGATCAGTCGAATCAAGAAGTCTGTTGCCGAGAAGTTCGCGGTGGATCTTGAACTGGAAATAAAGGTCTGGTGAGCATTGATGCGTCCACATTGCTGGTCGGCAGTTGGCTGCCGGGGACGCAACTCGAGGAAGCATACTCATTGCGGAATGTGGAGCACGGCGTTTCAGAAACGCCGTGCTCCACATTCTCTCGCAAGGACTTTCAATCACGACCGCGCGGAGTCGAAGTGCTCATAACATGAATCAAGTGTCAGGCACACCAGTTCGCATCGCTGTTCTTGCAGGAGGTGACTCGGCAGAACGCGAAGTGAGTCTGGAAAGCGGTCGCAGTGTGCACGCGGCGCTATTGCAGCGAGGGCATTTGGTTGCCATGTACAATCCGGCGAGCACACCGCTGGATCAGATTTCGAAGGATACTGAAGTCATCCTTCCGATGCTGCATGGCACAGGAGCAGAAGACGGCAGGTTACAGCAGGCGTTGGATGCAACTGGTATTCCCTGGATTGGTAGTTCGGCGGCGGCTTCACAATTGACCTTCGATAAGATCCGCACCCAGCACGTACTCCGATCTGCCGGACTGCCAGTTGCCCCAAGCATAGCGTTGAACCGCCAGCAGTTGCCTGCCACGTTTCTATCGGCTTCAAAAAGCATTGGTTTTCCGCAAGTCGTGAAGCCGGCCGAGCAGGGATCCAGCGTTGGCGTCAGCATCGTCCGCTGTGAATCAGATCTGGCGGATGCGATTCAGGAAGTGGTGAAATGGGGCGATCGATTTCTGATTGAACAATTCATTCCAGGCCGCGAACTCACTGTGCCGGTGATTGACGGGATCAGCTTTCCTGCGGTCGAGATCATTCCGTCACGCTCCTGGTATGACTATCAGGCCAAATACATCGATGATGCGACTCAGTATTTGGTGGAGCCGCCCAATCTGCCTCCGGAGCTTGATCAACTTGTCCAACGTACCTGCGAAGTCTGCGGAGTCTCTGCAATCAGTCGCACCGATCTTCGCATCGACAACAACGGTAACCCATTTATCCTGGAGATCAACACCATCCCAGGGATGACTTCACACAGTCTTGTCCCGATGTCCGCTCAGTCGTGGGGAATCTCGTTGGGTGAGTTGTGCGAACAGTTGATCCTGAAAGCGCTGCGTCGCGTCACTCAGACGTCGTGGGAACGATCCAGGAAACGTCACTCAATAGACCGTCCCGTATGATCAGAAATCTCGCTCTCTCTGCTACTTGAGTTCCGTCAGTGGGCCGACACCCACGGTCGTCGTCATTTTCAGCGGATAACGGTCGAGAACCTCTCGGACTTCCTTCAGAGTCACGTTGCGGATGGATTTCAAGTCGTCTGCGATCGATCGATAGTCGGCGCGGTACATCCAGTTTCCGCCCAGCGAAGAGAGCCGGCCCATTGGGCGTTCGCCTCGCAGAACGATTCTGGATGCTGCTTTGTTGCGAGCCTGTTCAAGCTCGTCGGCAGTGATTCCATTGGCGTTGACATCGTCAAAGACTGTTTGAAACCGAGCGATGTTCTCCACGACGTGTTCCGGTGAGCAACTCAGGTAGCTCATCCAGGCCCCGGCGCCGTCGTATTCACTGTAGCCGAGATCTGCCGATTCGGCGTGGCCGGGATCAACGAGGTCCCAGAACAGTCGGCTTCCGGAATCGTCACCAACAACGACGGCCAGCAGCTCAGCGGCAAATCGCAGTTCGTTCTGAGATTCAGGCCCGGGACCCATCTGCATGATGTGTTCCTGATTGCTGCTTTCGCGGACAACCAGCCGTGTTGCCGGCTTGGCAATGAGTTCAGGCAACGGTCTTTCGCCCTTTCCCATTGGAATGCCGCTGCAGTATTTTTCCGCGAGCGCGACGACTTCTTCGAACTGACAGTTTCCAGCAACGGCCAGAGTAATATTGCCGGTGTGGTAGCGACTTCGATGGTACGACTGCATCTGCTCGGCGGTCAATGCCGTGATACTGGAGTTGGAGCCCAGGATGCTTTGCCCGAGCGGATGGCCTTCGAAGTGCGTTGCCATGACATGATCGTAGCAGGTAAACGAAGGTTGATCTTCGTACATGCTGATTTCTTCAAGGATCACATTCTTCTCCATGTCGAAATCTTCGTTTCGCAACGAAGGCTGCATCAGAGATGAAAGAAGCTCGATCGCCCGTTCAAGGTACTCCGGCAACACCGCTGCGTAGTACATCGTGACTTCTTCGCTGGTCGAGGCGTTGTACTTGGCGCCGATTTCGTCGAAGACTCGATTGATATCATCCGCTGAAAACTTCTTGTCCCCTTTGAAAGCCATGTGTTCAAGAAAATGGCTGACACCGGACACGTCGCTCGTTTCGTCTCGCGATCCAGTGCGAACAAAGAACCCGGCGGCCACGCTATAAACTGCGGGATTGGTTTCCGCGATCAGCGTAAGGCCATTCGACAAAGTGCAGTGCTGAAACTTCATGTGCAGGACATCCAGAGAACTAAAACAAGTTTCCACAATTTTCAGAACCAACGTCTCAGCTCAATTTTCCGGGAGACGCTCTCAGCGTGACGGCCGCATCTTTAAGGAAGGATGTTTTCGGCTGCCGAGTTCCGTGAAGCTCTGATTTCCGGACTGATCCTCTAACCGACGTCATGCTGCAATTCAACTTCCGAGTGACGTCACACAGCTCGGATTCAGCGATTGTGGCCCCAGAGTCACCAGTACCATCGACTTCGGAGCGTGCTCTATCGCAAACTTCTGAACCTGCGACGTCGTCAGCTTGTTGATTCGCGTATTGATTTCATCCAGTGAGACGACTCGGCCGAGGTGATACATGTCTCGTGCGAGTGATGACGCACGCGACGTTGTAGATTCCTGCTGCATGATCAGCGAACTCTTCGCCCTCGCTTTGCAACGCTGGAGTTCGTCGTCCGTTATGCCTTCATGCAGCCGCAGAATCTCAGCTACCGTGACGTCCAGAGTTTCCTGAGCTCGCTCCGGCGTTGTCCCGGCATAAGCAAAGACTCGCCCCTCGTCACGCAGCGTACTGAGCGAGGCTGAAATGGCGTAACAGAGACCACGCTTCTCGCGAACTTCGGTGAACAAACGCGAACTCATGCCGCCGCTAAGCAAACTCACTGCCGCCCACGCTTCGTAGTAACGATCATCGCGGTACGGAACAGTGTTCCATGCGAGCCCAATATGTGTTTGAGCCGAATCATGTTCAATGTGATACGGAGAAACCGGTTGACCGCCACTGGTCACCTCCGGAATGTTTCCGCTGCTCCAGCTTCCAAACACCGACTCAATGACGCCTCGAATCTGATCCGCGTCAATGTTTCCCGCAATTCCCAGAATCGCGCCGTCAGGACGAATGTACTGCCGATAATGACTGCGAACATCCTCCACCGTAATCTGTGGCAGATCGGAGAGTTCGCCGTCCGACGAGCGTCCCCAGGGAGCTGCATAGCTGTATTCGCGAAGTACCTTGCTGAGTCGCTGCCGCGGCTCGTCTTCCATCGACATCAGGCCCTGCTCGATGAGATCACGAGCCGGCTCGAAGTCTTCATCTGCCAGATGCGGCTGAGTCACCATGCTGCCAAGATACGGCAACGCGTCACAAAGTCGATCGGCTGTCGTCGCCGCGGAAAATGTGACATGCGCGCTGCCGACATTGACTCCGCGCTGAAGCCCCAGATTGTCCATCGCCGCACAGAGTTCTCTCGCGCCAAGTCCCGCAGCACCGCGAGGGAACATTTCGGTGAGGATGGCCGCCGTGCCGCAGCGATTCACCGCGTCGCGAACTCCGCCGGCGGGAACCAGCAACGTCATTGCGGCCGATTGAACATCCTGCATCGGTTCCACAAGAACCAGCAAACCGTTTGGCAGTTGAAAACTCTGGATTGGTTGTGACATCAAGAATTGCAGACGTTGAAGTAGATGGACGGAAAGTGGGACCAGCCTGGATCCGGAGTGCGGACGCTCCAGACAAAAGCTATTTCGCAATCGGAATGTTGAAGTCACCGCCGAGGTTTCGCCACATCGCATGGACGTGGTTGGCTTCATTCTGCGTATTGTTGTACTCGATCACAAACGACGCGCCCTGGATCACGTAGTGGTGTCGCTGGTTCAGCTCAGACTGACCCCACCAGCCAATTCGAACGTCATCCATGCCGCCCTTTTCGATTGCCTTCAGACGGTCACGGACAACCTGGACGGGCATTCCGGAAAGGTACTCGCCAATGAGCTCTTTCATCAGCTTTTGTTGATCGGGCGACATGTCGGCATATCTCAAACCAACAGCGGCCTCGGCAACAGGTTGAGGAGCACCTGGCCCGCGAATTTCATCGGGAGCTGTTTCAGAGATCCACATCTTCTTCTTTTGCTCTTCATTACAGCTCTTCAGAATCTGCCGAGCCAGATCTTCACGCTGACCAAGGATCCGAAGATTTCGGCCCGGTCCACCATTGATCAGCCCAGGATTCGCGCCGAGAAACTCCGGCGTACTGCTGACGACAACTCCGTCCTGGATAGTGAAGTTGAGCGAAAGGTGATGCCCTTCAAAACGCCAACCCCATAATCCGGTCGCTGCTGGTGTTCCGAAAACGGTGACGTGGTACTTGTGAGGATGTCGGCGGTTCCGGCGATATTCTTCTTCACCTGCTTCGAACAAGTAGAGTACTTCTTCAAGGCTGCGAACCTGCAGCGTCTTGGCATATCC
>JANMEV010000006.1:0-33001 GCA_031377305.1 Planctomycetota bacterium | reverse complement strand
CATTGCCCGGCGAAGGAGCCGTCCCACCAGCGTCGTTATTGATCAGGTTCACCCCGGTGAGTGTCACTGTCCCGGCAACAACTTCGATTCCTCCCCCGGCGCGATTGGCTGAGTTGGAACTGAGCGTCACGCGATTCAAAGTTAACAGACCATTTCCTGTAGCAATGGCGCCACCGCTGCCGTCGGCGTGGCTTGCAAAAATGGTCGATAACAGGATCGAGACATCTTCACCGTCGCCAACCAGAACAGCGCCTCCATCGTCACCTGCACTTCCGCTCGTGTTCCCGTTTAACAATTCCAGACCTGAAAGGCTCACTGCTCTTTGAGTTCCAGCGAAGCCGGTCGCATTGATCGTGAAAATTCTGGATGCTCCTGCCGCATCGATCGCGAGTCCGGATGCAGTGCCCGTGAAAATGCTCACATCATCGGCTATCGCAAACTCACCGTTTTGCATCGACAAAGTACCGCCGATGAGCGAGTTCTGAAATACAATCAGGTCACCGTCGACCGCTCCGGCTGGAGCGTCTCCGAAGCTGGAATTGCTATTGGCCGCCTGAAGTGCTTCACGCAGGCTTATGAGGCCGTCCGAAGTTCCGCTTAGATCGTCTGCATCATCAGAAAGCGTGTCGATCACAAACAGTGTCAGAAGCTGACGCTGCTCCAGCACTTCGGCAATCGTGCCACTTGGCTCCATCGACTTCGGCCTTTGCCGATTTCGCCTGCAAACACTTCTTTTGGTGCTGGTCAGCGAATCTCGGACAAACAGATTGAACCATGTCTTGAACATTTTTGAAACTCGTCGTTGCGTAAAGCTTGAATCCGGAAACAGCCATTCGATGCAGTCGTAATCAAAACCCGAGTTACTGGATGCTTTCCAGTTTCCTCAACTCGTTGGCAGCAACATCGGCGTACAGCACCGAAAAATGAGGATTGATCTCCATGGCGGTGCTGAGCTCCGTTTTCGCCAACTCGCGATTGCCTAGTGCCAGATAGATCATCCCTGCATGAAAGTGGATGCCTGCATCGCGGGTTCCCAAACGACGAGCTGCCTGGATCTTGACAAGTGCCTGGTCGAATTTCTGGTTGCGATACAAGGCCCATGCGAGAGTGTCGTAACCGTGAATGTCCTGTCGCTGCCTGAGATCCATCTCCGCCAATTCCAACGCGCGTTGAGGATTCATGTCATGATTGGCGTAAAACATGGCGACTTCTCTGTAGTGAGCGGCCGCCGCAGTTTTTGCTTCTTCCACCATCTTTTCTTCCGCCTTTAAGTACCAGACTTTGGCTGATGCGGCATCACCTTTCTTTACGAGGACATCTCCCAGTCCCGCCATGGCCGGTGGTTCACCATGTCGATCAACGGCAGTGGTATATGTCGTTTCGGCTTCATCGAGTCGGCCCTGCAATGCGCAGGCTTCCGCCAGCCCCATCATCGCGGCGGAGTAGTCCTTTGATAATTCGAGCGAGTTCCGGAAGTGCTTCTCGGCTTCCGGAAGTTTCCCCTGGCTCATCCGCAGCGTTCCAAGTCGCATTTCATACCATGCCAGATCTTCGCCCTCTGATCCCAGCATCCGACCAAGTTCAATAGCCTCTTCGATCTGTTCAACGGCAGTGTCTGGGTGCCCCTGAAGTTCGCTGAGGTGAGCCAGTCGAGCGATCACCGCGGGCGAAGTGGCCCGCTCAGCCAGTAAACGATAGGTCTTCTCCGCCTCTTCGTATCGACCAAGATGAAGCTGGCAGTCTCCCATTGTCGCGAGGGCCAGTGTTTCACGTTCGCTCACCGCAGCGACAATCGAAGCCAGTTCAAGGGCTTCGCTGAACTGGTGCCGAGCCTCAAGAGTGATGGCAAGGTAAGTCATCGCCGAATGATGATCGGGCTTAATCTTCAGTGCGGCGCGGAAGGCGTCTTCCGCCTTTGCGTAGGACGGAAGATCATCACCTTCTTTTGCGTGCCGCAGATAGAGTTGACCGAGCACTGTCAGGCTCAGGAAGTCGCTCTTCGTTGATGCCGTGCGCTGCTCAAACATCGCAATCGCATCCTCCGTGCTCATGCGGCCGTCTGAGCCCTCGGCATCGTTTGCTTCAGTACCCTCTGCATTTGTCGTAGAGTCATCAGCCGCGAAGACTGAAGGATATGCGAAAAGTCCAAACAGAAGACTAGAGACCAGCGAAAACGTGATGAGCCGCATGAGTTGTCCACTTCCAGAAGATGTCGATGTGTGATAGTCCGTTTTCGTGCTAACAGGATTTGGCTCTGCTAACACCACGACTCGGGCCGGACACGCAGTAATGCGAACCGGAAACGAGGTCCATTGCCCTATTGGCGCGGCGCGAGGTACGGGAAGACGGTAAGGAACGTCTTATCGTTGGAGTTGACGTTGTCCGTCGTGACGCCGCCTTTGGTGAGAAGATTCAGTTCCACGTCGATCACGTCGTTCGCAAGTTGTCGACCGTTCAGAAATCCCGCATTGCTGGTAACATCGATTGTCAGCACGTCAGGCAGTAGGACTGCGGTTATCGCGGCAGCAGTTGCGGTGTCACCTCCGTTAAGAGATGCGATTGTTGCACGTGCTGTTGGCCCAAATGCTGCCAGATCGTTGGAAGGTACTCCAGCGTTAAACGCATTCTTCATGGCGGCAGGAATCAGTGCGGTGTTGATCGCGGGTCGACCGAATCGATCAAATTGACGACCGCCCAGACTTGTGCGAGCCCAAATGCCCACGTTATTTCCTCCAAACTCTGAACGTGGAATCTCAAGCACGATCGCGGAGACATTCATGCCTTGAAAAAAATCGGATCCTGTGAACTGAAACCCGTTCTTAAAGCCGTTGAGGTCGAAGAAGAAGGGGTCGTCGAACACGCCAGCTCGCAGTTTGCCACCACTGGGAATGTTGATCGTCTGTTCCGTCTTTCCGGAAGCCAGGACACTGCCATCCTTACGAAGGATGAGGACGTTCTGAGATCCTCGGGTGACCCTGGAGAAGTAGGCCGTAAACTGCTTGTCAGACTTGGCGTCGCCATTGTTGTCGACATGAAATTCATAGGCTCCAGCAGTGCTGAATGCTGTTCCGCTTAGCACGCCCGCGAGTGGGTTCACGGTCATCACCATCACCACGTTGTTGGCGTTTGCTGGTGACTGAAAAGCATACAGATCATTGATATCAACACTGCCATCGACCTGTACAGACGGTGAATCGAGATGATCTGCAGCAAAGATTCGGTGGCCAAAGCAACACGAAACACCGGCAACAGCAATCGATAAACAAACCATCGACCAATAAAAGGAACGCATAAGAAGCATCTCCAAAGAAAAATACCACGATGCTGCCACCGGTTGATTGAACAGGCGACATACGGAATCAGGCCTCAAATTGATGGCTGGCACGACATGCCATCTCTGTCTTTGCTGAAACGCAGCCGAGTTGGAGTTGTGACACATTCGTTCCCGACATTTTCAGGAATCTTCGATGCCCGGAGTTTTTTGACGCAGGTCGTCAATGATCTGATGCCGGCCAAGGATCATCCGGTAATCGCAATCGCTGTCAGTTCAGCGATGCTCCTAATTCGCGATGCTGAGACGGCAGGGCAACCGTCCTTCCGTTGCGAAGTACAGAAGCGAGGGCGGAGTTGCGTTGTTTCGAACCGCGAGAATATCATCCGAATGTGTGTCACGATCCGGCGTTAGAACCGTATGACTCCGTGGATAGTCCCACTTTCCAGAGTGAGGACCGGGACAAATCTGTTGAAATTGAACAAGGACTCAGCGATGCGCGAACAGCCTGAGAGTGATCGGAGAGTCGATTCAGCCAGTCGTTCAGGCGATTGGATTCGAATGGTGTGTCTTGTGCTTCGTCATGGTCACAGAGATTCCAGGCTGCAACCCTCCGGCAGGTCAGGGATTGTGCAATCTCGAAACGGCTTTACGCTGATCGAGTTGCTTGTTGTGATTGCGATCGTTGCCATCCTGATAGCGCTTTTGCTTCCAGCGGTACAACAGGCTCGCGAGGCTGCTCGGCGGATGAGTTGCCGAAACAATCTTCGTCAACTGGCAATGGCGATGCACAATTATCACGACGTACATCAGTGTCTGCCGCCAGGCTACGTTTTTCGCACGGGTCCTCAGGGAAACGCGGCAGGAGCAGGCTGGGGCGCGATGCTTCTGCCGTACCTGGAACAGTCTGCTTTGTATCAGCAGATCAATTTTTCTGAGCCCCTGTATTCTCCCGTCAATCTCACAAGTCGCCAGAAGCACTTGCCTGTGTTTCTGTGTCCGTCAGATGTCGTTTCTGAAAACGGATTCGTCGAAATGGGAGGCTCCTCGGAGCGCTATGCCATGGCAAGCTATGTTGCAAGTTTTGGACCGCCAGATCTGGATGACGATCAGGAAAAGCGAGATGGGCTCTTCAGTCGCAATAGCCGGACTCGAATTGCCGACATTACGGACGGAACCTCGTCAACTTTGATGTTGGGCGAACGAGAGAACGGACCGTTTCGAAGAGCCGGATCTCATGGCGTTCACTTCAGTTACGAAACAACCTGGATTGGTGCTGTGCGTGAAATCGACGACCCCACAGATGACCACGGCCACATGTCGCTGTTTCAGACCGGCCATGTTCCCAACAGCCGCTCCAGTGACGATCGCGATGTGTCGGCTCCACACGTTGGCTATGCGAATTTTCTTTTTGCCGACGGCCACGTTCAGATTATCAGCGAGACCGTCGATTTTCTGCTCTATCAGTCGCTGAGTACCCGCAAAGGAACCGAAGTCGTCGGAGAGTTTTGACAACTCACGTCAACGGCGTTCAAATCTTCTCAACAGGAAAGCCCGGCCTCATCAAAGAGGCCGGGCTTTCCTGTTCTGGATGCTTTTGTAATCAATCTCGCTTTGGTGGTTGCGGCTATCCGCGGCTGATTTCCGTGGGGAAGTCAAAGATCAACTAGAAGCCCCCGTCGTCTTCTTCAAGCTTCAATTGCAACTGATCGCGTTCGCGGCGCGTCGTCTCGAGGTCGAACATCAAGTACTTGACGTCGAGACGAAGCTGGGAGAGAGCCTCCTGAACCAGGTTCAGAATTCGTCGGCGACGATGGATGGAATCGGCTACTCGGTTGAAGGCAACTGCCAGGTCCTCACGTTCGGGGCCTTTCATCGCTTCAATGCACCGCCCAAGTTCCATCATTTCCGCAGGGAGTGTTTCAGTATCAGAATCGTTAAACCGTTTGGGGATTGACATGGCGGGCTTTCTGGCAAAGGAGTCGCAAGCGGTCGTTACCGTCGCTTCACCCGAGATTCTGGTCAGAGCAAACAACTGCCACAAGCAAATACAGGACTCCTCATGAGTTTTTTTTGAACGAATGTTGCAGAAAATCATCAATCTGTGCATGACCCCCATCCTGTCGTTCAAATTGGCAGGGTCTTCCTCCAGAAGACTCTAATTTTCAGGACTTAAGGGCAGATTCTGGCCTCGGTAGAAGGACGGGCGATCTGATAGCATTCCCGGACCGCTCACGAGCGGTGAGGGCAAAGCACTTCGGAATGCTCAGTGGACACGGATGTTCGATGAAGTCACGGATGACAACTAAAGCCATTGCGGTCAAACCTATCGGTTGTTTCGATCGTCGCAATTTTGTCGATTGTGCCGCTTTGGCTGATGGCCTTGCTGTTCGGATCACAGGCTGGCTTGTTGCTCTGTTCATCACGATTTTCAGTCCCGTTTCTGCGAGCGCCGATGAGACCTCAGCCAAGTGGTCAACTCTGCAATGGCGGTACGAAGGCACGGCGAATGCAACCAACGTCACTCACGAGACTGGCACTCATGATGACCAAACGGTTGAACGCTTTCGATTGCAGAACCGTGGGACGCCCGAACTGCTGCAGGTGCGAGCCTTCACAGAACCTTCGCTGCTGCACGATGAATTCGAAGCCACGGTCAAGGTTCATTCCAATGTGTCGGGTATCAAACTTGGTCTGTTGATTTTGCTGCCTCATCAGTTGGATCCTCGAACTGGAAAACCGCTGCAGACAATCCTTCAGGGAGATGTTGTTCGCGAGGCTGACGTATGGCACGAACTGCGAGTCCGAGCTACTCCAAAATCCGTAGAAGCATTGTTGCGTCGAATTCGACTTGAATTGAATCAAGGTGATATTCAACGACAAGATGCTATTGCTCTTGGCCTGGTATTGATTGTCGAAGCGACGCCTGGTGAAGTTTACTTCGATGCCGGCCCCGTCAAACTTGGAACCATGATTCTGCTGAATCCAGGGTTGGCAAAGATCGCTGTTGCGAACACGACCGATGAAAAAGGTAAAGTGCACGTTCGCCAGTTTATTCCTTTGGATGTTGAACTGGATGCCATTCTACTGAACCGAAAGCCCGTGATCCTGCGATTTGCACCGGATCATTCCGAAGATCTCGAAACGCTTCAAAAGCTGGGGCTTAATTCGGCATGGGTACCAAACTATCAGTCAACAGAGAGGGCGAAGGCGTTATACGAATCAGGTTTCGCCGTGCTGGCAACTCCACCGCATCCGGAGTTCGAACCGGGTGATTTCTCGCGACTACTGCATTCACTTCCGCCGCTCGATCAGCAATGCCCGAATGTTTCAGCGTGGTATGAGGGCACTCGTGTTTCGCCGGACGAACTCAAGCATTTGCTCGCCTGGTCTCGCGAAATCCGTAGCGCGGACCGTGCTTTTCAGCGTCTTCAGATGGCGGACGTTACTGGTGCTGAAGGTGCTGTTGCACGAGAGATTGATCTGGTGGGAGTTGGCCGACATGTCATCGGACGCGATGAGAGCCTGGGTGCGCTTCGGAATCTATTGATTCGCAAGCAAAAAGATGCAGGACAGTTGTCGTTTCCCTGGACGTGGATCCAGACAGAACCGTCGTCGACTCAACAGGCCTGGCGAACTTCGGTGGTCAGTCAGTCTCCGTTTGTTGAACCCGAGCAGATTCAGCATCAGATCTATGCTGCAATTTCAGCAGGCTTCAAAGGGATTGGATTCTGGAAGACGCACCAGTTGAACATGGGCGAATCCGCAGACCGCGAGACGGCCTTGGCGATTGAGTTGGCGTGTTTGGAGATTCAGCTTCTGGAACCATTCCTGGCTCGAGGTCGCATCGACGGCTATCTGGCACTGCAATCCGGCGCTGGGAAGGACTCAGCAAGGGGATCTGGCTCGGGAAAATCCGGACAAGCGACGCCGTTTTTGAAGTCCGCTCTTGGAGGACGCAGCATTGGATCGACGTCGGCAGGTACCGAAGCACCATCCGAACACGACGCGACTGTGATCAGCAGTAGCGGCAGCACACTGATCCTTGCGACGGCGTGGGATAACGTCTCCCAATTTGTTCCAGGGCCAATGTTCGAACGCGAAGTGAATCTGGTTGTGGCCGCCTCCGAAACGGCATCGGCCTGGCAGATTTCAACGAGCGGCATTCAGCCACTTGTTCGTGAACGAACGGCTGGCGGTTTATCCCTCAGAATAAAGAGTTTTGATCGAAGTGCGGCCGTGATCGTCTCATCGAATACGAAGCTGATTGAATCGTTGACTCAGCGGATTCATGCGATGGCACAGCGGTCGGCGACTCAAACGCATGCACTCGCGTCGTTAAAGTATCTGCGAGTTCTGGAAACGGTTGAGGCACTGCGTGACGAACACACCGTGCCGCCGGGCGTGGATGCGTTACTTTCGTCCGCAAAACAGTCCCTGACTCAGGCCGAGTTTGAACTAAACAACAACGACTTTCAGGAAGCGTCGCTGAAAGCGAGCGATACGCTGCGGCTACTTCGTCAGGCACAGCAGGTCTGCTGGAAGGACGCGATCGCCGAACTGACGTCACCCACAGCGTCGCCGCACACAATTTCCTTTGCAACATTGCCTGATCACTGGAAGCTGATGCACTACCTTGACCAGCAGAGTTTTCGGATGACGGCGAACCTGCTTCCAGCCGGCGACTTCGAAGACGCAAAGTCGCTTGCGCAGGATGGCTGGCGCCCGGACGTGCCTGCGAAGTCTCCGTACTCGGCGACGGCGGAAAAGATTCAGGACGGACGCTCCGGCAAAACGCTTCGAATGATTGCGTGGCATTCGGACCCCACCATCACGCGCACTGTTCGCGATGATATGACTCCGCTATTGGTCACGACTCCGGTCATCGACGTCGTGCCGCAGGATGTTGTGATTGTGAGCGGACGAGTTCGCAAGGGGCGAACGACGCCTTCTGAATCAAAACGCCCGCTGATAATCTTTGACTCCGAGCTTGGTCCGGAACATGGAATCCGCACGGAGTTGGATTCCGAATGGACGACGTTTGAAATGATCCGTCCAATTGGCAATTCCAGCGAATTCACCGTTTCATTTGGTCTGATGGGACAAGCCGAAGTTCACATCGACGACCTGCAGATTCGCCGCCTTCCGTCGCTGACCTCGTCCGGCCCCGTTAGACTAACGGGCAGCGAAGCGGTTGAGGATTTTGAGACTGAAGAATAATCCGGACTCACCCGTGACTTCAGAAACTCCGATTCCTTGAGTGCAGGGCAATTTTGAATGTGGTCTGTCCCTGTGAATCTGCAAGACTACTGACAGAGACTTCGAGTAAACCGATTCCCAGGAAACAGGCCACGCGGCGTTCCTCGCCAATTCCAGCTGAGCGGTGCGTGTGGGAAGCTTAATCTTGCAACACCCGTTTTTTTGTTTGTGAACTGACTTCTTCATGCGTTTGATTTTCCTCGGTACCGGTGGCTATCACCCCAGTGAACGGCGGCACACGGCGAGTGTGCTTCTGCCCGACATTGGCGTTGCGCTGGATGCGGGAACGGGTTTCTTTCGGGTTCAGGGGCGATTGAACACGCCGACTCTGGACGTGTTTCTGACGCATGCTCACCTTGATCATGTGTGCGGCTTGACGTTCATCATTGTGCCGATGCTCAGGGCTGAGATCACTCGCGTGCGAGTCTTTGGCTCAAAAGCCACGCTGGATTCTGTCAGGAAGCATCTGCTGGCGGTTGAGCTGTTTCCGGTGGAGCCCAACTTTGAATGGCACGAACTGGGGGCTCGTATGGAACTGCCGGATGGGGCCAAACTCTCCTGGGTTCCGCTGAAGCATCCGGGTGGAGCTGTCGGCTTTCGAGTCGACTGGCCAGACCGATCCCTTGCTTACATCACGGACACCACGGCTCCCGGGGAGTATTGCGAATTCATTCGAGACGTCGACTTGCTGATTCACGAATGCTACTTCCCGGACAGTCAGGCCGAATGGGCCGAGAAAACAGGTCACAGCGCGGCTTCTCCGGTGGCACGACTTGCGAAGGCGGCCAATGTCGGCAAACTGATGCTGGTACATACTGATCCCCAAAGGCTGGAAGATGATCCTGTCGGAATGGATGTCATTCGATCCATTTTTCCGAATGTTGAGTTGGCCGAAGATCTGATGGAGATCGATTTCTGACCCGCGCTGGGGCGGCAGGCACGGCTCAGTAATGGAGGCTTTGCAATCCAGATTTGTGGCAGAATCAGCAGCTCCGGCACAATGCGTCCAATCCCCCAAAGCCACTTGGTGTTCACCGCGAAAACTGGGTGCCAATGTGAAAGTCGTTTGCGGGCTGCCAAAACTCAACCAATGGTTTGCCAACGATTCGATGGTGCGGCAGAACGTCTTTGCTGATCCGTTGACGAGAACATTGAGTGCGAGAATTGAAATGGCCGAACAATTTCTGACTGAAGCTCCCGGAAGTGTATTTGTTGAACGACGTCAGCGTGATCTGGGCTCAAGTCCTGCCGCTACCGAACGACGTCAGTTTCGAGACGGGAATCGGTCCGCTCGGCCGGAAGTGGCTGAACTTGCCAACGCCATCGACGACTACAAAGTCGCCTACCGACGTCGGTTCATCACATTCGAAGAACTGTACGACGTCATGGCTTCTCTCGGGTATCACCGATAAAACGGGCGCTTCGCCTGAGCCGTCGATAAATTCTCTGCCCCGCGGCGGCCGCTTCGAAACGGAGCCCGCCGCTTTGTGGCATAGAGCTTAGTGACCACGCAGCATCCGCTCCACCAGCCTCAACGGACTGGTGTTGAGCTGAAGGTTTCCTCAGGCACTTGCAGCGAGGAACAGCCTTCTGGAGGAAAACCGCTGCGGACTGGTGGCTTTTCAAAAATTGCCCCGACTCGGTTTGCCAGTGCCGGTATGACCGCTACAAACGGATTTCTTACGCAACTGCTAATGTTTCCTGGAATGAACAGGGCTTAGTAACCGGCTTATTTCCCCCTGTCGGCATTCTGCGTGGAATATTCCATCAGCGGCACGAGGATCAATTGTCGTCCAACCGTGACTGACAATTGCTGTTGTGCTTTAACCGTCTCTTTTCAAGACACCGCTGCTGGGTATGAGTCTGTATCCGGGCCACAGCGAGTCTCGTTTCTTCCCCAGAACGTGAATAGGGTACTTTGTATGTCGGAGTTCAGTTCCGAGGTCCTGGTCACCGAGCGACGCAGAACCAGCCGACGTCGAACAACGTCGGAACGCAAACCTGTGACTCAGCCTCAGGCCGAGCCACAGCCAATTGAAACAAATCCGGGATCGGGTCCCTCGGACTTGACGATTGCGGAGCGACGAGAGATCAGCGATCGACGTCGCCAGGATCGTCGCCGACAAATCGATCCCACAACGTGCGAAAGAGATTACTCCGACGGAGAGATCGAATTCATGCGAGCGATGGATGACTACAAACGCAAAAGCGGGCGTCCATTTCCCACGTGGAGTGAAGTGCTGGAAGTTGTGATGAGCCTTGGATACCGCAAGGTGGCGGATCCTTCGACCATGGAATGGCGAACGTTTGGCGACAACATGGGTTCCATGTAGTTCGTCATGGTCGACGACTGAAATCAAGCCGCGTTGGTCGTACTAACGACCTCCGGAAATGAAACAGCGAACCGCGTCTCAGGGGTACAGCGTTACCGGGGACGCGGGTCGCCGGATGGCCTTCAATCTGCAGGCTGCGGACTGGCCCAATTGCTCCGCGTATCCACGAGCCGCCCCGAAGCCGCGTTCTCGCACAATGCTGCGATAGCCACATTCCCTGATTGACTACTTCTTCGCAGTGTTTCGGCGATAGCTTCGACTTATTGGATTATCAAAGAAGCCAAACGATCATGCTGTTGCTTTGCCGAACGTGTCAGCTCGAGCGAAGTCATTAAGCGAACTCAGTAATTGAACAATTGTGCCTGAGTCCACGACTTGCCAGTCGCCAGGTTCATTGCCCGCTGAATCAGCCCTTTGGCGTTGATTGTCAAACGCCGGCCTTTGATTGCTCGCCCAACCATTTTGTGAGTAAGCTGCTCGGACGACGCTGCCACAAGATCGTGCGGTTTCAGTTGCAGTTCCTGCATGACATTCGCCAATGGTTGTGGGCCCATGTTTCGTTCAAATGCTTCGGTCATAATTGGCAGTTTAGTTAGGGATTCGAGCTTCAGCCAATGGGCCGACTGTCAGGACTTTCCGACGGAACACCAGAAACGGGTCTCATTGTGCACGAGTCGCTCGTTATGATTGCAGCATAAACTGGCACAAAATTGCATTTGAGAAAACAATGTCGCTCCCAAACACCGAGTTTCCTGCCGCGGAGATCATCGTTGATCCAAATCCGTCGAGCGGTGCTTTCAATATGGCCATGGATGCCGCTTTACTGGCACTCGGGGCGCATCGGAAAACGACAGTTGTCCGGATTTACGAATGGTCCGAGCCGACCGTTACCCTCGGATACTTTCAGGGGGCAACAACAACCGTTTCGCCATTTCCGGATTTGCCCTGTGTGAAACGCCTATCCGGCGGTGGAGCGATTCTGCACGATCGAGAATTGACCTACTCCTTTGCAGCCCCGTCGTCGCATCCGGTTCGTCAGTCTCCCTCTGATTTTTACGAGAGGGTGCATCGCAGAGTCATTGAGCTTCTTGGGCGATGTGGCCTGAGTTGCAGTCTCCGGAGCGAACGACCTGCGGCCAACGCCATGATTTTGGCAACAACGCCCACTGGCTCGGTTCAGGAACCGTTCCTCTGCTTTTTGAGGAGCAATCCCAACGATATCGTTGATACTTCCGGGATCAAAGTAGTTGGAAGCGCTCAGCGAAGGCGGCGAGGAGTCACGCTACAGCACGGAAGCATTCTCCTCTCTGCGTCGGCGATTACTCCCTCAATTCCAGGGATTGCTGAACTCGCGGCCTCGTTTGACGAGTCGCTGTTCCGAGCCGAATTGCCCGAGGCGATTGCTGGATCGCTAGCGTGCGATTGGCAGTTTCGGACCTATACTTCAGAAGAGCACGCACTCTGCCGCCAGATGCTTGAATCTGATTCGCTACAGGAAATCCCATGAAAGGTCGGTCGTAGCAAAGCTCCCGGCCTCCCGTCGTCGAGCCTTCCGCTGGATCGAGCGTTTTCGGTCCAGCCCAGAAAGTTCAGATTCCAGCGGAGCTGAGATCAAATTCCGCGTTTCTCTGTGATAATCCCGCTCCAGTTGTGACGAAAGTATGGAATGTCATCAGCTAATTTCAGGAGCAGCTGCAGCGTGGGCATCCACACCGAGTTGTCTGCGTTTTGACCGTATTCTGGCAGAATCTCTGCGAACAAATTGTCGGTCCAAACAATAAGCGGTAACTGGAACGGGTTCAGAAGGCTTGCCGGGTCGTGACTTTGTGGCGTGATCAGCCTAGTCGCGAATTCTCACTTAGACGCGCCTCGTACGTCGATCGGTTGATAAACCTGAACCACAATTCAGAAATTTTGGGAAGTTCGGCCGGTATTTAGTGCTGGCAGTTGTGACGGCCGTTGCTACATTCTGTGGTTGACGTGAACAGCTTCGGCTCGTCTAGGTCTTGAGACCGCCTGTTCGCTTGGCTTCAATGACGGGTAATTTGTTCCTTCGGAGTTTCCTTGTTATGGTTGCAGCGGAACTGAAAGTTGTCGGCGGAAAACACGCCGGTCAAGTCATTCCACTTAACAGACGCAAGTTTCTGATTGGACGCGAGCAGGATTGTCAACTGCGTCCAAACAGTGAAATGGTCAGCCGCCATCATTGCGTGTTCAGCGTCGACGACTTCTCTGTCCGACTTCGCGATCTTGGAAGCACAAACGGCACTCTTGTGAATGGCGAACGCATTCGACGCGAGACCGTACTTGCTGAAGGTGACCGAATTGTTATCGGTAACCTGGAGTTTGAGTTGGTTGTGCGTGCTGGACAGTCTGTGGCGGAATCAGATAGTACGCAGATTCCTGCGGTTTCTTTGACGAACGAGGACACTCAGGTCACCTCACGAACAGTGCTTGAATTGCCAAAGGTTTCAGTTCCTGCTTCGGAAGTGGCAGATACAAGCACTCAGGCAATCCCTATATTGTCGATTGAGGTTCCAGTCGAAGCCGCGCAGCCGCCCGCCCCGCAGCCGGTTGCTCAGGTTGCTGTTGCTGAAACAACTGTGATGAATCCCGGACAGATGATGCCGGGTCAGTATCCATATCAGCAGGCAATGCCGCAGATGGGTTATCCCGGCGGCATGTACGGCACAATGCCCTATCAGCCCATGATGCCCGGATACGGCCAAATGTATCCTCAGATGATGCCCCAGATGATGCCCCAGATGGGATATCCGATGCAGGTTCAGCCTATGCCTCAGGCATTTCCAATATCCGAAGCACCTGCTCCGGTCGCATCGGGCGCTCCCGCAATTGAGGTCTCACTGCCTGATCCTGAAGCAACGGGAGCGAAAGAATCAGATGCATCCAGAGGAAGTTCTGGATCGACCCCCAAAGACTCTGCAAAGCCAACTGGTGCTGCTGACGCGATCATCAAGCAGTACATGGGCCGCCGACCTGGCGGTTGAGTTGCCTCGCGTAACGTTTTGTGAGTACGGGCTTGCGGTCGATTCCTCAAGCCCGTTCTTCATTTGAAGGGACGCGAATGCTTTTGCCCCTGACGAATTCGGAAAGTCCCAGCCATGGCTGAACCAGCTGATATCCAGCGAAAATATCGCGAATTTCTCGACCTGATGCCGCTAACTCTAGCATTAGCAGGGCTACCACCCAGCGATCATGGCCGTTACTTCACAGCCGAACAGATTGAGTCCCGACTGTTTACGATTCGCCATGCATGGAAGGCCGCCCGTCAGGTAACCAGAGAGTGCATCCAGCCAAGCTCATCCGCGAGCACCTCTGCTGAAGGCTGAGGATTGGTTGTGCGGCTGTGCTTGGTTTTGAACCAATGCAGGGGCGTTCGAATTCCGTCTCATTGTCCGCGTGCGTCCAGAGAGGCTGAGGTGCGTGGTTGCCGGAGGAACGCCGCTGAGCAGATGGGACAGAAGCGTTGCGGCTGACGGAAATGGCTTTCGTGGTGCGGTGAGATCTGTTTGAGCACAGTCGGCGGACCGTAGGCTTCTGCATCATTAGATAGTTTCACGCAATACCTCGTGAGAACTCGTCAAACTGTTCTCGGCGAAAGATTGTGCTGATTGAATCAATCAACGCTTTGGTTGCCGCCGTGGGTTCCTGATCCTGCCGCTGATAAAGATGCATTTCGGTGGTGCCGAGGACCGAACTAAGGTCGATTGAACCAAGCGAACCGGTGGGATCCCCGAGATTGCTGACGCTTCGCTTTTCCTCGTAGGAAATTGCCACCCCAAGTCCCCGCTCAACCCAGACTCTTCGCAGAGCGGCTTGAGGGACTGTGATCCGAGTTCCCGTTGTCATGGGCTTCAGGAATCGGTCAATCTTCGGGATGATCCTTGTCGCGGGAAGTAGGAGCACTTCGGTACGCAGCCATTCTCGCAGCGTTTCGATTGGGGGATTCAGGGAGTAGTCGAAGTTGTACTTGACATTGCGATTGTAGAGCAACACGCGTTTCCATTGGCAGAGTGGAGTCGACTGAAACCCGTTCGTTAGATCCTTCGGTCCGACAGCAAAGTCGACCCGGGATTGCAGCATGCCAACCAGCTCATGCGGTTCGCCTTCAACAATCTCCAGATCCACCTTTGGAAAGCTCGTGAGGAAGAAGCTTTCCTTCAGCACGCGAGGAAACATGTTGGTGGCCAGCGAGTTTGTCAGGCCGACGCGAATCAGTGATCGCCCGCTTTCAACGGAGGTTTCGACTTCGTCAATCGTCCGAAGAATATGCCGCATCTTCGCCAGAATTTCTTTCCCGGCCGCAGTCATCGTGGATGCGTTCTTGTTTCGAATCAGCAGTAGCTTTCCGCGATTCGTGTGGCCGCCAATCCTGACTTCCAGGCGATTGATTTCTCGCGTCATGCCATTGCCGACGGGTATCCCGCGATCTCGCAGTAACTCCTTCAGTCGATTCAGGCTAAGAGGAGTCCAACCATGCTCCTCAAAGATCGCGCCCAGAGCAACGATGAATCGGATGTCGGCAAGTGAGAAAGCGCCATCAATCATCGCGTGTGGTCCCGAGGATAAATCGAGAAGAGGGCGAGTCGACAAGAAGCAGATGGAGCAAAGTTTTATGGGTTCAGCCTTGCCAGGGGAAGAGTTTATTCGTCGAGATTGACCGCTCCCTTGAATACTGCGACTTGGATCACCCTGACGATGTGATTTCACGCAGTTCGGACATTTCAGGTTCGAATCAACGCAACACAATGCTGCGTGATACTGCAGCGAAGGGGGTGATGCTGCGAGATCAGACATCAGATGAATGCGAGGAAACAACATTATCGCCAGAAGGTCGAAAAGCGAATCCTTTGTAGTCACTGTTTCGTCGTCGCAGGTGCATCATCGTGTTCGCTCGTAGAGCATTTGCGCAACGCACTGTTCGTGCTTTATGGACTGCCGGAAAAGGGAGTTTCTGTTATGATTATGCCCGTTTCAAAACCTCTTTTTGATGGACTTCTTGTGGGCTGGAAACAGCCGGGAATCAATCGAACATTTGGGTTTCAGTCTTCAAAAGTTGCGTACCCGGAAACAGCGGCTGACTCTAACTCGGAGCTTAAGTCACTCTGTTACGAAGGCGATTCGCATCTCATGACATTTGCTCCAACGGGTTCCGGAAAAGGTCGAGGCGTTATCATTCCGACGCTTCTGAGCTATCCGGGTTCCGTTGTGGTGATCGATCCGAAGGGCGAAAACTACAAGGTGACAGCCCGTCGTCGTCGCGAAATGGGACATCAGGTAGTCGTGTTGGACCCATTCGAGCGAGCGACTCGCGGCCGATGCACAGGTGACAAGTTCAATCCATTCGACATCTTCAAACTGCCCGAAACGATTGTTGACGCGGATGCGAATATGCTGGCGTGGCAGTTGGCTGCGGGGCATTCCTTTTCTCGCGACCCTTTTTGGGACATCGTGGGTTCGTCGTTTCTGTTTGGAATCATTGCCCACGTGGCGACAGGTGTTCCACAGGCCGAGCGAAATCTGAACAGGGTTTTGAAGTATCTCTATTCGGATGACGTGGTTTACAATCTTGCCGTTTTGCTGGATTCCAAGACGGTTGTCTGCCCTCATGCCCATCGGGAGATCGCTTCGTTCCTTCAGCTTCCAGAGCGTGACACACGTCCTTCGGTTCTTGCGACCGCATTGAGTTGGGTGAAGTCGCTGAATACCAGGTGCGTGGAGACTTGCGTTGAGTCGTCAACGTTCGATCTGCACGATCTGCTTGAAGGGAAGCCGATATCAATCTTTCTTTGCATTCCGCCGGACAAGCTGACCTCGCATAAGGCACTGCTTCGAATGTGGGTTGCTGCGTTGCTGACGACTGTTTTGAGACGTCAAACTCGGCCAAAGCAATCGACGCTATTCATTCTGGACGAATGTGCGCAGCTGGGGACGATGCCGTTACTGGAGCAGGCGGTAACTCTTTTGCGCGGATATGGATTGCAGGTTTGGTCGTTTTGGCAGGATGTGGAGCAGGTTCGAGCCAACTATCCGGGCGGGCATGCCACGCTAATCAACAACGCCGCGGTCCTGCAGGCATTTGGCATCAGCAACAGTCAAATGGCACGGCAGTTGTCGGAAGTCGAGGATTCATCCTGCGAAAAACTTCTGTCAATGAGAGGGAATCAGTCGACGACATTCATCAAGGGACAGGGGACCCACACAGTTCAGTTGCCCGACTACTTGTATGACCCGATCTTCACTGGGTTGTGGGATCCTAACCCGTTTTTTGGAGGATCTTCCCCCGGCTTTCCTTAGGCGTACCACGAGAAGCGCCGGCGCGAATGGACTGGCAATGATATGTTCAACCGCGTCGGAGCCCCTTCCCTGCACCACAGGAAGCGGAGTCTGTTTTTGCGCTCGAACCGATGACAAGAGTCGAGGAACCGTCGAGTCCGTCCCGTGCCAGTGCTTGACACTTGGTGGGAATACCACTATTTTCCATCGAAATCCTGAGAAAGCGGCGCGATGGCGGGTAGTTTTACGGCCTTGGTAGCTTTTTTTCAGGAAGTTTGCTGTTTGTTTGATCCAGAACCGCGTTCGAGGAACCTGAAATGGACAAGATCTAGATCTTAATCCATTTCGCTGATGTCTGTTTGCTGCGGCCAACACGTGTGGTGCGGTGTATTCATCAGGAAAGGTTTGTGGCAGAATGAATCTGCCGGGCGCGAAAAGTGGGACATTGCTCCCGCTTTTTTTTTAACCACGCACAGCACAACTAGACAACCAGTCATGAACGGTAACGAAATACTTAGAATCGTTGACGCAATTCACCGCGATAAGGCGATCCATTCGGATATTGTCTTTGAGGGGATTGAACAGGCGATTTTGTCTGCGGCTCGGAAGCACTTCTCAGAAGAGGAGCAGCTTGAGGTTCGCATCGATCGCGAAACCGGCGAGCCCGCGTTGATCTGTGATGGTCGAATGCTGGATCCTGAGCTTCTCGGTGATTTGCTGGGGCGTATCTCGGCTCAAACAGCCAAGCAGGTAATGATTCAGAAGATTCGCGAAGCTGAGCGGGATGCTTTGTATGAAGAATATCTCGAGCTTCGTAGTCAGCAGATCTCGGGGCTGGTGACGCGAGTTGATCGTGGAACTGTGATTGTGAATCTTGGCAAGGTAGAGGCAATTCTTCCTCGCAGTGAGCAGATTCGCAAAGAGAACTATCGAACGGGTGATCGAGTTCGAGCAATTGTTTTGGATGTCCGAAAGGCGGGCTCGCGTGTTCGAGTAATTCTGTCGAGGACTCATCCTGATTTTGTGCGTCGACTTTTTGAGGTGGAGATTCCTGAAGTAAGCGATCAGGTGATCGAGGTTCGGTCGATTGCTCGTGAAGCTGGCAATCGCTCGAAGGTTGCTGTTTCTTGCAGTGATTCGTCAATCGATTGTGTTGGTGCGTGTGTTGGTGTTCGTGGGGCAAGAATTCGCGGGATTGTTGAGGAATTGGCTGGCGAGCGAATTGATATCGTTCGGTGGAATGATTCTCTGCAGATTCTGGTGCCGAACGCTCTGCAGCCTGCGGAGGTTGAAGATGTCATTTTGTGCCCAATGCTGGGTAAAGTGATTGTTCTGGTTCGCGAGGATCAGTTGTCACTGGCAATCGGGAAATTTGGCCAAAACGTTCGTCTGGCGTCAAAGTTGGTTGGTTGGGATATCAATGTGATGACTCAGGCATTGCTGGATCAGCAGCTTGATAAGTCGATTGAGGCATTCTGCGTGATTCCAGAAGTTACATCTGAGTTGGCAGAAAGCCTGGTTTCACAGGGGTTCTTCACTTTTGATGACCTTTCTGTGATTGAGCCTGATCAATTGGCGGAAATTGGCGGGCTTTCTGAGGAAGACTGCTTGAAGATTGTGGATCACGCCGACAGGGAGAGTCTGCGGATTGAGGCTGAGGAAAAGATTGCTGCAGAAAACCGGAAGCACGCTGTTGCTCAGGTGAAGCCGGAGGCAGTTCCTCGGGACGCCGTTGCTGACGCGCCCGCTGCTGTGGTGGATGAATTAGAATGATTATTCGGTAAACCCAGTGTTTTGGTCGCTATAGTTTCATACCTTGAACTTCGCAACGCGAGTCGTTCGTCAAAACAGAGGAGACACGGTCTTCAGTAATTGAATAGGTTTTGTCAATTTTTCGTGTGTCTTTGTTTTGACTGTGATCGGCATTCGCCGGAAACTGGTCAGGTGGGCTCATTAGGGCTCGGGTGATTCGAGAAGGCGCCTTCTCGAATTAGGCTGACCGGTGGTTGTGTGTGGTTCTGTGCCGCTTGTGTCCGGGTGTGTTTCCCGCGACTCATTCTGTCGGCCTAAGGGGTTATGTTTTGAAGATAAGAATCTTTGCCCTTGCCAGAGACCTGGGCCTCGACAGCAAGGTGTTGATCGAGCTGTGTGAAGAAGCTGGCGTGAAGCTGCGCAATGCCCTCGCCACTATCAGCGAAGAGGAACGCGACCAGGTTGTTGCGTACCTGCGAAAAAAAGGGACGGCCATCAGCAGTGAGCCTCCGGGTCCGGAGTTGACTCCTGTTCGTGAGTCGGTGTCGCACGGTGGAAGGGTCCGAGTGATTGGTACCGGAAGCGTGCGTTCGCAGTCGGGTCGGCAAGTTGTCGAAGACGCGGATGATTTGGTTGCTCTAGAGCCACAGTTTGCCGAAGTCGAGACTTTGGAAGTGGCCGAGTCTCAGGTCGTTGCTGAAGCGGCTGCTGCGGTTGTTGAAGATGTCGAGCCCATCGCTGATGCCAGCGAGGCGGCCGTTGCAGAAGTGCAATCAACAACTATCGATGCGATAGCTGAAGGGGCAGGTACAAACCCTCAGGCACTTGCCGCTGTTTCACCTCTTGCTCCAGAGAAGCCGCCCGCTGGCAATGATGCCATGCGGCGACCGGTCAGGATGCAGGGGCCTCGAGAGATGCGGCCAATTGGCTCCGTGAAAGAACAGCCTACGGCCACTACCGCTCGTTCCGCGGGACCGATTAAGGTTAATCGTGACAAGGGGCCGGCTCGTCCGATCGTGGCGGCAGCACCTTCGTACGTTGCTCCGACTGTCAAGAAGGTGAAGCCCAAAGAGGAAAAAGCTCAGAAGCCCGACATGGCTTTGTCGGACATTGTGGATCGCAGCAGCCCGCTTCGGGATCAGCTCACCGCCCTTCGCAAGGCGAGGGAAGAACACGAAGCGGGTGGGCCAGCGCCCGGTGCGGCGCAGCCGGGACAGCGTTCTCGCAATCCAGCAAATCGCGGTTCGTTGCTGATGGAACTGCGTCAAACGCGAGAGCTGGAGCGTCAGTCCAAGAAACTGAAGCGAAAGAAGAAAGCTGGTTCGATCGAGCTGCGAACAACAGCTCAGATTTCATTCCCCATCACTGTTCGTGCTTTGTCAGAGGCAATTGGTCGACCTGCAAAAGCGATTCAGGGGATTCTGATCAAACAGGGTCGTATGGTCACGATCAACGATCAGCTGGGTGAAGAAGAATCCATGGAAGTCGCGATGGAGTTGGGTGTCGACCTTTCGTTTAAACGAAGTCGAAACATCGAAGATGAGCTCCTGGCGTCTCTGGATCATGAAGATCCGCCGGAATTGATGGTGCAGCGTCCGCCGATCATTACGATTCTTGGACACGTCGACCATGGCAAGACGACGATGGTGGACAAAATTCGTCATGCCAATGTTGCGGCCGGAGAAGCGGGCGGGATCACTCAACATATCGCAGCCTATCAGGTCGACTACGAAGGTCACTTGCTGACTTTCGTGGATACGCCTGGGCATGCGGCGTTTGGTGAGATGCGTTCTCGTGGCGCCAACGTAACCGACATTATCGTGTTGGTTGTTGCGGCCGACGACGGTGTGATGCCTCAGACGGTTGAATGCATCAGCCATGCGAAGAATGCTGGCGTGCCGGTGGTGATTGCTCTGAATAAGATCGATTTGCCGGGCATTGATGAACAGCGAATTCTGCAGCAGCTTGCTCAGCATGAGATGCTCCCTGCCGAATGGGGTGGTGAGTACGAAGTGGTGCGCACTTCGGGTGCGACCGGCAAGGGCATCGACAAACTGCTGGAAACTCTGTTGCTGACCGCTGAACTTCACGAAATGAAGGCCAACCCGCAGCGTGAAGGTCTCGGGGTTTGTCTTGAGGCATTTCGTGATGAGGGTCGAGGCGCAATTGCCTGGCTGATCGTCGAAAAGGGAACATTGCGAGTCGGCGATGTTGTGCTTTGCGGTTCAACCTACGGTCGCATTCGAGCCATGTACAATGATCGCGACGAAGCGATCATGGAAGCTGGCCCGTCGATGCCGGTCAAGGTGTCTGGACTTTCTGACGTGCCGGGTGCCGGAGATCACTTCTTCGTGATGAAGGATATTGAAGAGGCTCGCGAGACGGCGGAAAGCCGACTGCAGGAAGGCCGCAGAGAATCACTGTCATCTCGAGTGACTGCGGTAACGATCGAAAACATCCTCTCAGCGCCAAGAGAAGGTCAGGGTGTTCGAGAGCTGCCGTTGATTCTGAAAGCGGATTCACCGGGTTCTATCGAAGCCCTTCGAAGCGAGATTGGCAAGTTTGAACATCCCGAAGTCAAGGTGCAGATCATTCACTCGGGCGTCGGCGGAGTTAACGAAAGTGACGTTTCGTTGGCCAGTGCTGCCGGCGCAATTATTGTAGCGTTCCATGTCATTGCGGAAGATCGTGCCCAGGCTCAGGCCGATCGTCAGGGTGTCGAGATTCGTCGGTACAACATCATCTACGAAGTCACGGAGCATATTCGACTGGCACTTCAGGGGCTTCTTCGACCGGAACGGGTCGAAGTATCCACCGGTCGCGCAATTGTGTTGAGAACATTCAGTATCAGTCGTTTTGGAACGATTGCCGGTTGTCGTGTTCTGAACGGAACAATCTCGCGAGACAGTCGCGTGCATTTGATTCGCGATCAGAAGGTTCTAAACGACTATCGGCTTGGTTCCTTAAAGCGTGAAAAGGACGATGCCAAGGAAGTGCGAGATGGCATGGAGTGCGGTATTCGTCTGGAAGGTTTTAATGACGTGAAGGAGGGCGACCTGCTTGAAGCGTATCGAATCGACGAGATCAAACGTACGCTGAATTGATCATGACGCCGAGGACCGGCAGGTTGTGTTGGTCTTTCGTTTCGGAGCGTCCGCCGGCTTTCAGTGAAAGCCCTCGGCCGAACGAACCACCAGCTTCGAATATGTGTCGAGGCCGGTTTACTCTTCTGGAAAGCAGTCGTCTATGTCAGAACGTCGTACCGCGCGAGTCGCCTCGATGATTCGAGAGGTTGTCAGCAGCGCGATTTTGTTTGAACTTCGTGATCCACGCATCAAGAACGTCACAGTCCTTGGGGCTGATGTCAGTCCTGATCTGCGCTTTGCAAGCGTTCGAATTTCCGTGATGGGAGACGAAAAGACTGCAGCGTTGACAATGCACGGGTTGACTTCGGCGAAGGGTTTTCTGCAGTCGAAAGTCGCTGAGTACATCAAGAGTCGATACACTCCGGAGTTGCGTTTTGTCATTGATGATGGAATTCGCAAGTCCATCGAGACAGCCGCGGTGCTGCGAAATGTTCTTCCGTCTGATGCTGATGCTGATGCTGATGCTGATGCTGACGATGACGATGACTCCGAGGAGTTCGATTTGGTGGGTCTGGATGACGATGTCGAGACCGCTGACTTCGGGATGCATGAGGTTGGGGACGACGAGAATTAAAGGCGGAACTTTCCATTTTGGAGGTTCTGGACGGTCGGTACTGGCTGTCTTCAGTTGAACACAGGTCAACAGGGAAAAAAAATGGGAACGGCCAAAGCCACAAAGGCAGCCGACAAGTCTCAGGTCTGTCGCAAACTCGTTCAGGCTTTGCAGAAGCTGTACGGCAAGTCGGTTCCAAAAATTGAAATGTCTGTCGTTGAAACGATGCTTTTCGCGGCGTGTTTGGAAGACAATTCGTGGGCAACTGCGGAAACCAGCCTGAAGAAATTGCTGGGGACTTACTTTGACCTGAACGAGATTCGGGTCAGCTCCGTTTCAGAACTGGAACAGACACTCCATCCGTTGCGATTCGCTGAATGGAAGGGCTTGCGGATTCGTTCAGTTCTGCGCTACATCTTTGAAACGACGTATTCGTACGATTTCGAGAAGCTCCGTCGGCAGACGCTGGAGCAGGCTGTGAAAACGCTGAAGAAGGTGAATGACGTTACTCCCTTTATTCGCGACTTCATTCTGCACGAGATTTTAGGCAGCCACATCATCTGTCTCGACAACTCGATGCTTTCGGCTGCATTGTGGCTTGGGCTGGTTCCGTTGAAGTCCGATCTGCATGAGGCTTCCGAGTTTTTGAAAGGTGGCCTTAAGAAGTCAGAGGTCTCTGAGTTCTGTCACCTGCTGCGATGCCTGTCGACAGATCCAAAGTTTATTCCTCGGTTTACAGATCCTTCGGACTCGGAATTGACCATGGATGACGTCATGGATCGATTTGCTGAATTGCAGTTGCCGCCGAAGAAAAAGCCTGTGAAGCCTGTTGCGCCGCCGGAGCCTCCGAAGGTGGAGAAGAGTGCAGTCGTCAGGAAAGCCGCGTCGGCTGTGCCTGAGACCGTTCCGCACACAAAGAATGTGGCCAACGCCAAATCGGCGGCAACAGTAAAGGCCGCTGTGCCTTCGAAAGCTGCGGCGCCAGCGAAGCCTGCGGCTTCGGCCACCCCAGGAAAGACCACCGGAAGCTCGGTATCAAAAGGAAGTCCTTCGAAGGCGGCGGCTCCGAAGAATGTTTTGCCACATGCCAAACCGCTTGCGCCGAAGACCAATGCGAAGGCGACTCCTGCATCAGCGAAGTCCGTTTCCTCAAAGTCAGCCCCAGTCAAGCCGGTCGACAAGAAAAAAGTTGCCCCGTCCGCTGCTAAGAACACATCGAAGAAGCCGAAGAAATAGATTTTGCGAGTGTCGGTTTTCATCCGGATACTTGGGCTTGGCGTGCTTGCCAAGTCTTCGACGTCCCTTTGCTTTGAGCGACTTTGCCATTTGACGTGTCGCTCTGATCGGAGCCGCAGTATTCGAATGCCGACACCGTAAGCCCCATGATTGACGCTACTGATTTCGGCACAAGAGTGTAATCGTGATCGATTTGCGATAGCTTTCCAAACTCGAAATTGGCGGCTGAGAGGAATAGGCTACCTGTCGCAAAATCGGTCTCGCCGTGATCAGGGAAATGTCAACGAACGCCCGTCTTGCGCGTGGAAGCGCCTGCGGAACAATGATAGTGCTGGTATTCGCGATGGCCGATACCGCGTTTCCGCAGGAGACACCGAAGACGCTTCGAGTGCTCTGCTACAACGTTCATCATGGCGAAGGCACCGACGCGCGAGTTGATCTCGAACGGCTGGCAACTTTCATTCGCTCCGTCGATCCTGATATTGCGGCACTTCAGGAGGTCGACAATAAAACTCGGCGAACCAACAATTTGGATCAGACCACCAGGCCCGCTGAATTGACGGGTCTGCACGGCCAGTTCTGCAAACAGCTGGACTATGAAGGCGGCGAATACGGTCAGGCAGTGCTGTCGCGTTTTCCAGTTTCACTGCCTTCAATTCATTGGCTGCCCGGCAAACCCGACAGAGAACGAAGGATCGCAGCCGAAGTGACCGTTGGGGTTGGCGGTCTGAAACTGGCGTTCGTTACGACTCATCTTCACCACGCGAACAAAGAAATTCGGCTGCAGCAAGCTCATGCAATCAACGAGCTCTTCGCAGATCGGAAAGGTCCTACAAAGGTTCCAGACGAAAGCATCGCCTCGGACATCGGCCTTTGGTGGTCGAATTCAGCATAAATCTCTGAGAACGTGGATTGTCCGGTCAACTCGCTGAGATGTACGCTCGATTCTAAACGTTCATCTTTCGCTCCGAGGATCGGGATTGAGCCGCAACTGGTTTTCCCTGAGGTTTGCATCTCCTGTTCAAGACGTCTGAATGGAACCTGCCAGATTCAATGCCGTCTGCCGATTGATTGATCCGTAACCTTCTTTGCCGCATTCCTGAAAACTTCTGTGGGAATTCCCCTTCAATTCGCTTCTGAGTTTCGTCCGACTCAGTATGAACCGAACTCGACACGGACAACAAGAAGTCCAATAATGCGTTTGTGTCGCGGGTTTGTGTGAAAGTCGTTCAGTTCGCATCGAAGAGTCGGACCATGAAGAGTATTTCGTTCTGGCGGAAACCGTTCCGCTTTATCATGCTAACTGCCCCGGTCGTTTGGGCACTTTGGTTCTCCCAGCCAGCAACCGCGCGACCGATGGGATTTGTTGAGCCCACAGGTGCGGCGGACGAATCCAGAGATTCAGCGCCGGATGAGCCTGGAATCGACGGACTTGCGGAGCCCGATCAGAAGTCTCCTCCAGCTTTGAAAGATGAAAGCGACGCGATCGACCCAACCAACAAGGAAACCCTTGCATGGTACATGGCTGGGCAAAAGGCGATGAAGCGAGGGGAGCTTCAGGAGGCTGCTGACGCGTTTCAGAAAGCGGCTGAAGCGGATCCGAAGTCGGCCGTTCCAGTGCGAGCTCAGGCGATGGTTCTGTTCCGCATGGGAAATGTGGAGCAGGGACTTGCGACTGCCAAAAAGGCAATGCAACTCGATCCAGACGACTATGAGACGCGTCTTGAACTGGCCGTGTTGTTCGGTACAAACAATCGATTCGGCGACTCCATGGCATTGCTTGATGAGGCACTCTCCTCCAAGTCACTGAAGGAGCAGTCATTCGACTTTGTGCACGTTCATCAGGTGCGAGCAGCGGTGCTGCTCGAGATGCGAAACCTGGCCGCTGCCGCTGACAGTTACGAGGTAATTCTTAAATCGCTGGCACGTCCCGAAGATTTCAACCTGACTGATCGTGAGCACAAGACACTGTTGAAGAGTCGTCTGACCAGTTACGAAGTGTGTGGCCGCATCCTGCTGGAAGCTGGTCGCGTTCCCAAAGCGATTGAGGCATTCGAAGCGCTTTCTCGAACGGAGAAGAATGCTCCCGGTGAGCACAACCTGCTGCTGGCTCGCGCGTATTTTCAACAGGACAAGCTTCCTGTCTGTGAAGAGAATCTGAACCGTTATTTTGAAACCGGCCGACGAAGCAACGAATCACTGTTGCTGCTCCGCGATCTGTATGAAGCGACCAGTCGATCCGATTCCCTGACCACGCGGCTTGCCGAGTTGAGCACAGATGCTTCCGATGTCGCTGCTGTGAAGATGTTTGAAGGTCAGATTCTGCTGGATCAGGGGAAAAACAAGGAGGCGGCTGAAGTCTATCAGTCGGTGCTTGATACTTCAGGAGAAGCAGACGCTTATCTTGGGCTCGTGCGAGTCGAAATCGCGAACCGGGATCCGGCCGCTTTGATTGCGATGATCAATCGGGCAGTTCGCTCGCGGATTACGATCGCCGAGTTGGCTCCACTGATCACCAGCATCACGACAGTTGACGAGTTTGCCAAGGACATTCTGAAGTCCTGTCTGTCGACGTTCGCTGATAAACCGGGTGACTTGCATCCTGGAGTCTCGTACTTTTGTTCGCTGATTGCGGAAAAAATGGAATTGGCGGATGATGAGTCGGCATTGCTGAAAGCAACGCTCGAGTTGAATCCGGATCGCGAATTGCAGATGCAGACTTTGGATCGATTCGCCGTGAATCAGCTCAAAAAGGGCGAGTTTCCCAAAGCCGCTCGGATACTTGAACAACTGCTGGCCACGCCCGGCATGTCTCCGGATGCACGAGCAACGACACTGTTCCGAATTTCGATCGCTTACGGTGCCATTGAAGACCTTGCCGCCGCTCGCAAGGCTCTCAAGGAAGCGTTGAAGATCATTCCAGACGCTCCATTGCTGCTGAATCAGTTGGCTCTTGTGGAGGCCACAGAAGGAAATCTCAAGGCTGCCGCAAAACTATTCGTCAAGTCAATTGATGTGCAGCAGCGAGCCGAGAGTGCGGCAAAGGATGCCATGGTTCAGCTTGCAGAAACGCGAATTCGTCTGGCAGGAATCTTCGCTCAGCTTGATGAGTGGGACGATGCGGTCGACCAGTACCTGCTTGTTCTGGAAATGGAAACACTGGAGAAAGAAACGCTGCGTCTGGCTCAGATGGGGCTTTCCAACGCCTACGTTCAGAGCGGCGACATGGAGAAAGGCGAGAAAGTTCTCGAAGAGGTTTACGAACAGGATCCTTCAGATATTGGTGTGAATAACGACCTCGGATACCTCTACGCTGATCAGGGAAAGAATCTCGAGCAGGCTGAAAAGATGATCCGAATCGCAGTCGAAGCGCAGCCGGACAATCCGGCTTACCTCGACAGCCTTGGTTGGGTCCTGTTCAAGCAGGGAAAGCATGAGGACGCGATCGAGCCACTCAAAAAGGCAAATTCCGATCCAGACTATCAGGACGCGACTTTGCTCGAACATCAGGGTGACGTCCACGGGGCGTTGAAACAGACGGATGAAGCGAAGGCTCTCTGGCAAAAGGCACTCGACGTCGAGCGTAAGGCCAAAAGTCCAGATAAGGCTGTTCTAAAGCGACTCGAGGACAGATTAGGCGACTCCACTAAGGCGGCCGATGGCGCGAGTCCCGCCAATGCCACGAAGCCTGAGGATGCGACGAAGCCTGAGGATGCAGCGAAACCTGAGGATGCCGCAAAGCCAGCGGAGCCTCAGGACGCCGCTACACCAAAGGAAAATTGACGAGGACCGCTTGTCGCAACGTTGACTGGCTCACTTTGAACGCCAAACAATGCAAAGAAAAAGATTGGCTAAGTGTAGTGGTCTGGTTTTACCAAAACGTTGAAGAACCAATGCTGCTGATGAAATGTCTGACTCTGTAGCCGTCCCTGATTGAACTGAATCAATCGGCTTTTGAGCTTTCTGCCTTGTCCTCGCCTGATGAAACCGAAAGTGTTTCCTGTCGTTCGATTGTCGTGCGTTGTTCTCTGTGCATGTACTGATGCCTCAAGTCTTTCCCTGAACCTGAAAACCTAATCTCAACCAATGGCACGGAAGACAACGATCAGGAATGACGATTCTGAACCAGATGACCCGGCATCGTCGGGCTCGGGCTCTGGCTTTGGTGGATCCGGACGCGGCGGCGCCGGGATAGGCGGCGGTGGTGGATTTGAAGATCCAGACCAGCAGCGATTCGACGACGAGCTGCGGCCGTCAAAGCTGGAAGACGTTGTCGGGCAGATGGCGGTCGTTGAACGACTAAGAATTCTGCTGGAAGCTACAAAGAAACGAAAGGAGCCGCTGGGACATCTGCTTCTGGATGGACCGCCAGGGCTCGGGAAGACAACGCTTGCCACAGTGATTCCGCGAGAGCTCGGCACGGAAATGCAGATCACCGCCGGCCCGTCGCTTAGCGCGCCGAAGGATTTGTTGCCGTACCTGACAAATGCCAGTTACGGCAGCGTTCTGTTCATCGATGAGATTCATCGCATGCCGCCGACGGTAGAAGAATTCATTTATCCGGCCATGGAAGACTTCCGCATCGACATTACGCTGGGCGATGGTCTCAACGCCCGTACGATCAACATGAAGCTGCAGCCATTCACCCTGATCGGTGCGACGACTCGCAGCGGGATGCTGACAGCGCCGTTGCGAGATCGCTTTGTAAATCGTGAACACCTTGACTTTTACACGAGCGAAGAGCTTTCCACGATCATCACTCGCAATTCGAAGAAGCTGCGTACGGAAATTGCCCCCGAGGCCGCTCATGAAATCGCGATCCGCTCGCGAGGCACGCCGCGAAAGGCGAACAACTGGCTGCGGTGGACTCGCGACTTCGCCGATGCTCGAGCCGACGGCAAGATCACGTTGGACGTCGCTCGAGCTGCTCTCAAAATGAAAGGCGTCGACGATGCGGGCCTTGAGGAGCAGGATCGTCGGTATCTCGAAACAATCATCTCCGTCTTTGGCGGCGGTCCGGCGGGAGTTCAGGCGGTTGGTCACACGTTGAATATTCCGGCCGACACGCTTGAGGACGAAGTCGAACCGTTTCTTCTTCGAGAAGGCTTCATCCAGCGAACTCCGCGAGGCCGCATGATCACGGCCAAAGCGCTGGCACATCTGGGCGTGTCGACGAAGACCAGGAGCAAGCCTCCGAAAGCAAAACCGGATCCCCCGGGACTTTTCGAATGAACGCAAAGTGCAACTACGATTTTGATGTTGTCGTGGTCGGAGCTGGCCATGCGGGAACCGAAGCTGCTCTTGCGTCGGCTCGCATTGGTGCCAAGACCGCGCTGCTGACGATGAACTGCGACACGGTTGGGCAGATGAGCTGCAATCCGGCGATCGGCGGTGTCGCGAAGGGCCAGATCGTCCGCGAGATCGACGCGTTGGGCGGCGAAATGGGTCGCGTCATCGACAAGACGGGCATTCACTTTCGCATGCTCAACAGTGGCAAGGGGCCGGCCATGCACAGCCCGCGAGCCCAGGCGGACAAAAAGGCCTATCAGTTCGAGATGAAGAACCGAGTGGAGCTGCAGGAGAATCTGACGCTCTGTCAGGAGACTGTCGAATCCATCGAAACCGCCGGAGGGAAAATCACCGGCATTCGAGTCACCGGCGACGCCCTGTATCGAACTCGCGCGGTGATCTTGACGACCGGCACGTTCCTCAAAGCGATCATGCACACCGGCGAATCAAAGGCCGAAGGTGGCCGCGCGGGGGACAAATCATCGCATGGAGTTTCCGGGGCTCTCAAGTCGCTGGGCTTTGAACTTCGACGCTTCAAGACAGGAACTCCGGCGAGGCTGAATGGTCGTACGATCGATTTCAATCGCTGTGAACCTCAGCCGGGTGACGAAAGTCCCGAGCCGTTCTCGTATCTGACCGACAAGATCACGCAGTCGCAAATTCATTGCTATCTCACAAGTACGACGCACGAGATCCACGAGATCATCCGAGCCAACCTGCATCGCGCGCCGATGTATTCGGGGCAGATTCAGTCGACCGGGCCTCGGTATTGTCCGTCGATTGAAGACAAGGTCGTTCGCTTTGCTGACAAGACGTCGCACCAGATTTTTCTGGAGCCGGAAGGCCGCAACACTCAGGAAGTTTACGTCAACGGCATCTCGACCAGTCTTCCGCGAGATGTCCAGGACGAGATCATTCGCCGCATCCCGGGTTGCGAGAACGCTCAGATCATGCGTTACGGTTACGCGGTCGAATACGACTTCGCTCCACCAACGCAGCTCTATCCGACTCTGGAAACGCGGCTTGTCGAAGGCTTGTACTTCGCAGGACAAATCAACGGTACGACCGGCTATGAAGAAGCCGCCGGTCAGGGTCTGCTGGCCGGAATCAACGCCGCGTTGAAGATTCAGGGACGAAGTCCGTTTGTGATCGATCGCAGCCAGGCATACCTCGGTGTGCTGATTGACGACCTCGTGACCAAGGGCGTTGATGAGCCCTACCGCATGTTTACATCGCGAGCAGAGTACCGTCTACTGTTGCGTCAGGACAACGCTGATCGACGTTTGACTCCACTGGGGATCGAAGTCGGCACTGTCTGCGCCGAGCGAGCGGACCGGCATCGCAAGTACGAGGAAGAACTGGCTCGCGGTTTCACGGCAATGACGAAACTCAGGTCGCAGGGATCATCGCTGGAAGAGTTCCTTCGCCGAAACACGGTGACGTGGGATGAGGCTTATCAGGAGTTTCCACAACTAGCGGAGATGAACCTGTCCGAGCACACTCGTCGACAGATGCTCATTGAAGCCCAGTACGCGGGCTACGTTCGTCGTCAGGAAGCCGAAATCTCCCGGATGCAGAAGGTCGAATCAGTCCGCATTCCCGACGTCTTCAACTACCTCGCCGTGCCCCAGTTGCGCAACGAGGCCAAAGAACGACTCAACCGTCTGCGACCAACAACTGTCGGCCAGGCCAGCCGGGTCAGTGGAATCACCCCCGCCGACATCGCCATCCTGATGTTTCATTTGAGGCCAGCAAACAGTTGAGGCCGTGCAATCGCTGTGGTGCATGAGGCTGGTGGCGGGGTTTGGAGTTCGCGGCAAAAAGGAGACCCCTGTGTCTGCCTGGGCGCAATGCCGTGACCGACTTGGTGCTCGTCAACCAGGCTCACGAGTTTCGCTCATTGCCGTTCGCTCCAACTCTGGCCACCCTGCCCCGAATCAGACAATGGTAAAGTCCAGCGGCTTACTCAATGGGCTCCATGTGCCAGCGGTTGTAAAAGCCTGTATCCAGGCTCGGTAGTGACCAACTGGCAATGCTTGCGTAGGCGTATGATTTGTGGTCGTGAGACTCGAAACATCAATCAACAAGGGTGACAACTCTCTCGTATCCTTGACGAGAAGTCGGTACTTCGTCGCGCCATCCAGCACTGTCCAGGAAAACTGCGGAGTCCGTTGAGAAGTTGCCCCCGACGGTGTCAGAAGAGTGGGTGTGTTGCCAGCGACAAAGGAAGTGGAAGTGGCGGTCGCGCTTTGAGCTCCGCCACGCAGAGTTGCGAAAACGCTCCATGTATATCGACCTGCGGACAATTCGTTTGGGGGTACAAAAATGGTTCCTGTTGAAATTTGCTGATTCAAAACTATGGCGTTTGTTACAGCGTCAGTAACCACAAGTTTGTAACCGGTGGCACCCTGGACAGCGTTCCATCGAAACTCTGGACGGAGTTCTGTGACGCCGACAGGAGCGATCTGTGCCACTGCAGGAAGTACGAGGAAGTCCAGTGGAACGGACCACTGTCCTGCATTCTTTGCGGCATCCATTCCTCGAATCCACGCTCGATAGGATCCCATTGGCAAGTCGGTGGGGGGAGTCCACGATGTGCCTTGAACATTTGCGACTCGAACTGCCTCACGTTGGCCTGTCGAAAGATTGGCAATCCAGAGATCGGTCGTTATCGCTCCTCGGAGCGAATTCCATTGCAGTGTGGGGCGGGAAGTGGCGTTCTGAGATGACATCGGAAGGAAGGATGGAGGAGCTGTCACCTGGAATTCGTAACGAGAAGACCATGAGCCTTTCTCATCCTTCGATCCGACCGGGCGAACCCAGACGACAAATTTTCCGATACCCAGGTCACTGCCTGGTGTGAATGACGTCGTTCTGGAAGTTGTGACAAGATAGTCCTGCACGTTCGTCGAAGCATTTCGAATCCAGACGTAGTACTTCGTCGCGCCGCCAACCGGTGTCCATGTGATGGTCGGTCGCTGCATTGTGGAGACCGCTGCCGGGCCGGTGATGGTTGTCCAGTTCCGCGTTACCGGGAGTTCAACATTCAGCGATGCGTCCACGGATGACCCCACCGTCGGATCGTCAACATTGATGGTGAATTTATAGGTGGGTTTCGTCGTACGATTCAAAACCGTGCCGGCTTTCAGGAAGACCTGTTTTCCGACCAGGCTGACGTAGGCCGCATCCGCTCCGGAAATAGAGAGTGTGTTCGAGCCAAGCGAATCGTCGTCGAACGCGACGTCGCCAATCTTGATCGCTGACGCAGTCGAAATGAACTCGGCAATTCCTGCAAGCTGGTTCTGCAGCCGAACGGCCGACGGAGAATCGTTGACGTTGGTTACGGTGACGGTGAAAGTCTTCTCTTTGAACTTTTCGCCCTGATCTGTTGTGCGAACTCGAATTGAGTAGCTGCTTTTTTCTTCGAAGTTGAGATTTGCGGCTGTCTGAAGTTTGTTTCCAGCAATGGCGAACTTCGCGTTGTCCGTGTCGCCCGGACCCTCTGCAAGCGAATACGTGTGTGTGTCGCCCGTGTCAGGGTCGATGGTGCTGAAGGTTCCAACGTTGGTCTGAAGGGCCGAGTTTTCCGGAAGCGATGTTCCAGTCAGGGACAGGCTTGTTGGTGCAAGGTTTGGGTCAACATTGACGAACAGCTCATGCCCAGTTTGTGCCGTGCTGGCAGCGACAATGAGGCGATCGCCCAACAAAGCAACCTCAGAGGGATTGCTATCGGTCAAGTCCCCTGTGAAATCAAAGACCATGGTCGTCCCGGCTTCTGTACCATCAGATTTCCAGAGTTCACGTCCATGAACACCGTCATCAGTATTGAAGTACAACAGCCCATCAATGTTCGCCAGCAGTTTGG
>JANMEV010000690.1:0-14085 GCA_031377305.1 Planctomycetota bacterium | reverse complement strand
TATCCAACGCATTTCGCAAAGGGCTTTAAGGACGGCTATGAAAGCGTCCTTGCCGGCGGAAAGGGTTGTCAGCCAACACTGCCACCACGGCTTTATTGGAAGCCTTGTTACAAGACAGCTGTCGGTCGCTGCAAAATTGCGGCGTGGTTCGACGGCTTCTCTCACGGCGCTCTGGCCGCCCAACAGGATGGTTACGGCCAAATGGGGAAACTGCCGATTTCACCATCCGCCCATCAGAACTGGATGAGTCGTCAGGCTCCAGCATCGGCCGCCTGCTTTGATGGGATGTACCACGGTGAAATTCCCGATTCACCAGCTGATTCTGAAATGATCGACGAACACTCCGTCGAACTTCCGCCCATGGAAATGGGATCAAACGGGCTTCAGGTCACTCCGATGGAAGAACCGGGCCCTGTTCACAATCAACAATATGATGAATCCGCTGGGACGCCTGGCAACTAGTTCGCCGGCCGTACAGAACACACTGTCAGATTTACTTCAGTTTGCCTCAATGATGAGGCTGACATTTTGATCCATCAAGTCGTTCGTCTCAATGAGACATACATCGGATCCCGGGGAGAATGCTGAGATGAGAACTTTGCAATACTTGAACTCGACACGCTCGTCTCGCCCGGACATGGCAAGACCAGCTGTTCTTGGACTACTGGCCGTTGGCTGTTTGATCTCAGCTGGTTGCCAGACCATTAACGCAATTCCTGTCTCGCGAGTTCCATCTGAGATTCTGCAGACGGAACTGAAAGACAACTTCAAAGACATTTCTTTGCTCCGACTTCGCCAGGATCCGCCTGAAACCTACCTTTTGGGCCCCGGCGACGTACTGGGAGTCTATGTGAAGGGTGTGCTTGGAAACGCGGAAGAACTTCCTCCGGTTCACTACCCGGAAGACGGCAACCGTCCGCCAGCGATCGGTTACCCAGTCCCGATTCGCGAAGACGGAACGCTCGCACTGCCAATCGTTGCTCCAATCAAAGTGGAGGGGCTGTCACTTGTCGCCGCAACGAATGCTGTGCGAGATGCGTACACCTATCCAAAAGAAATCATTAAGAAGGGCGAAGAGAGCCTGATCGTAACTCTGATCCGTCCTCGCAAAACGCGAGTTCAGGTTATCCGCGAAGAAGAGGGTGGCAAAGACGGAGTTTCAAAACGCGGCACAGGCTACGTGGTCGACCTGCCAGCCTATGAAAACGACGTTCTTCATGCTCTGAATGAAACCGGCGGCATGCCGGGCACCGATGCAAAGAATGAAATCCTTATCTACCGCGGTATGTACGCAACGGGTGTTGAAGCAGACACCATCCTGAACGATCTCTGTCAGAACTGCCAGGGTGGCACAAGCGACTGCGAAGATCCATGCTTCTGTAATGAAGCTCCTCTGCCGGACCCACCCAACGTCACTCGAATTCCACTGCGATACAATCCTTCAAAGCCTCCGATGTTTACTCAGAAAGACATCATTCTGAATGAAGGCGACATAGTGATCATTCGCAGCCGAGATCGTGAAACGTTCTTCACTGCCGGTGTTCTGGGTGGTGGCGAGTATGCTCTGCCACGAGACAAGGATCTGGACATCATCGGAGCCATTGCCATGGCTCGCGGAACACTTGGACAGTCAGGCACTGGGGTTGGTGCGATCGGTCGAGGCGGCAGCGGTGGATTGGGTGGCGGCAATGGTGGCGGTTCAAACACGGGATGCCAGCCATCAGAAGCCATCGTAGTGCGAGAGCTTCCCTGCGGAAACTCGATCTCGATGAAGATTAACATTAATCGTGCCCTCGAAAATCCATCGGAGCGAATTCTGATCCAGCCGAACGACGTGGTGATGGTTCGCTACACGCTGGCAGAAGAACTTGGCAACGTGTTCCTGAACATCTTCCAGGTCAACTACTTCCTTGGTGGTGGTGGATTGCGACGATAGTTGTTCCCGTCGGCCAACAGAACTTAACCTCAACCGCCCGATGGATGCAAATTCATCGGGCGGTTTCGTGTTTGATCCGCGTGACATGGCCGCGAAAAGGCATTGTGGTTGTTGACAACACTCCTTGCCAGGATTCCTTACGGGCGGTCTTTTGCACCGCAGACGGTGATTGTACAATCGGCCGCGAAACCGTCGTGGATTCTGCAACGGTTGTCGGCTTTGTGTGGTCACAGCAGTTGGGGTTTGCTGAGTGAAAACGATTCTCCTAATGCGGCACGCGGAAGCAGGCGAAGCGACTCAAGGATTGACGGACTTTGACCGTTGCCTGACAGTTGAGGGAACTGAAATCGCTCAAAAGACAGGCGGGCTGCTCGCCCAGCTGAGAATAACCATTGATCGAGTGATTTGCTCATCTGCCGTTCGAACTCATGAAACGGCCCGACTTGTAGCGTCAGTCGTATGTGCTGCGGCACCCGTCGTAACGCGGGACCAGCTCTACAATGCCTCGGGGGACAGCTTTGCGGAGGCGATTGCTCAGGAGATGTTCGACGATGAATCCAGTGTTCTGATCGTTGGACACAATCCGGGAATTGCCTCGTTGATGTGTCAATGGGCTGAAAAAAGGCTTTCGGTTCCCCCTGCAACGCTTACGATTTTTCAATTCGCAAAGTCTGACTGGTCAGAATGCATTCGTCGCCAATTGAGCAAACCAAAGCTCACTTGCGTCATTCATGACGGTGAAGTGTGGTGGAGGGAACCTTCCTCCGAAACCCCCATCGAAACCGAGGACTGATCTGCGATGTCACTGCCGCATCCAAACGAAGAATTTCTGTCCGCGATGGCTCTTTCGCTTGTCGCCGGGGTTGGCCCAAAGCTTCAGTCCGCGTTGTTGTCCGAGTTTGGGGATGCTGGTCGAGTCTTGCTTCAGCCAAAGGAATCGCTTCTTCAAGTCCATGGCATTGGAGAAAAAACGGCGGTCGCGATCAAGTCGCCAACATTGCTGGAGGAAGCTCGCCAGATGCTCGCCGAATGTCGGCAGCAAAATGTCAGCGTTATTCCACAATCTCATGAAAACTATCCCCGCCGTCTTCGCGAAATTTGCGACGCTCCGCTGATTTTCTATCAGAAAGGAGTGATGCTGCCTCAGGATGAACTTTCGATCGCGATTGTCGGTTCGCGCCGATGCACCGTTTACGGACGGCGTCATGCGGAGCGACTGGCCGCCGCACTTTCGCGAGCTGGGTTCACGATCGTCAGCGGACTTGCTCGCGGTATCGACGCCGCCGCGCATCGTGGAGCACTTCAGGCCGGTGGAAGAACGTTAGCCGTATTGGCGAGCGGCGTTCAGAATATTTATCCGCCGGAACACAGCGAACTGGCGGACGAAATCAGCCAGCAGGGCGCTTTATTGAGCGAAATGTCAATGAACCAGCGTCCTTTGCCGGGGTTGTTCCCCCAGAGAAACCGAATCATCAGCGGATTGTGCCTGGGCGTCGTGGTGATTGAGGCGACTCGAAATTCAGGCGCCTTGTACACGGCACGACACGCGATGGAGCAGGGACGAGAGGTCTTTGCGTTACCGGGATCGGTTGATAGCCTTGCCAGTGTTGGCTGTCACGATCTGATTCGCGATGGCGGTATTCTTGTCCGCACAGTCGATGATATTTTGGAGGCATTGGGACCTCTGCCAATGCCGACATCCACGACTTCCGATGTGACGATTCATTCGCCGCGAGAACTTGCCTTGAACCCGATGGAGTCGCAGGTTCTTAACAAGGTTGTCAGCGAACCAACCCATATGGATGAAATCGTGTATCAGACTGGCCTGGAAACCTCTCGCGTGCTTGCCACTCTGACCGTGCTGGAAATGCGACGACTGGTTCGCCGATTGCCCGGAAACTTGTTCGTGCGTCACGATTAGGACGAGCGGGCCGGACGAGTGTTACCGGTTCGTTAATTGTCCAGCAAAATGCTCACATTGGCCCATCGAATCGGCCGAAATTTCAATCATCGTTGGCATCCCACTTCCTCGTGACCAATTCGGGTCGATTGGATTGGCGAAACAATGCCAGCTTGAATTGCCAGGGCCGGCAATTGATGCTGTTCGTTCTGATTCTCACGGAAGAGCCTTACGGTCAGTTCTTCAGGTGGGTCAGATGGCGAACCTTAACTCGATCGCAATACATGTTAGATCTGTTGCGAGAACTACGTTCGTCGTAATCGCCCTTCTTTGCAACTCGCTGTTGTTCGCCCAGACGGTGACTGAAGTTGCCGAGGTCCTGACCGTTCCGCCCTGCGTTCAGTCGTCTTCCAGCGACTTTTGTCTGCCGCAAACGGGCTATTGGATTGTCAGCACTGCTGCGTCACCCCAGTCCTTCTTTGACACTCCGCCAGTCTTTTGCGCTGGCGTAAGTCGACACGAGAACTGCAAGACACCCCGCAACTCCTGTCTTGATGAATTGTGCCAGCAACTGATACCGGGGATTCCTGTCTGTATCGTCGTGCATGGCAGCTTTATGGACTCGCCCAGCGTTGTCCCCGAAGCGTCTGCCACATGGCGTTGGCTGAAAGAAGGATCCTGTGGACAGTCTTTCCAGATGATCTACTTTTCCTGGCCCAGCGATCGACCGCTCACAGCACTTGCCAGCATCGATGTGGCGGTCCTGGGAAAACGAGCCAGCCGTAACGGGTTCTATCTTGCCAGCCTGATTGAGAAACTTCCGGCGGAGTGCCCGATTTCGCTTGTGGGACACAGTCATGGGACGCGTGTGATCTCTTCGTCACTGCATCTGATGGCGGGTGGCGTCGTCGAAGGCTATCAACACGTTTCGTCTCGCCGCAATGGTCGAAGAATTCGCACCGTCTTTATTGCGTCTGCCATCGATCACGACTGGCTTAATCCCGGCGAGCGATTTGACCGAGCACTTTGTTCAACTGAGTGCCTTCTGACGATGACAAATCATCTGGATCCGGCTCTGATGATTTATCCTTTTCGACGAATCGGCTCCAGCCGCGCGCTGGGATGCACGGGCTTCACATCGAAGGACTACACGAAACTTGGGGCAAGAGGCGGAAAGGTCAGAAACCTCGACGTGTCAACTCAAATCAAAGTTGGACACTTATGGCCAAACTACGTCAGCAGACCGAATCTCGCACGCCAGATTGGGAACTACGTCTACTTCTCTGATGTGATCGCTCAATCCCTATCTGCGCCAGAGGTCCAGGAAAAGCCTCGCATCGCCGAGATGATGGAATTCAACCACGCGGCACCCTAACCAGCGATGTAAGCCCTGGTCCATGGTGCCAACCCGAGTTAACGCGTTCGGCAATCGACTTCATGTGAAGTTCTCGGCCGCAGATCATTATAACTGCGAATAAACGGCGGTGAGCAGCGACTGGAACAGCATCAAGGCTGAAGAATGTGCTTGCCTTCTTCGAATTGCTTATGACACGCATTGCAGTTGTCGAGCATTGTCTTGTACGCGGCGGTCGCATCGTCAAACTTTTTGGCTTTCGCCGCGCCGTACAGTTTGGCACCGAACTCCTTCGAGGCCGTTGCGTGTTTCAACCAGTCTTCGCCGTGCTCGGCTGGTTTGCGACCAAAGAGCAAATTGCAACTCTCGGCCAGGATCAGTGAGTCCGACTTGATAGCCTTCCAGCCTTTGTTGTCTGCTGGCGCTGCCGCCATACTTTGTTTGAGGCGAAGATAGGTCGGCTGAAAGACGTACTCCATGAATTCGTGCATGCTGTCTTCCACCGGTACAACATCGCCCTCAGATGGCGAAATGACTGGCGAGTATCCGGCCGTGGCGGACCCCTGAAAGACGATCGCGGCAACTCCGCACAAGGCGACAGCAGACACAGACAAATAGCCGAGAGCTCGCTTCATTTTGGTAACCCTGTGTTTCAGCAAAAGTTTCGACTCTGGAACTACAAGCCAGAGTTCTCTGAGCGGACATTGAAGTTTAGCTGTGATTCCGTCGTCTGCAGGCTCAACTGATCTCGCAGTCGGATTCGAACGACATAGGAACCTTCCAGTGCGGGAAGCGTAAGTTCGAAACTGTGAAAGTAGTCGGTGCGTTCCACATCACAACGATCCAAAATTTGCGGCAGGCGAATTGTCTCTGAGACTTCATCATCGCCCTCTTTCATAAATTCGATCAGTGCAGCGAACTCCGTTCGATAGTCGCCTTCAGCGGTGAGTTCGGATCGAAAGTTCTGCACTTCGGCGTACACCAGAACTCGCTGGCCCGGATTGAAGTCGGATGTCGGCAACGCATTGACGTTTCCGAAGCCGTCGATTCGATCGCAGAACATCAACCGTCGCACCGCCAGTTTCGAAAGCGGCTGAAGCTTCTTCGCGGCAGTTCGCAGTGAGTCTAAAGACTCGGTCAGTTGTTCCGCTCGCGTTGAATCGATCCCCGAAGCGCGGTACTGGTTCATGGACATCATCAGTGATTGCCAGAATTCCTGTTCTTCTTCGGGCAGCGAATCGATAACGCGAACGGCTTCGGCCGACCGACCGGAAACCATGTAGAGAAGTCGAAGATCCGTCTGCTGTTGTCGCCATTCGATTGGCCGCTCTGGCTTTCCTGACGGCGATTTAGGCCATTCCTGGAGTTCCCGTTCCAGGTCCTGAACCACAAGCGTCAGCGGCGAGTCGGGACTGATCGACGGGCTATCAGGCGAAGATACGTCCGCCGTTTTTGTACCTTCAGTTTCGACAGGCTCAGCGTTGCCTGGTGTTGCCAGAGGTTCCGATTGCTCTTTGCCCTTAAACGGATTGAAAGGATCTGACCAGTTTCGCAACTGCTTGCGAACCTTGCTTGTGTTGTCTTCAACGATACGTGGTGCATAAAGACTGCGAAGCCGCGACAGCATTCCCTGATCCTGAGCTGGAATAGACTCAGCCGGGCCTGGCGTCGCTTCTGAAATCTGCCCGTCGATTTGCGAGCTAAGCTCGTTTTCAACAGTCCTGGTCGCGTCTACGTCCTTTTCGCTTGAGCTGCCTTCCGTAATGGGCTCAGCGGAAGTCACTATTTGTCTTGGCAAATCGGAGAAATTACCCGAGGCTTCAGAGCCGCTCGTGGACTCTTCGGTCGGGACTTTACCACCTTCGCTCCTTTGTACTAGCTTAGGCGACATCGGATTCGCGGGACGCACCGGCTGCCACGCTGAGCGACCTTTTGATGTCCACGGCGAACGGTTTACCTGCCTGCGACCAACATCGGACGATCCTTCCATTGGCACGGGTGCATCAGACGGCGGTATCTCATCGTCACCTTGAGATTCCTGCGTTCCGTCGATTTTGTTCACGGATTCCACCAACATGATCGGACGTCCCAGTCGAGCTCGAGGCTGGGCGAACGAATGTCCCGGGGCGACGATGTTCAGGGACTTTTCAACTGCAGAAATGTCAGGCGATGAACTAAAGCGAGATTGCATAGTTCCATAGTTGGCGAAGACCGGTTCCGATTCAGTGTCAGTGTCTGTGTCAGTGTCTGTGCCCCAGTCGAAACTCTGTCCATCATTCTGAGAGCGGACAGTGGAGGCACTGATGGAATCGTCGGTGGATGTCTGAAAGATGCTGGCAGGCATCTGCATTGTTGCACAGCCAGAAAGCGCAACGGTTACGAACACAAGCAGACCGACGAATCGGATTGCCGCTCGTGCTGGGAGAGTTCGATTGCTGAGTGATTTTGGATCACACGGCATTGCGAGCTATCGCCTTATTCACTTTGTTTCCAGTCGATATGACTTCGTCCGCGCTCGAAAAGTTGTCTGTCGCGGCCTGCTACACTGTATTTTGAGCCAGAAACGGCGGACAGGGCTGATTGGACCCCATCGGCACTCACTCAGAAAGGAACCTCCTATTTCCACCAAACTCCGGCGAAAAATGCCGCAACAGGAACGGCGATAAGACCCCGCGATTTAATTGCCGTTGTCTGACAACTCGATTCGCATGCAGCGGCATGGAGCTTTGCGAAGACTGGGATACCTGCATTGTTGGCGTTCTGGATTTTTCACATCATGCTCCGCTCCGCCAGAATCGATCCGTGCGAGCCGATTGGCGAAAGCCCTCCGGTACCTTGGTTTTGTACCGGCAATTTCACGCAATCGCAGCGGATTTGCAGGAGCGTGCCTGTAGAGGGTCGGCAGCAGCCGAGGCTCAGTCGCTTGGATGTGGCGTAAAAGTCGGGCCGCTTGAACGAGAATGGATGTAGTCTTCAGGCGAACAGGACGACGATAAAAGGCAAGCAACATCCAGATCGCAACGCACAATTCGAATCTATCACAAAACGAGTTCGCAGCGTCCAGAAGCGTCCCTCTCGAGACCCAGGAGATTGTGGTCAATCTCTTGGGCCAAACGACAACAAGTACCGGTCTTGAGGTACATGCCTGGCTGGATGAAAAAGTGCACACAAAAGGACGTAAATCTTCAGACACTGACCACACCAGCGTCTGTCAGTTCGCCTGTCGGCGAAAGTGCTTTCCGACAGAAAGTTCAGTATTAGCAGTCATTTCGCACCCTGGGTCGATCGAAAGAAGGCGTTACGCCTCGTCAGGGACTCGGTATTTGGCGACGATCTTACGAGCCGCACGAAGACCATCGACGGCCGCGGTGACGATGCCGCCGGCATAGCCAGCTCCTTCGCCGATCGGGTACACTCCGGGCATGTTGGGGATCTCAAAAGTCGTGTAATCGCGTTCAATTCGAACGGGCGAGCTGCCTCGCATTTCCGGTCCTACTAGTACCGCATCCTTCAGATAGTTGCCTCGCCACTGTTCATCCATGATCGGAAGCCCGACCCGCATCGCCTGCAGAATCGGCGGCGGTAATACGGCTGCCAGATTTCGAGCCTTCGTTCCTCGTTCATACGATGACGGCAACTTCTCAGTCGGAGACGGAGTTCGGTCCGCAAGAAAATCCTTCGCTCGCTGAACCGGTGCTTCGTAATTGCCACCAGTCAGTTCAAACGCGATCGATTCGTATTGTCTCTGAAGATGGACGCCAGCCAAAGGATGCGAACTGCCAAACTCGTGAGGTTCCAGCGTCACCACAAGGCCACTGTTGGCAAATGACGAATCGTGCCGCGAGTTGCTCATTCCGTTGGAACAGTACATGTTCGGTTCAGACACGCTGGGAATCACGATCCCGCCCGCACACATGCAGAACGTGAAGAGATCTCGCTGACCTTTGGCCACCAGCGAGTAATCAGCAGCGCCAAGAAGTTGAAGGTATTCGTCATGACCGTACTTGCGCTGGTTCACGATCTCCTGAGGCTGTTCAATTCGTAAGCCAAGCTGAAACGCCTTCTGCTGCAGAGGCAATCCGGTCTTCAGCAACATCTCGTAAGTGTCTCGCGCGCTGTGACCGACTGCGAGTACACAAAGAGACGTGGGGATGAATCCCGAGGACGTTTCCAGTCCCTTCAAAACGCCGTCCTGAAACTGCAACCCTTCCAGTCGACAACCAAAGCGATACTCGCCGCCAAGAGCTTCAATCTTGCGACGATAGTTGCGACAGATCAGCGGAAGCTTGTTGCTTCCGAGATGCGGACGATGTTCGTACAACAGCGATGATCGGCCACCGCAATCGACGAAGCTCTGCAGGACCCAGTCAACGTCAGGCCCGGTGATCCGACATGTCAGCTTGCCGTCGCTGAAGCATCCCGCACCACCTTCACCGAACAGATAGTTGTTTTCGTTGTCGTGTTCGCGGCCGGTGTCGAACTTTCGAATCGCGGGGACTCGTTCCTTGACCGCCTGACCTCGTTCAATGATGATCGGTCGGTAGCCCCGCAGAGCAAGGAAGTAGCCCGCCAGCAGTCCTGCTGGCCCCGACCCAATGATCACCGGACGATACGGAAGCGGTTCTTGACCGGGATCGGGATCTTCGAAGACTGGCGGCACCCAGGGATCCACCTGAATCCCATTGCCGAACTCAAACCGCTCCACATCGGCATCAGGGACGGACAGAGTCAGCGAGTACACGAACTCAAGACGATAGCGATTACGAGCATCCAGACTGCGCCGCAGAACTTTCAGAGACGCAAGATCCTCAACAGGTACGCAAAGGCGTTTGGCGACTTCGGCGGGCAATTCCTGTTCGGGAACTTCCACCGGGGTTCGGAGATTTATGATTCGAAGCATCATGGGGACGAAGTCGCAACGGCAGGACGTGTAAACAGGACGCGGCCGCTGTTCGTCCACTCGGGACGCTCGCACAACCAACAATTATTGAGGCAGAGTGGCGGAGAGATCAGCAAATGTCAACGAGCATCCTGTCCGTCTCACGATCAAGGCTCAGGTTGACCTCAGTGGTGCACGAATTCGTCGTCGTCGGCCATTGAGCCCGGAGCAAAGTGCGGTGGCTGAGGCAATGGACTGCCAGGTGCGTCGGGGCGAAACTGAGCTTCATAAAGCCGACGGTAGACCCCGCCCAAAGCCAGCAGGCTTTCGTGAGTGCCCTCTTCGGCAATGCGTCCGTGGTCCAGTACAATCAGGCGGTCGGCCTGCTGCAGCGTCGTCATGCGGTGAGCAATGGCGATCGTCGTGCGGCCTTTCACAAGATTGTCGAGAGCCAATTGGATCTCTCGTTCGGTTTCGTTGTCGACCGACGACGTTGCTTCATCAAGAATCAGGATTCTCGGATTCACCAGCAGCGCGCGGGCGATGCTGATTCGCTGACGTTCTCCGCCAGACAGCAACTGACCACGTTCGCCAACGACAGAGTCATACCCCTGCGGCAACTTCATAATGAAATCATGAGCCAACGCCGCTCTCGCCGCGGCTTCGATTTCTTCCTGCGATGCTTCAGGGCGACCGTAGGAAACGTTCTCTTTGATCGTCCCGAAAAACAGGAACGGTTCCTGAAGTACGAGACCGATCTGACGACGCAGATCACGGAGGCTTAATTCGCGTACGTCGATCCCGTCGACTCGAATCGAGCCCGACGAAACATCGTAGAAGCGACACAGCAAGTTCACGAGCGTTGTTTTGCCGGCACCGCTGGAACCAACGAGCCCGATCATTTCGCCCGGCCGAATCGCGAGGTTGACACATTCCAGAATATGCCGGTCACCGAACTGGAAACAGACATCCTTCAGTTCGATGGAACCGTTGACATGAGCCAACGGAACTGGATTTTCTGGCTCAGGAACGCCCGGTTTGCGATCCAGAATTTCGAAAAGTCGATTCGCACTGACGGCGGCTCGCTGAGTTGCCGCGGCCATTCGGCTCATAGAATCGAGACGAGAGTAAAATCGAGCGATGTAGGCCACAAAAGCGGTCAACACGCCGACCTTGATGCGGCCCTGATAAACAGCGTAAACACCGCTGCCCCAGACGACCAGCAGACCGAGGTCCGTGAGCAACGCAACCATCGGCCCGAAGAACGACCACGTCTTATTCACTTTGTCGTTGGCCGCAAGAACAACGTCGTTTGCGGCGCGGAATCGTTCGACTTCACGACGTTCCTGAGCAAACGCTTTGACAACACGAATCCCGGGAATCGTGTCGGCCAGTACGCTGGTCATCGCGCCCATGGCTTCGTTTCCTGCTGTGAAACGCTGACGCAAACGATCGCGAACGCTTTGAACAAGCCATGCAATCAGCGGCAGCGGAGCAAGCGTCACGAGCGCCAGCATGGGGTCGATCGTGATCAAAATTGTGGCACTCATTGCCATCAGTAACACGTCGGCCGCAAAATCGATCAGGTGCAGCGAGAAGAAATCGCAGAGGCGATCCGCATCGTTGCTGACTCGCGAAATCAAGTCGCCCGTTCGGAACTGAGAAAAGAAGTCCTGTGACAACGTCTGCAGGTGAGCGTAGGTTCGATTTCGAAGATCGGCAACAATCCGTTCAGCAGTCCACGCCAGCAACCATGTGCGAGTCCATGCCAGGATCCACGAAGCAATCGCCGCGCAGCCGAGACCAACAAGGAACCACGGTACCTGATTCATCTTTGCTGCGTCACCGTTCTGATACGGGATCAGAACTTCGTCCAGCAGAGGCATTGTCAGGTACGGAGGAACCAATGCTGCCGCAGTCGCCAGCACAGACAATACGCATCCGACAGCGACGTGGTTCCACCACGGTCGCGCGAAGACGCATAGTCGCCACATGGATTGGTAGATTGACGATGGAGTCACGGTGCGGGAATCTTTCACGCTGTCACTGATGGTTGAGCAAGTGCCGTATTGCTTTCTTGTGCCGAAGCGCCATCTGTGGCAGCCGACGCAGCGTTCAGTGCGGATGTCAGTATTTCAACGGCAGCAGATCCGTCGACGAGCGGTTCGACAGTCTTTGCGGGCATCGCCGAATCGGTCTTAGCGAGATACGCCGTCAAAAAGTTGATAGTTTCGTCCACAGCATCGGCCTGGAGCATCAACAGATCGCCAGGACGAAGGTTGTTCAGAGCGAGCTCTGCTGCTGCGAGAGAACCATCAACGGTCACGATGTTCTTCGCTCGTGTCCCACGTTCCAGACCGGACTGGAACAACGCAACTGTTTCACCGTCCGCACGACCTCGCTTGTAATGCCCTTCGTAGACGTAAACGTCGTCGAAGTGGTTGCCCAGCTGTTCGCCCTGACGTTCAATGTCGCAGTTGCGTCGATCGCCGGCTGTTGAATAAACCACGCTGCGGCGATTTCCCGGAAGTGTTTCAACGGCCTTGATCAAAGCTTCAAGAGCGGAAGGATTGTGGCCGTAGTCGACAACAACAATGGCCTTGTTGATTTCAAGGATGTTGAATCGGCCAGGGGATTGTTGAAGACTTGGATGAAACGTTCGCAGCCCGTTCTGAATCTGAGGCAACGGAATGCCCATGGACCAGGCCGCAGCGGCTGCCGCAAGGACGTTCTCAACCTGAAACTCAACGTGACCCTTCAGAGTGATCGGGATGTTTGTCAACGCGTCGATGACATTCTCGACACCGTTCTCAACAAGCACGATCGACCCATTTCGAACAAAGATCACTGGCTGACCGGCGGTTCGATGAGCGGTCAACACAGGATGATGTTCCTTGATGGCAAAGAACAGCGTGCGGCCCGGACATTTGTCCTTCATCGGAGTGACAAGCGGATCCGTCGCGTTCAGGACGGCTGTTCCATTCGGGAACACGACATCCACGATTGTTCGCTTCACGGCCGCCAGCTTTTCGAGCGTGTCGATACCGTCCAGACCGAGGTGATCGCCTTCGCCAATATTCGTTACAACCGCCACGTTGCAGTGGTCGAAGCCAAGCCCCGCGCGCAGAATTCCACCGCGAGCAGTTTCCAGAATTGCCGCTTCGACCTGAGGATGAGCAAGCACCGCACGAGCACTCGCAGGCCCGCTGCAGTCCCCGTTATCGATGCGGCGATCGGCGATCCAAATTCCGTCTGTGCACGTCATTCCTACCTTGCGGCCGTCACCTCGAAAGATGTGAGCGATCAAGCGAGTGACGGTCGTCTTTCCGTTCACGCCGGTGACGGCAACCGTCGGAATGCGCCCGTTTTCGCCCGGGCCATACATCAGGTCGATGATCTCCTGGCCGACATCGCGAGCTGTTCCGGACGATGGGCTCAGATGCATTCGCAAGCCAGGAGCCGCATTGATCTCAACGATGCCGCCGTTGGAAAGTTCCAGAGGCTCACGATGATCCAGTGCCACAATGTCGATTCCTGCGACATCGAGACCGACAACATTCGCGGCTTCAATCGCTCGCGCAGCGAATTCAGGGTGCACTTCGTCGGTGATGTCGGCGGCGGTTCCACCGGTGCTCAAGTTCGCATTGCGGCGAAGCAGTACAGTCTGGCCATCAGCCGGAACTGAATCGAGAGCCATGTGCTGCTCTGACAGAACGGCCAACGCGTTGTCGTCGATTTTGATTCGTGTCAACGGAGTTCCATGATCAACGCCTCGACGAGGATCGGCGTTCAGTTCACGAATCAGTTCGGTAATCGAATGGATTCCGTCACCAACCACCTGAGCCGGAGCGCGACGGGCGGCGGCGACAAGTTTCTTACCGACCACCAGAAGCCGATAGTCGTATCCTGGAACAAATCGTTCCAGAACGACTCCGCTGCCTTCGCGACCAGCAGCGTGATAAGCGGCGGTGATCTGTTCGGGAGTCGTCAGATTCGTCGAGACGCCTTTGCCTTTG
>JANMEV010000661.1:0-1506 GCA_031377305.1 Planctomycetota bacterium | reverse complement strand
CAGAAAGTTTTCACGAAACTTCGATTTGAGTTCTTCGGAATCGCAGAGGTATTTCCCGTCGCACTGCTTCACGTTTGGACGACGACTTTTGATCCAGCGGCGATCGCCGAACAATGATGGCCCACCGCCGGCCACCATGGCGTGGAGGTGCGCATGAGCTTCCAGCATCTGGTTCCACGTATGCAGCACCATCACGGCGGCCGCTTCGAAGAGCTGTTCGTCGGCGATGACATCCTTGAGTGTTTTCCATGCCGCGCGAAACAGCAGATTGTAGATCTCGTCGCGGTTGCCCAGAGCCAGCGACGACAGCTTGTCGGGAATCGTGAACACGACTTGGAAATATGTGATCCCCGGCAGCAGTAGTTGCGACGTCGAATCCAGCCAGTCGGCACGCTTCGCTCCGGCACACTGCGGACAGTGGCGATCGCCGCACGAGTTGTTGACGCGACATTCGATGTCGCACGCGTCGCAGCGGAAAACGTGGCCTCCCAGCGCCTCTGTGCGACACCGTTCCAGCTTCGCCAGCGTGCTTTGCACCTGAGGCACGGCCTGCCGAGGATGGTGTTTCACAAAGTCCGCCGTGTAACGCCGCAGCAGATCGAAGACTCGCGGTGGTGCAGAGCCGGTGGTGTCGGTCGATGCGTGAGACTCGGAGGGCTGACGCCCTGCCGCTCGCCTTAGTTCGGTTCCGGCGGGTTGTTGTTCGGAGGCTGCATCCAGCCAGGCAGCTGATTCACCGGCAGCCAGTCGATGGGACTCGGTGTCGACCCGAGATGCAGAATTCTGACGTGCAGATAAATCATCGTCGTGGAGAAACTCGCGTGTCCCAGCAGACGACTGATCGCCAACAGATCGACTCCCGCTTCCAAAAGTCCGGTCGCATAAGAATGCCTCAGCGTGTGCGGCGTGACATTCTTGAGGATGCCCGCTTCCTTTGCGGCGACCTTGCACATCCTCTGAATCGTGGTCGGCTGCAGCGGTACGTTCGGCTTCTTTCCGGGGAACAGATAGACCGACGGACGATAGACTTTCCAGTAGTCGCGCAGTTCCGACAGCAGTCGCGGGGCCATCGGGACGATGCGAGTCTTCTGACCCTTGCCGTTGCCGATTCGCAGTTGCATCCGCTGGCTGTCGATGTCGCTGATCTTCAGATGAGCGGCTTCGTTCAGCCGCATTCCTGCCGCGTACTGCACGAGCAGAAACACGCGGTGTTTGTGACACTTCACACACGACAGCAGCTTGTTCACTTCAGCACCGCTAAGCACTGCCGGTAACTTCTTCGGTCGCTTGCCGAAGGGAATCATGGCGACAGGCCACGGTTTGGGGGACGTGGTTCGAAACAGGAAACGTAGTCCACAAACGGCCTGGTTGAAGCTGCTCCACTGCACTTTTCGAACTTCAATCATGTGCAGTTGAAACGATCGTACGTCTTCGGGCGATGCGTCCAGCGGCGACTTGCCAAGGAACTCGGCGAACTTGCCGACGTGATAGGTGTAAGCGTCGATC
>JANMEV010000514.1:0-16518 GCA_031377305.1 Planctomycetota bacterium | reverse complement strand
AGCGCCTTCAGGCTCGTTTCTTTCTTCACTCCTTGCAAAATCAGGAACGTTTGATTGCAGCGGCTGGCGTCGGCGAACGAGTTTTCGGATACGAGTTCTTCCTGAATCGCGGGCAATAGCTTTTCCTCGGCGATCACATCGGGCCGAGCGAGAAATCCTCCGATGGCGAGCGTGCGAGTGTCCTCGTTGGCCAGCATACCTTCGATGGACTTCTGCACCACGGAGTCGTTGGTCTTCGCACGAGCCAGCTCGGCAATGATGTTGACCAGCAGTCCCGCTTTGCCGCTCCAAAGTTCCGGCTCGAGCCCGAACACCGCCGTCAGAAAATCCGCCTGCCGTTTGGCTCGTTCGAAGGCCTGCACATAGGTTTCCATTTCCTCGGCGAACGCGTCCGGATCATCCTTCAGGATCTGCAGATAGATATCACACGCTCCGCTGACATCGCCGCTGTTTTCCAGAGCCACGGCTTTCGCCTTGAGACTTGGCGGAGCCTTCCTCGACAGCAACGCGATGCGATCTCGCTTTTCGGCGAGTTGTGGAAACTGCTCCGCCGCTTCGTGAAACTCACACAGGATCTCCAGCAAATCCAGCGACTCGGGCGACGCTGCAAGCATCGCTTCGTACCGATCAATCAGCGGCTGCAGTCGCTTGAGTTTCCCCAAGGCTTTGATGGCCTGAAGCCGTTCACCGCCATCATCCCGATCATCATTCGGCCGATGCCCCGAGAACAGCGTCCCCCCCGAAGCCAGCTTCAGCAACTCCCACGCTACTTCGCCGGCAAGTTCATTCTTCTCGGAAGACATGTACGACGCCAGCTTTCGTCCGAGGCTGGAGTGGCGAGTTTCCGGTTGACGATCGATTCTAGCCTCCAGCGAACGGCTCTCAGCCGACATTTCCAGCTGCTTCAAGACTGCCAAAAGTGAACTCTCGTGACTTTCGTCCAGCGGCAACCCGTAAAGTCGGCGTGCTGCAACTCGGGCTCTCGGAAGTTGCGACGTCTTGATTGCCAGTTCTAAGCCCATCGACTCTTTGGCGATTTCGAGCGGGACGGTCGCTTCATTAATTGAATCGATCAGGAGCAATGCTTCATCCAATAGCTGCAACTGTGCCGCATGCTTGGCTACGAGAAAACGACAGTCTGCGTCCTCCTGAATCTCAATAGCCTTGATCTCAAACAGCACTGAAACAATTGGGTTTTCGTCGCGAGTCAGGATGGATTGTACAATGCAAAGCGCGGCCTTGTCTCTGCCTGACGCGTTCGCCCAACGGGCCTGAGCCCACGCAAGACCTTTTTGACTATTCCCAGATTCTATGATTGCTGCAAGACACGAGATGAGTTGTTCTGCGTGGACGTTCCCTAGTTGTTTGCTTAACACGTCTTCGTGAGAAATGAGTGGATAGTGGATCGTTGTTGGGTGAGTTTCCTGAGTTCTGGGCATTTCCCAAACAGCCGACAACACCTTAATTAGTCCGTCAATGTCTTCGCGCTCGTCAAAATAGGAGAGAAACAGATGAATCATTGACTGGAGCTTTGCCTGCATCCACTTGTCATCTCGCCATGAGTCGTCAGGAATTTTGTGCCACGCGGTACGTGCAAGTCGCGAATCATTCTTCATGGAATTCAGGAATACGACCAGCAAACTGCGAGCACTCAAATTCGACGTCGCGAGTACTCTTGCAAATCTCTCCTTTTGCGTCGGTGGCATTCCATCAAAGATATCCGATCGCCATGGATTTAAAACCCATTCGATCCACTCTGGGGAATTCACTACGACTGGTAGAACGAGGTTCTCAAACTGTACTGCCACGTCCTCGGGAGGTAAGTCCATTGCATTTGCCTGAGCATCAATTAAAGCCAGGCGGATCACATTGCCCATCGGCGTTTTTTCTGAATCCACACTTGCGCGAAGTCGATCACAGGCAGCTGAAGGAAATGGAGCAAGATGTCGCACGTTAAATGCCAGATATGCTGCTACACGAAAACCGTACCGCTCTTTCACTTGGTTTCCAATGAACATTGCGTAATCTGACTCGGTGAGATCCTCAGCCCCAGCCCCAGCGCCAAACAATCGCAGAGCGGATCTGCTGTAGACATCTCCGTAGGTTCGCTGAGACGAATCGACACACATCGCCCAGAACATGAAATCCTCGGCAGAGACTGACCAATCGTCTGGGAGTAGCGGCGCAGCAGCTCTGCCAATTGGCTGGGACAATAAACTCCCCCACGGTAGCTGCAACGACATGATTCGCCGAGAGAGGCTCAATCCGTCACGATAGGATTTTCCCGGAGCCTTCCCCAGATAGATCAGCTCAGACAGACGAAACATCACGTCCCAGTCATTGGGATCGTCATGCAAGAGCCGCTCACAGAGTCGAACAGCGACCTCACCATGTGCGGACTGGCTGAAGAAGTCGATTTCTTTCAGGAGTTCTCCTCGGTCTCGCTCGAGCTCCGCAGCGGCTACACGCTGTTCTAGCATACCTTCGGAATCGCCCGTATCCGATTGAAGACTTTGTGACTCAAAAAACGTGGCTCCAGCTATTTGCTCCATTTGCGTTCGGTACTCTTGCAAGACAACTAGGTTCTGTTCCGTCTGGGCGATTGCAGCAAGTTCAGTGAGCACAGCCATTTCTTGTGGTTCGTTGGACAGCAGTCGCTCCAGCGTTTCCCTTGCCTTTCGAAAATCCCCAGCCTCTCGATACGCCGTGGCGATGCAGCGGGTCATCTCGGTCGGCAGGTTGAGTTCTCGGCTACGCAGTTCTAAGCGTTCGATGAGTTTGGGGAACTGGTTGCTGCGGAGGTAGAGGTTGCTGAGGGCGACGACGATTTGGGTTTGGCTTTCGAGGTCCGGGGCTTTCTCAAAGGCGCGCCAGTAGAGTTCGATGGCTTCGGGGGTTTGAAATTCATCGGCGAGAGTTTTCGCGAGGGCTTTCAGAGACGCTTCGTCGCCTGGGTTGACTCGCACAGCTTGCCGCAGCGAGTCGACCGCGATCTTCGGCTGGCCGACTTCGAAGGCCAGATCGGCGAAGAACTGATAGGCCTCGGGATTGCCTGGCGTGGCTTTGATGAGATCGCGACCGGTGGCGAGCGCCGCGTCGAACTGGCCGAGTCGCACTTGAAGCCTCGCCGACTTGCGGAGGTATTCGGAGATACCTCGTCGATCCAGCGACGCGAGTTTCTTCATCGCATCGGCCGCGTCTCCAAGTCGCCCTGTGCGTTCGTAGAGACTGGCAAGAATGGTCCAGCCGGAAATGGAGTCGGGCTGCAGTTCAACGACTTTCATGGCCGAGGAGGTGGCGTCGTTGATTTTGTCAGCGGCGTCCTGATACATGGCGAGCATTCGCCAGCGATCGGCGGTGACGTTCGTGCCGGCAGTAAGTTCTTCTGAAAGCTGCTTGATCTGCTGTTCAAGCTGGCCAGCCGCGATCAGACACTGAATTCGTTCTTTGAGGATCTGCTGTCGCTCGTCGGGCGTTTCGGCGGATTGTTCGGCGAGGTCGAGTTGTTGAAGGGCTTCTGTGAAATCCTTGTCCTCGGCGAGCGGTGGGCGTGAGCCCTCCGTGTGCGATTCTGTGTTTGTGTTGACAGTGTCCGTGGTGCGTGCGGACTCGGAGGGCTGATGCCCTGCCGCTCGCCAGTTGCGCAGCATCTCGGCAAACTGCACGCGTTCCAGCGGATCGGGATTGAGGCCGCATGCGTCTCGCATGGATGCTAGACCAGGTTCATTCTGGCCGAAGCGATTCAGCACCTCAGCGAGTCGAATGAGATTCGCCTTTGTGTGGCGATCACCGTCGGCAATGAGTTTCCATTCGACGACCGCTTCGTTGGTGCGTTGAAGCTGATGCAGGTACTCACCGAGGTACTCGCGATACTGCGGTTCGTTTGGTGCTTTCTCGATCGCCGATCGATAGAGCGTGATGGCCCGATCCTGAAGGCGAAAAAGGTGTCTGGAACTCTCCGGCGTCTCGACGTTGCCAGGAGGCTGTGACGCCTCCAAAGTTCCAGACACCCTTTTCGCCGGCCCTGCTGAATCTGCACGGCGAAGCAGCGACGCCAGCTTCGCCAGTGTCACCGGATCTTCAGCTCGGTTTTCAAGCATGCGTTCCCAGACCGCTGCAGCCTTCGACTGGCGTTCTTCGAGCGGAACATCCTTCTGAGCAAGATACAACTGGCCCCAGTCTTCGAGATGATCCAGGTTGCCCGCATCGAACTTCGACATCGCTTCGTACTGAACCAACGCGTCTGCGATGTTGTTGTCTCGCACGAGTTGATCGATCAGCGATTCTCGCAGCGACGCGTTCGACGGAGCCAGCGTAATCGCCTTGCGATACCAGGCGGCAGCCTCAGCAGTTTTATTCTGCAATGACAGTGTGCGGCCGAGCCTGGCCATCGCGTCGACGTCTTCGGGATGTGCCTTCACCCATGCTTTATAGTACGCAACCAGCCCGGTCAGATCATCGCGGCTTCGGAAGATGTTTTCGATGCGGCGGCGAATGTCCTTGAACAGCCAGCTATCAGAATCGAGTCGACCGAGCTGGGATTCGAGGGACGTGATCGCATCCTGATTTCGCCCGAGCTGAATCATCACGTCGCTGGCCGCCAGATTCGCGGCGACTCGCTGGTCGGAGTTCTTCGTTTCCTTCGCCAAAGCCTGATACCGCCCCAACGCTTCGTCCCAGCGACCGTCCTCGGCCAGTGTTGCGGCGATCTGTTCTTTCACTCGCAAGTCTCCGGGGAACTCCGCTTCCAGCTGTTTCCATGTGTTCAAAGCATCGTCGGTGCGTTGAGCCCGCTGAAGGTTGCGAGCCAGCTCCTTGTAGATTTCCAGAAGATCAATCTTTGCCGGTCGACACGCAATCGCTTGCTCCAGCGACGCGATGGCTTCGTCCGGCTTTTGAGCCATGACGAACGCTCGAGCTAAAGTCCAGTGCGACATCGCATCCTTCGGATGAAGCTGCGTTGCCTGTTGCAGCGCGATGATCGCCGAGGCGGATTCTGAATGTCGCAGTTCGATGAGGCCGAAGAGCAAACACGCGGCTCCCTGATCTGTGTTTACCGGCAGCAAAATCGCAAGCATGTCCGGCGTGATTGTTCCCGCTTCTGGCGCCAGCTCTTTCGGCAACCCAGCAGCCACTCGCAGCGACTCCCGAAACGCGGCGATGGAGCCTCGGTCGATGTGGAACGCGTAGACTCGATCGAAGGCAGTTCCATAGCGAGGATTCGCCAGCAGCACGGTGAGGAATCGCTCGGTGCCAACTCGGGCTTCCGTTTCGTCGCGTTCGTCGGCCGCAACAGCGGTCCATGAGCACAATGCCAGCATCAGCATCGCGAGGAATGACAGAAACATTCGCTGCAGCAAGAAAATGCGCGGCAGATGGATGCTGGCACTCAGCGATGACGGCCGTGATGAACGCACGGACGAATCTTCATCAGCGAGCAAAACGAGCAATCCGTCCGAGAGCGTCGAAAGATATGGCGAGACAAGGGGCATCATGGCGGGTCGTTTGGCGGAAAGGAGTTGTGCCACTCAAAGTTCGTGGCGGTAGCAAGAGTCTGTTGAAAAAGGTGTCTGGAACTCTCCGACGGCTCATATTCGCCAAGCTTCGTTGCCGTCTCCAAAGTTCCAGACACCTTTTTCAACTCGCTATTCAGCATCGTACTCGGCCCGTGCGCGAGTCAAAAGGCTCGATTGACGCGATTCACGGCCTTTATGTCGATGTGGCCCACGCGTGGTTCAGTGCTTGCGGCACAACTTTGACTGTTGAAACTCATTTCGCTCGACCAGACCTGCATAATTCAAGGACTCGATTTCTTTCGGTTGAATCAGTGGCTTCATCCACCCATACTGGCCTCCATCGCACTTCCCGCCACGCCCTATCGGCAATCGCTAACATCCATCCAGATCAGGCACCACAATGACAGAAGAAGTCGATGGAACTTTCAAGGCCCCACCAGCAATGGAAGTTCGTTATGAGTTCACTCCGGTGCTGACAGACATCCTGAGTCACCTCAAAGCATCTCTGATGGTGACCACCTATCAGGCGGGAAAGGTGCTGGTTATCGGAGCGAGCGACGGACAACTGAAGATTTCCTTTTCCAGCTACGATCAACCGATGGGCCTGGCGATCTCCGGCGATCGACTGGCGATTGGAACTCGCAAGCAGATGAATTTTCTCGCCGGCAATCGCGACGTCGCTCCTTCCGTCGCGCCGGCGGGAACCTGGGATGTTTGTTATGTGCCTCGCTCATCCACCTGGACCGGCAGTATTCATGGCCATGATCTCGCGTGGGGCAACGAAGGACTGTGGGTCGTCAACACGCTGTTTTCTTGTTTGTGTACTCTGCATGACGCCTACAGTTTTGTGCCGCGATGGAAGCCACGGTTCATCAGTCAGTTGATCGATCAGGACCGATGTCACTTGAACGGACTGGCGTTGGATCAGGGAAGGCCTCGCTTTGTCACGGCGATGTCTGAAACCGACACCGCCGCAGGTTGGCGACCGACAAAAGCCACCAGCGGAGTCATCATCGATGTTGATTCGGGCGAAACCGTCGCTCGCGGATTTGCAATGCCTCACTCACCGCGATGGCACAACGGCAAACTGTGGGTGCTTGATTCCGGTCGAGGTGCTCTGGGAACCGTTGACCCGACGAGCGGGCGTTTTGAGATCGTGGAAACGTTTCCGGGATACACTCGAGGTCTCAGCTTCCTCGGGCAGTTCGCTTTTGTGGGCCTGTCACGAATTCGTGAGACGTCGGTCTTCGGCGGAGTTCCAATCGCCGAACATCGCGATCAGCTCAAGTGTGGAATCGGCGTTGTTGACTTGATGACCGGTCGAACCGTCGCGGTCTTTCAGTTCCTGTCAGGAGTTTCCGAGATCTTTGCCGTGGAAGTCGATGCTGGAGCCGCTTGCCCGTACGTCGCGGGAGCCAGTGCGGACGGAAAAGAGCACGACGTCTGGATCGTCCCACCGCCGGGCACGTTTCTGCAAGTCGCGGCTCGCAAGCCATGGTTTGTGAGCGACACGAATAGCGACACGGACATGGTTGCGTCGCCGTTATGCCCGAGTGTAGCGACACAATCACGCGTTGCAGGCTCTAAGCCGCCGCGTCCCAAACTAACAAGCCTCGAAGCGTGGCTGGAGGCGAACCCAAACGACGCGTCTGCATGGATTGATCTCGGCAACCTCCGGCAGGAACAAGATCGTCAGCCCGAGGCCGTCGCGTGCTACGAAAAAGCGATCCAGGCGGATCCCATGATGTCGGCAGCTCGGCAGAATCTTGGCTATCTGCTGTTCAATCAGGGACATCCCGAACGCGCGAGGGAAGTCTACCGCGAACTGCTCAACCGCGATCCGTCGCCGATGAATCGTCTGCTGGCTGCGTCGGTGTTGCCGATCGTGTATCAGTCGCCCGAAGAAGTGCAGCGATGGCGTCACGAACAGCAGTCGGCTCTGGAGTCGATGGTTCAAGACAATGTCTTCGTTGATGCGACGACGCAGCTTGTTCCCACGTCCTTCTTCTGGGCGTATCAGGGGTTGAACGATCGTGAAATCATGATGTTGCGAGGCCAGATCATTCGGGGTCACCAGTCTGTTCCGCCCCGTTCGGCTGAAAGCTCGAAGGACACGTCGGCCGATGGGCGGCTGCGAGTCGGCTTTCTATCGGCTTACTTCCGCAATCACACGATTGGCCGACTCAACATCGGCCGCATCGAAAAGCTGGATCGGGCAAAGTTCCATATGACGGTGTGCTCAGCGTATTCGGGCACCGATGAGTTCACGGAACGCTTTCGCAACGCTGCCGATCAGTTCGTGCAGATTCCTCGCGACATCAAGAGTGCCATCGAAACTCTGGCTCGCCTGAAGCTGGATGTGCTGATCTTCGCCGACGTGGGAATGGATGCTCTCTGTTCAACGCTCGCCTTTTCACGTTTCGCACCGGTTCAGTGTGTAACGTGGGGACATCCTGAAACAACGGGCAGCGACTCGATCGACTATTTTCTGTCGAGCGAACTGATCGACGACACGGAATCGCAGTCGCACTATACCGAACAGTTGATTCGCATGCCGCTGACGGGCACGTACTATGAACGCCCCGCCGTGCCGGCCAACGCAGCCAGCATTCGAGCCCGTTTGAACTTGCCTGAGGATCGCAATCTGTATGTGTGCCCGCAGTCTCTGTTCAAGTTCCACCCGGACGATGACATCGTTCTGCGAGGCATTCTTGAAGCCGATCCAAACGGCATGCTGGTGATCATCGCCGGTCGAGTTCCTGAATGGACCGCGCGATTGAAGTTGCGTTGGCAGAAGACTCTGGCAGAAGTTCAGCAGCGAATCATTCTGCTCCCCGCATTGCCCAATGAAGATTACCTCAGTCTGCTGAAGTGCTGCGACGTGATGCTCGATCCGCTCCATTTCGGAGGCGGCAACAGCAGTTACGAAGCCATCGCAATGGGAACTCCCGTGGTGACGATGCCGAGTTTCTTTCTGCGAGGTCGCATTACAGCGGGGCTGTATCGAAAAATGCAGGTTCCGGACTGCATCGTGAGTTCGAACAATGCATACATCGCACTCGCCGTGAAGCTGGCGACGAATGTCGAGTTCCGTCGAGACATTCAGGCGAAGATCAGTGAACGCTCGCCCATCCTTTTCGACGACATCGCAGAAGTTAAGTGCCTCGAACAAACGCTGCTGCAGATCGCCGGTTTGGCACAGCCCTGATGTGTGATCGCGTCAATGAAACGAACAATGCCCGCTTTCGCCTGGCTTGTCCAGGCGGGACGAACAAATAGCGGCTATCGGGAAGTCATGAGACCACTTGCGGAATCGGTTTGAAACGGGTCCGACTCTGATACACTCCTATGCGTTTGAGGGCACTTCGAACCCGCGAACGGCAACGGGAGCAAAAAAACTCAGTGAAGCACGGCCAAACGGACGACAATAAGGGCGACCGTGGGACTTGGTTTACCAGCCGGTTGTCGAAGTGGCTCCGAACGATTGTGATAATCGTTTTTACAATGTTGATTCGTCATCCCCCGCTCGCCTGAATGCTGATTGACAGTCAAATATCCTTTGAGACAACAGACAAATGACGGCACTTGGTGTTAGCCTAAATCGATTGACTTTGAAGAACCCGATTCTGGTCGCATCCGGAACGTTCGGTTATGCAAAGGAAATGACGGCCTTCGTCGACTTTCGCCAATTGGGCGGCATCATTCCGAAAACGGTGACGCCTCAGCCACGCCCCGGCAATCCGCCACCTCGCACCGTTGAAACCGCCAGCGGAATGTTGAATTCGATCGGCCTGGACAACGATGGCTTCGATCAGTTCGTCGCTGAGAAGCTTCCGTACCTTGCCGGTTTGGGAACTTCGATCATCGTCAACATCGCTGCGAAAACCAATGACGACTTTCGCCGCATGGCTGGCATTCTGAATGACGTGCCGGGAGTCGCCGCGATCGAATTGAATATCTCGTGTCCGAACGTTTCCGGCGGAGTCGACTTTGGGACAGATCCTGACCTGGCGGCGGAAGTCGTCGCCGCTGTGCGAAGTTCGTGCAGCATTCCGGTGATTGCCAAGTTGACTCCCAACGTCACCAGCGTCGTTCCCATCGCGCGCGCGGTTGCGGAAGCGGGGGCGGACGCGGTGTCGTTGATTAACACTTTCCAGGGCATGGCGATTGATTGGAAACGACGACGTCCGGTCCTTGGCAATGTTCTGGGCGGACTCAGCGGTCCAGCCATCAAGCCTCTTGCGTTGCGAATTGTCTGGCAGGTTTCTCAGCAGGTGAAGATTCCGATTATCGGCATTGGGGGAATTCAATCCATCGACGACGTGATGGAATTTCTGCTCGCCGGCGCCACGGCGGTTCAGGTCGGAACGGCGAATTTCTATAATCCTGGGCTTGCCAACCAATTGATCGGCGAACTTCCCGCCGCGTTGCAGACTCTTGGAGCCAGCAGTGTGGCGGAGGTCGTCGGCACATTGCAGATTCCGAAACGAGACTAGTGGAGCATGGTTATGGTTGAATCCTCTTTTTGCATTACTAGCCGGAACGCGCTAGCGTCCGGTTCTTCCTTTATTTTTACGCATCTTTGCTCGCATAAAACCGGGTGCTGTTGCCCTGTTGGTCTCATCCCAACCCGAAGCGTCAGCGAGGGATCTTTGTTGAGAAACGCCACAGATCCTATCCCTCACTGACGTTTCGGGTTGTGAAACCGCAGTTGATCAAAAAGCTGCCTGCACTGTGCAGAGGCAGTCATCAATCACACAGTGCTTGAACGTTATCAAACTCTAAACTGAAACCTGTCGATTCCATCATGAAAGTTCTTTCCGGCATTCAACCTACTGGCCGCTTCCACTGGGGCAATTACTTCGGCGCGATTCGCCAGTACATCGCCTTGCAGGGGCAGGAGCAGTCGTTCTACTTCATCGCCGATCTCCACGCGCTGACAACGGTGCGTGAGCCCGCTCAGCTTCGCCAAAACATCAAGGACGCCGCGTTGGACTTGCTGGCTCTTGGGCTGGATCCGGCGAAGGCGACGCTGTTTCGACAGTCGGATGTTCCGGAAGTCACGGAACTGACCTGGCTGCTGCTGACGATCACTCAAATGCATCTGCTGGAAAAGTGTCATGCCTTCAAAGACAAGAAGGCGAAAGGCGTTGCCGCCGACGCGGGGTTGTTCACGTATCCGGTGTTGATGGGCGCGGACATCTTGATTTACGACAGCACCACAGTGCCCGTCGGTGCCGACCAGGTTCAGCACGTGGAAGTGACTCGCGACCTGGCTCAGCGGTTTAACACGATCTACGGCGAAACGCTGCATCTGCCCGAAGCATACGTTCTGGATGATTCCGCCAAGGTCCCCGGAACGGACCGCGAGAAAATGTCCAAGAGCTACAACAACACGATCCCGATCTTTGAGACGCCGAAGAAGCTTCGCAAAATCATCATGTCGATTCAGACAGATTCCACGCCGATCGAATCACCAAAGGATCCAGACGGTTGTTCCGTGTTTCAGCTCTTCAAATTGTTTTCAACCCCTGAGCAGCAGAACTCACTTGCTGATCGCTACCGTGCGGGAGACATGGGCTATGGCGAAGCGAAAGAAGCTCTATATCAGGCCGCGATGAGTCACTTCGGCGACGCGTTCGAACGGCGAACTCGGCTGGAAGCGTCGCCCGATGAGGTGGAAGACATTCTGAAACAAGGGGCTCGTCGCGCGAGGGCGAAGGCGGTTGAAGTGCTGGAGCGAGTGCGAAGCGCATGTGGCTTGCTGGCTCGTCCTGTTTGATTTGGCAATGTGAGATTGTCGGTCAGTTCCGTGGAAAGCGTTCAATGCAGGTTCGACTGTCATGAAAATCGCATTGATCACTGCCGGCGGTGCCGGGATGTTTTGCGGTTCCTGCATGCAGGACAACACACTTGCCCGCGCGCTGCGGATGGCGGGGGCCGATGCATTGTTGCTGCCGACGTACACTCCGATCCGAGTGGACGAAGACAACGTCAGCGGTTCACGCGTGTTTCTTGGCGGCATTAATGTTTACCTTGATTCCAAAATGCCGGGCTGGAGATTCCTGCCTCGTTCCGTGAAGCGGTGGCTGGATCGCCCGAACATCGTGAAGTGGCTTTCTAAGCTCAGTAGCAGCACAAACGCGGCAGATCTGGGTCCGCTGACGATCGATCTTCTGAACGGCATCGGAGGTCCGCAGAAGGCCGAGATTCAGGAACTGATTCGATATCTGTGCGACGAACTTCGGCCGGACGTCATTGTGTTCAGCAATGCGCTGCTGTCTGGAATTGTGCCTGAACTGCGACGGCAGTTTTCAGGTCGCATGTGCTGCCTGTTGCAGGGTGACGATATCTTTCTGGAAGGCTTGCCCGAACCGTGGCGATCGCGAGCCATCTCGCTTGTTAGCCAGAACGCTTCCCATTTCGACGGGTTGCTGGCACACAGCGAGTACTACAGTCGATTCATGCAAAAGTATTTGACTCTGCCAGCCGATCGCTTCAGAACAATTCCGCTGACGATTGAAGATCCTCCGAGTTCGCTCGATTTATTTCACAGCGAAGCCCGTGCTGCCGACACCGACCGCAAGACCACGGTGGGCTACTTCGCTCGCATCTGCCGAGAGAAAGGTGTATTCCATTTTCTGGATGCCGCTGAACGAGTTTTGCCTCAGCGCCCAAACATGCGAATGGTGATTGGTGGTTTTCTCCCGGAGCAGCACAGAAAACTGTTTGAGAAACGGCTGCATGAGATTAAGAAGGTCCAGCCGGATCGACTGCTCTGGGCAGGAAGCCCAGAGGGTCGCGACGAAAAGTTTCGGCTGCTGGCGTCGTTCGACTGGCTGTGTGTTCCAACCGATTACCACGAACCGAAGGGGCTATACGTTTTAGAAGCCGCCCTGACGGGAGTTCCATCAATTCTGCCTTCGCACGGCGCGTTCCCGGAACGTGTCGCGTCGCTGGGATCGGGAACCCTTTATGATGCCACGGCCGCTGATTCGCTGGTCAAATCGCTGCTGTCTCTCAACGAGACCGTCGGAGAGTCAGAACGACAGCAACTGCGGCAGAACTGCATTTCGCGGAATGGGATGGTGCGGACCGGCCAGGAAGTTTTGAGCGTGCTCACGGCGATCGGCCGCAGATAGACCTTCTCATGCGTCCGGTTCAGCATCATCCCCCGGTGCGTCGGCTTCCAGTGCCTCTTCGGATTCGTCGTTGCCCCACTCGAGCTTCAGATTGGCAAGTTGCTGTTCGCGGCCCAGTTTTTCGTAGCAGTGAGCCAGCAGACTTGCGGCGGGACGGTAGTTGCAGCAGTCATTCAGGGCCGCTTCGAGCGTCTTTGCAGCTGCGTCGAGCTGATTCTGGTTGGTGAACGCCAGGCCGATGTTGTACTTGATTCCGGCTGCGTGAGGATGCTGTTCGAGGATCTTTCGATATTCTCCAATCGCTCCTTCAAGATTCCCTTTGCGAGCCTTAATGTTCGCTGAATCCAGGCCTCGGTACATCGCCGACAAATCTGCACCGCCGTAGGCTCGAATCAACTGGACGATTGCCACGGGAACTCCCAGTACAAAGATCAGATTACCGAACAGCATCTTCCAGGCATCGCCTCGCATACAGGCCGGGCAACGATACGTGGACCGACTTGACCAGCCATAGACGACCAGCAAAAAATAGAAGTAGAAGATCGTGAAACGGCGAGGCTTGCTGTACATGCCACATTCATCGCAAAGGCCATACGTCGTTTCTTCCTTTTTTGGGGAGCTGAGATTCGAGATGCAGTTGCAGAAGCTGCAATTCACCTGAGGCGATTTTCGATGTCCGGTGAGATCGATCGTCGCGGCACAGTGCGGACAATCGACTGCGTTAAATTCGTGCCCTCGTCCCTTCGCGTTCAGTTGTTCCTTATGGGCGGCCGCCCAGATGGCGCTGCGAGCCTTTCCCACTGCAGCCTTCAGTTCCAGAGTATTACCACTGTTCACGGCAAACATCAACGTAGCTGGCTCTCCCTGCTTTTGAGCGACCACCAGGACGACTCGATTTTCGCGGTTGTCCAGGTGAACGATCGCGGCGACCGGGATGCCCGACGTGTCGAGGTAAAGCACTTCGCCGTCGAAGCGTCCTTTCTTCGAAAAGAAACCCTGCTCCTGTCCCTGCTCATTGAGAAACTTGAATTTGAACTGAAGGTCCTGCATGGCTGGCCTATTCCACGTTGTTGAATAGCATGCGGCATCCGCCCGGATACCGCGGCAGACACTCACTAAAGGGTGGAATATAGAGAACTCGGCGAGAGAAACGCAAAGTCGGTTTCGCAAAATAAACTTCCTGCCAGCAGCCAAGGAGATGATGGTCGAAAATCAATCGTGCCCATCGTGCGTGCGTTTCGTGAGTCAGATTGCGTAGACTATGGACTCTACCGGGCAGTACAAACACCTGACAAACAGTAGCAATAGCCTCCGAAAGGATCTGCGAATGACTCAAACCAGCCACTTCCGAATGAGTGCTTGCCGCATTCTCACCGGGCTTGCCATGGCATTTCAACTGAACTCCGGAGTCGCGCAAACACAGGGTGCGGCGGATGAGGTGACGGCTGACGTAATCGTCTACGGCGGAACGTCGGCAGGAGTCGCTGCCGCCGTACAGATTTCGCGCATGGGCAAGTCGGTCGTCGTGATTGAACCGAGCAGGCATATCGGTGGACTGACCTCCGGTGGGCTCGGTTTTACAGATAGCGGCGACAAGCGAGTCATCGGCGGGATCGCTCGAGAGTTTTATCAACGGATCCGGCAACACTACGAAAACCCGACCGCATGGGTTCATGAAAACTCCGCCGACAATGATCGCTTCCGCACGGGCGAGGATGCAATGTGGACGTTCGAACCCAAAGTCGCCGAGGCCACGTTTCTCAAAATGTTGAAGGAATGCAAAGTCCGAGTGCAAATGGAAGAACGACTGGACCGATCCGGCGGTGTCACGATGGACGCGGGCCGGATTCGATCGATTCAGACAGAATCAGGAAAGCGGTTCATCGGCAACCAGTTTATCGACGCGACCTATGAAGGCGATCTGATGGCCGCTGCTGGGGTGAGTTACACCGTGGGCCGAGAAGCGAACTCAATGTACGGCGAGATTCTGAATGGCAATCAGGTTAAGGCAAATACGCACAATCATCGCTTTGTGAAGAATGTTGATCCGTATCTCAAGCCGGGCGATCCAGCCAGCGGTTTATTGCCGGGGATCGAATCCACCAGAGCGGGCGAAGACGGAACAGACGACTTGAGAGTTCAAGCGTACTGCTTTCGGATGTGCATGAGCAACGTAGCCGCCAATCGAACGCCGTTTCCGAAGCCGGCCAACTACGACGAAAATCGCTATGAACTTCTGTTCCGAAATTTTGAGGCTGGGGATCTGCGATTTCCGATGAAGCCCGACATGATGCCGAACGGAAAAACCGACACCAACAACAACTGCGCTGTTTCGACCGACTACCTTGGCGGTAACTACAGCTATCCCGAAGCCAGCTACTCAGAACGTGAAACGATCATTCGGGACCATGAAGACTATCAGCAGGGACTGATGTGGAGCCTGGCCAATCATCCTCGCGTGCCTGAATCCATTCGCAGGGAAATGTCTCAATGGGGCCTGGCCGCTGATGAGTTCGTCGACAATGGCAATTGGCCGCATCAGTTGTATATCCGCGAAGCGCGTCGCATGGTGAGTGACTATGTGGTGACGGAGAAAGACTGCCGACGAGAACAACTTGTGGATGATTCCGTGGGGCTTGGCAGCTACAACATGGATTCGCACAACGTTCGCCGTTTTGTAACGGCAGAAGGCTATGTTCAGAATGAAGGCGACGTTCAGGTTTCGCCCGGCGGTCCATATCTGATCAGCTACCGATCGATTATCCCGGCAAAGGGAGAAGCCTCGAATCTCTCGGTGCCCGTGTGCCTCTCGTCGTCGCATATCGCGTACGGCTCGATTCGTATGGAACCTGTGTTTATGGTGCTCGGGCAGAGTGCCGCAACTGCAGCGGTGCTGGCGATGAATTCTGGCGTTGAGTTGCAATCTCTTCCGTTTACCGCACTGCGAGAAGAACTTCGGAAAGACGGCCAGGTGCTTGATCTGCCGCCCAGCGCGAAGAAGAAGGTGATGGTTTCAGGAGCCAGCCTACCGGGGATTGTGCTGGATGATGCCGAAGCGACTGTCACCGGTCCGTGGACTCACAGCACGTCGGCAGGTAAGTTCGTCGGGGTTGACTACCTTCACGACGGAGATACTGAGAAGGGCGAAAAGTCCATCGTCTGGACCCTGAAGGCTCCGGCATCAGGCGAATTTGAGTTGAGAATGAGCTATTCGGCCAATGCCAATCGAGCTGCCAACGTTCCGATTTTGATCTCAGTGAACGGCAAGGCCAAAGCTTACAAAGTTGATCAACAGCAAGTCCCGGAGATCGACGGGCTCTTCCACCCACTCGACCGGTTCAAGCTTCAGCAAAACGACGAACTGACAATTCACGTTTCAAACAAGGGCACAATCGGGCATGTGATCGCAGATGCTGTTCAACTGCTGCCGATCGAAAAAAGATCCTTCAGGTAATTGTCCATGTCTAGCGACCGAGTTCAGATCTTCGCACTCGGCAATGCCGTTGATGGCCGCTTGCCTTGTATTCGGTGTCTTCCGTGGCTAAACAATTGAATTGTCTTCGAGTGGAGTAGGAATGGGCTGGCGTTAGGCGGTTCCTGTCACCTCTCCAAACAGTAGTCAGTTGGAGAGATCAACCAGACTTTCCGACTCGACAACAGGCATGGAAAGAATCAAGCGTTGAGTCTCACATGCCGCGCAGAGCCGCTGAGCAGGAATGGCAAGGTGTCAGCCACCAGTCTACTTTCGGCGTCGATTCTTCTTGGTTTTCTTACCGCCGCTGTTAGGCTTTCCTTTGCGAGGACCTGAGTTGCGGCTTTTGAAATCGTCTGATTTTTCAGCCGGCCGGAACGGTCGCTCG
>JANMEV010000376.1:0-3617 GCA_031377305.1 Planctomycetota bacterium | reverse complement strand
TTGTAGAAGTCCATCGTGTCGCTGGGACAATGAATGATGAACGCACCTTTCGCTCGCGCGGCTTTGATAACGTCGTTCATTCGAGGTGCCATCTCGCCAACACGAGCTGCCGACTGTTTGCACCAGTGATCGTCCCACATGTCGCAGACGACGACACAGGTTTCAGCCGGATTCCATTCAATCGGTTTTGTGATCGAATGCCAGCGATTTGTTCCCGGCTCGACTTCAACACGCGATCGAGCGTTCAACGTCATCGACGCCGGTTTGGCCTCGTCGCCCCGCAACGCAGCGGGTGCAAACGAGCAACAGAACAACAAAGCAGAAGTCACCAGTTGATTGCTGAACCGAGAAAACAGGCGCATGCGTGGGCTCCGAATTGAGTTTCCTGGATGGCGGTAGTTCATCACGACACGTATTCTTTGCGGCAGGCGGCGAGATCGTTACGCCTGCGACTCGGTGGGAGGCGAGTGGAATTCTTCCCAACGCCGCCACGCGTAGCTCCATTCCATCCACATTCGCATGACCGACCACAACAGTCGCATGCGTTCCAGCTGATCGGCTGGTAGACGAGTCTGCAGAGCCTGAGCTTCGCGAGCCGCCATGTCCAGGCCCCACCGTTGAGCGAGAAGCCGACAGAGACTATCTGCCGAAAGATCCACTTCGCTGGCATCTTCCTCCAGGTCATGGAACGCTCCGACTTTGCTGTCGTCGGTTATCAGGCCCGCGCTATCGGCGGTGACGAAGAATTCAAATAGCCTCGATCGAGCCGGATCGACTTCCAGTGGCTTGGTATTCGCCTGTGCTTCCTGAATCAGGTTTTCGATGCCATTGAGAATTTCTCGGGCAATGAACTTAGTAGGATCAAAGTTCGGCTTGTCGCCTGAGTTGGGCCGAATGTCTTCGGGGTTCATGAGTCTTCCAGCAGCAAATGGAGCAAAGCAAATTCCAGTGTTCTGAACCACCAAGTCTATCCGAATACCGACGATCAGCCAGTCCCCAATTTGAATTCACTCCGACAAACAGCCATTGTGTGTCCGCGAACGATTGGCGAGCATCTCTGGGTCCGTTAGTATCGCAGGTTGCAACTGCTGTTGTTGCGCGTCGTTTTGTCTGCGAGCAGGTTTCCATGATTCGATTTCTGTTCTGTTGTATGATGTCTTCCTGGATGTTGCTGGCGACGCATTCGACTGCGGCATCGGCGAGCGACGAAAAGCCGTCTGGCGACGAACCACAGCCCAACATCGTGATGATTCTGTCCGATGATCAGGCATGGACTGACTACGGGCTGATGGGACATCCCGTCATTCAGACGCCTCATCTGGATCGTCTTGCCGGTCGCAGTGCCGTCTTTCGCCGAGGGTACACGCCGGTCCCGCTGTGTCGTCCATCCCTGCTGTCGATGATCACGGGGCTTTATCCGCACCAGCACGGTGTGACCGGAAACGATCCGAAACCGGACCCTTCTCTCACCAGCGAACAGTATGGAAAACTTCGCGAGCAGTTGATCTCCAGAATTGATCAGGTTCCGACTCTGCCAAAGTTGCTTGGCAGCCAGGGTTACGTCAGCATGCAAACTGGCAAATGGTGGGAAGGCAATTTTTCCCGTGGCGGATTCACTCAGGGGATGACTCGCGGCTTTCCCGGCAAAGGCGGGCGACACGGCGACGATGGCCTTGAGATTGGTCGCAACGGAATGCAGCCGGCATTCGATTTTATCAGTCAGTCCCGCGCCGCGAACAAGCCGTTCTTTTTGTGGTACGCACCGATGCTGCCTCACACGCCGCACAATCCACCGGAGCGACTGCTGACGAAGTACCAGCAGAAAGATCGTCCTGAAGCGCTGGCGAAGTATTTCGCCATGTGCGAATTCTTCGACGAAACCTGCGGCCAGCTTCTGGATTATCTGGACGCACAAAAACTCGCCGACAACACCATCGTCGTCTACGTCACCGACAATGGATGGATTCAGGCGACGCCCGACATGAACCTTGGCCCAGCCTGGAACAATGGCTTCGCACCGCGTTCGAAGCAGACGGTCTACGAAGGTGGCATTCGGAACCCGATCATGGTTTCATGGCCCGGCCGGATTCCTCCTGGCGATCGCTCTGAACTGGCGAGCACGCTGGATGTATTCCCAACGCTTCTTTCAGCCACCGGGATTGATGCTCCGAAAGATCTGCCGGGCGTAAACCTGCTTCCGCTGCTTCGAGACGGCAAGCCGCTGGACCGTGCATTTATCTGCGGTGAAAGCTTCTCGCATGATGTCGCTGATCTCGATGACCATGAAGTGTCTCTACAATATCGTTGGTGCATCGAAGGCCAGTGGAAGTTGATCCTGAGCTACGATAGTCCGCCAGACCGTTACGCTTTTGTGCATTCGGTGAATGAAAAGAAAGCGCAACTCTTCGATTTGGAAGCAGACCCGCATGAAAAAACAAATCTGGCGTCCGAGCACCCAGACCTTGTCCGGAAATTAGCCACTCACCTGCAGCAAACATGGCAGGTCAGAAAGACGCCGATCGGTCAGTAATCTCGTGGCTTCCTTTGGAAACTTTCGCTGGGGTAAGTGGCTTTCCTTTCGCCTCGATTTCGCCTAACTCAGCGACAGATTCTTGAAGAGCACAAAAACGGCGACGGCCAGAATTGCGAGAGCGAAGATTCGCTGCAAAACGAATGGCGAAAGTCGATGGCCGAGGGTTTGTCCAATCCAGAGACCACCGAGTCCGCCGACGCTAAATAGAAGAGTAACGTTGACATTGATCGTTTGCCCGCTCCACGCCTGAAACGCGACACCCGAACTGCTGATCATCGCGATGGCCATGAGAGATGTCCCCACGGCTCGCGACATGGACATGCCACTGAAAATGATCAGAGCGGGAACGATGACAAAGCCACCGCCGACACCGAACATTCCGGACAGCACTCCTGAACCGACTCCGACAAGCAGCAGCAATTGAGCGCATCGGCTGGTGAGTGTCAATTGTCCGTCCGCATCCCTCTGGCATCGAGGGCTGTCGTGGCCGTAGTCTTCGGGTCGCAGCCCTACTGCCTCGATTGGTATGCAAACTTGTGATTGTGCTGCCGCACGATCGCTCTTCTGCCACATCTTCCATGCGATGGTGATCATGAGCCCGGCGAACAACAGCATCAGCGCCGTGACCGGAATTCGTCTGGCGAGCCATGAACCAATCGGTGCTCCAAGCATCCCAGCCGCGGCGAACAAGAAGCCCGTTCTTAACTCCGTTTCACCCTTTCGCCACTTGCCAAGAAATCCGACTAACGAAGTCAGCCCAACAGACACCAAAGAGATTGCAACAGCCTCACGAGTGGGAAGTCCCAATCCATAAGCGAGCAGCGGAACGGCAAAGATTGCACCACCACCTCCCGTGAGTCCGAGCGACAGTCCCACAACGGAGCCAAAGATCAGGCTTAGCCATGCCACAACGGTGCTCGTTTCGTGCAGTTGGAGGAAGAAATGACTTGGCTCAATGACCGACAACTTCCTGCGAGCCGGAGTTTGTTCAGCAGGCCAACATTCAGCCGCTTGCCTGCAACGCGATCATGCTGGAAGCGGCACTGCACAAATCCTGGTGCCACAGGTCTGAGTATTCTCCGGC
>JANMEV010000454.1:0-3277 GCA_031377305.1 Planctomycetota bacterium | reverse complement strand
ATTGTTGCCGTTGGCGAAGCGTCGATAGTTGACGACTTCGCAAACCCAGACGCGACCGAGATGATCGATATCGATGTTCGATGGGCTGAGCAGCATCGGTTCGGCGGCGAAGAGTTTCAGTTCAACGCCGTCGGCCACATCAAGTCCCGCGACGGCACTTTCCGGTGTTCGATCGACCGGAGCATTCTGGCCGATTGGGCCGGGAGCTTCTGTGTACACAAAGAACTGTACGCTGCTTCCCATTCCCTGATCGCTGCCACCGTTGTCGATACCTCCTCGAGCGACGAACTTGTCGTAACCTTCTGGCAACTCGAAACGGATCACTGAGTTCGCATGTGTGCCGATTCCGAACTCAACCGGCTTGCCGGCAATCTTCATGTCGCCGCCGTTGACGTTCTTATTGACACCGACATTGCCCCAGTCGGCCGAGGCGTTCTTCCATTTCAGGTCGGTGAGTTTCATTTCCCCCTTTGGCCCGATCAGCTTCGGTTCAGCCCAGTCAGCCCAGTCGCTTCCGTATCCGTTGCCGCCATCAGTCACCACCAGATACAGATTCTTCGCGCCTTTGATGTTGGCTTCGATCTTTGCCGAAAGACCGGGAGTTTCTGTGGTGATAACCGGGGAACTGGCAGCTGGCTTGGGAGGAGTGAAGGCCAATAGTGATGAAGCCGTCAACGAAGACAGCACGGCAGCGGTCAGAAAGCAGAAAATATGTTTCAGCAAACTCACAGCGGTAAACCTCCAGACAAAATCAGGGCGGGAAAAGGACTTTGGGTGCAGGAACAGAAACGATGTTGGCGACCGTGAATTGACAACGCCGTTCGTACCTGGTGCGATTAGCTAACGGCCAGTGACGTGGATTTGATCAGCGCGGCGCGGGTTACTCAATTGAGTTGCCGGTTTTATTTGGTTAAAGGGCTCGACGATGGCGACAACGGTTTCGAATGCAGTCTCCGGAACTGAGCCTTCGCACGAGCGGAAGATCGAGAATCCCTACGCCGTGATGGGCGCACCTGATCAAACCTCGAGTTGGAAACCAGCGACTATTGAGGAACGCCTTTGGCAATTCGTTTGTGCCGTGTTGCTGCTCGTCGTCGTCGCAGTCTTGCTCCTGTCCGGGCTGATGATCGCGATCAATGGGTTGCTGGAATTGACAGGGGAATTGAGCATCTTCTCCCCGGAAATTTTGGCGAGCGGGGAAGTTAGTCCCCTGATTCTTCGTCGTGCCAACAGTCAGGGGAATAACGTCCCTCGCTCGCCTCAATTCCGCCAGCCCGGAGAATCACTCAACAACTACGGCAAACCAAATTCAGCACGAAGCAATGTCAGGGCTCGCTCACACTGCTTTGCTTCAATCACGATGCTCAGTTTGATCTCACTGGTGTTGATCATCTGAACGTTGATCTCGTTATCGCCCAGCGTTTTGAAGACACGTCGACCGACGTCGGTATGGCTGCGAAGGCCGATGCCGGTGATCGACAGCTTTCCGATGCGACGGTCCGATGTCAGGGCCGAGCCGTCGTAACGCTCCAGAACTTCTCGCAGCAGAAGAATCGAACGATCGAGATCTCCGCACGGCACCGTGAATGAAATCGTCGCCCGTCCCGCGAAGGCGGCGTTCTGCACGATCATGTCAACCAATACGCCACCTTCGGCGATGGCGGTGAAAACTTCTTCGGCAATGCCCGGGTCGTCAGGAAGATTGCTGATTGTGACGCGAGACTGATTCACATCTGTCGTCACATCGCTGACCAGAATACTTTCCATGCCCTCCAGGCGAGACACAATGTCAGCCGCAACGTCCGCCGTCGCCGCGCCGCTGGCACCGGTACGGCGGTTGGCGGCATAACCGACCTGCGGCTGAGACGCGTGAACTCGGTCCAGTTCGAACCCTTCGTGAGCAGCCAGAACGGCGTCACTGCAGCGGTCGCGTTCAATCAGAACAGAGATTTTGATCTCGCTTGTTGTCACAACTTTGATGTTAATCTTGTGCTTCGCCAGCACTTGAAACATGCGAGCCGCAACACCCGTGTGCGTCTGCATTCCGTGACCCACGATTGAGACCTTCGAAAGCCCGGTCGTCGTCGTCAAATCCTGAGCCTCAAGGCTGGCTGCCGCCTGTTGAATGACCTTCATCGCGGCTGGCATTTCGTCTTCTGCAATCGTAAACGAAACATTCGCGTAGCCTTCACGAGCCACGTTCTGCACCACCATGTCGACAGGAATTCGGGCCGACGACAGGGCCGTGAAAAGTCCGCTCATCACGCCCGGCTGATCTGGCAGACCAACCAGACTCACCAGTGCCTCGTTTCGAACAAAGGCGACTCCCGTCACGATCGACCCAGCCGCGTCGGCTTCTGGCGCGATCAGCGTTCCGGGGCCATCGGAGTATGACGGACGAACTCGCAAGTGAACTCGATACTTCTTTGCGAACTCAATGGATCGCGAATGCATCACGCCGGCGCCGAGGCTTGCGAGTTCCAGCATCTCGTCGTAGGAAATGCGTTCGACCTTTCTGGCGGTCTTGACCAAACGTGGATCTGTGGTGAAAACACCTTCGACGTCGGTGTAGATTTCGCAGAGCTCGGCATTCAAAACGGCAGCCAATGCCGTGGCCGTTGTGTCGCTGCCGCCGCGACCCAGCGTGGTGACGTTGCCTCCGCGATCCACGCCCTGGAAGCCGGCCACGACGGCGATATAGCCCTCTTGCAGATCGCGGCGGATGTTGCTTTCGTCGATTTCCAGGATGCGCGCCTTGTTGAACGTGTCGTCGGTCAGCACGCGCACCTGGCTGCCGGTATAACTGCGCGCCTTGAGCCCGAGTTCCATCAGCGCCATTGCCAGCAGGCCGATGGTGACCTGCTCGCCCGTCGCAGCGACGACATCGAGCTCGCGCGGATCCGGATGCGCCTGAATTTCCTTCGCCAGCGCAATCAGCCGGTTGGTTTCGCCGGACATGGCAGACACCACCACGACCACGTCGTAACCCGCAGCCTTCCACTTGGCGACGCGCCTGGCGACATTCTTGATGCGCTCGGTGGATCCCACCGAGGTGCCGCCGTATTTCTGGACAATCAAAGGCATGTTGCCGGGAACCGTTCGAAAAAGGGAAGGATTTTAGCGGATTTCACAGCGAGGACAAGAACTCCGCTTCGGTCTGAATCACGATCCCAGCCGTCTGCCGTGGCTTGTTCATCAACGCACCGAAGTCCCTTAAGTTTCCCGTCAACAGATGAGTCGCCCGGCTGCGAATTGCAGCCTCCATGATCGGCCGATC
>JANMEV010000446.1:0-2059 GCA_031377305.1 Planctomycetota bacterium | reverse complement strand
GGAAGTGCGAACGGGAAAAAAGCCGTCGATCGACCTGTACGCCAAACGCTTCCCGCCGCATGCTGAAAAGATTCGGGAAGTGTTTCCAGTGCTGGCGATGCTCGAGAACGCTCGCATTGAAAAGGAATCTCAGTCCATTCGCCGAAACATGCCCGATAGTTTTCCGTTCACTCGCTTGGGCAACTGTGAATTGCTGACAGAACTCGGGCGAGGCGGAATGGGTGTCGTCTATCAGGCACGGGATCTGAGTTCGGGGCATATGGTGGCGGTGAAAATTCTGCCGTGGCGAATCTCAGTTGTCCCGGAATGGGTCGATCGATTCGAACGAGAAGCTCGTACGGCGGCTCAGTTGCGCCATCGCAATATCGTTCCGGTGTTTCGATACGGGCAGGAAAATGGCTATTGCTACTTTGTGATGCAGTTTGTGAATGGAATTGGTCTGGATCGAGTCATCCAGCGGTTGCAGGATTCGGACGGCAGCATTTCCGTTGATGATATTTCAAGGCCGGGCACGGATCCTTCATTGGATTTGCGAATGGCTTCGTCGAACGCTGACGCCGATTCATCCGCCAAAAGTCGCCGACGATTGACTCGCACGTCGTGGAGCAATTTTGCGAAGGTGGGTCTGCAGGCAACGCAAGCGCTGCGAGGTGCTCATGCGGCTGGCATTTTGCACAACGATATTAAGCCTGGAAATTTGCTTCTTGATGCCGAAGGGCGAGTCTGGGTGTCGGATTTTGGATTGTCTCAGCCGATCTCGCCGACAGGATTGAAGTCGATCGATCGCACGATTGCCGGGACGCTCAAATACATGGCCCCGGAAAGATTGCTCGGCCAGCAAAGTGCATCTTGCGACATTTATTCATTGGGAGCGACTCTGTACGAATTGTGTGTTCAACGGCCTGCCTTTGATCATGCGGATCGCGACGAATTGGTTCGCATGATTATGGAATCGGCTCCCGCTCGGCCGCGAGACATCTGCAGCGAAATCCCGCGCGGGCTTGAGACGATCATCATGAACTGCCTGGCAAAACATCCCACAGACCGTTACGCCACTGCCGACGCAATGCTGGCCGATGTACTCCGCTTTTCGCGTGACCAAAGCGTCAGTTCCACATATCGCAGTTCTTTCTCCGGTTTCTTCCGTGCGATCCGAGACACGTTTCAGGGAAAGAAGGAGACACTGTGAAGAAGCCACTGCCCTCGGCGAGCGGGGGACGTCAGTTCCCTGATATCGCGCTGTACGTTGCACCGTCACGGGCCGTCAACGAATTCGCGTCCATCGCTTGCCGAAAGAATACTTCACGTCAGTCCCACTTGTCGCACTGAAATCAAACGCCAATGCCAACAAAGCCGCACCGTATTCGACTCGCAGGTCCCTGGGAATGGCTGCCAAACGGCCAGACCGAAGACGGAAACCACGCCATCCAGACATTCCAGCTTCCGTTTACGGTTAGTTCCAACGATGCCTCGCAGAGCAGCGGAACTCTGCGAAGAAAGTTTCATTGCCCGACCGGATTGAACGAAAAATCCATCGTGATGATCGTGATCGAGTGCAATTCAGCAGCGAGCGTCTCACTGAACGGTCAGATAGTAGATGCTGTCACTCCATCCACATTGCGCACCAGCGTCGACTCATCACCGCAGCGGATCGATTTCGATGTGTCGAAGATGTTGAAGCCATTCAACGAACTTTGCGTCTGTCTTCCGCCGCTCACACCCAGCCAAACGCCGTGTCTCACCTCGGCATGTCTTGAGATTTGTGATGCTGTGTGAGACCGACCAGGCCTTCGTGTTTACGGTTACAAGCCAAGCCACGCAGCGGCGAACTCAGAATGCTCGCATTGGTACTCGGCTGGTCCTTCTTGGCTGTTACCGCCGTCTTTGAGGCCCGAGGATTCTTTGCTGCATTTACTTCGCAGCCACGCTCTTTCGTTTTGGGTCGACGATGAAAGGCGTGCTGTTTCGATCAAAGGCGTTCATCAGGGCGGGAAGTCCGGAGCGGATTTCCAGCGCCCGTTCGTCGGTGTGGAGCGGCGTGAGTCGATAGAGCTGCAGC
>JANMEV010000418.1:0-20863 GCA_031377305.1 Planctomycetota bacterium | reverse complement strand
CCCGATGATCCGACTGACTCGATCCTTCGTCATTCGGTCGGTGTCATGCCGCAAACGGTCATTCGACTTTCGATCCGCGTGGCTGCGAAGCCGTTCGACCTCTTTGGCCGAAATGGCCTGACCATCGGCCTGAGTGGGCCGCTGGCAAGTTATCTCGTTGGTCTCCTAATCCAAAGGTCTCGGGTTCGCATCCCGCCGTTTTCACACACGCATGCAGTGGTGCGGAAACACGTGGAATTCTGGTCCACAGCATTGCCCGTTGAGCGAAAAACAGACGTTGAGAATTGGACGTTGGTGCGTTCCGCCTCATTGTGCGAGTTCCATCTGTTGGATGTGACAAAGCACTGTGTATACTTCGCACTGGCGGGAGACTCAAAGTCAGAGAAGTGACATGCTCCGCTCATTGAAGACCGGCATTAATTTCAACCGCTCACATGCTAAGTGAAACTATGGACCACGGAACGACGTTCGAGCATCGAGGCTCTGCACCAAAACTGGCGGCGGCGATTTGGCTTACGCTGGTGGCGGTGATGTTTTCGCAGATCTCTTTCGGGCTTGGGAAGGATGAAATTAAACCCGGGGACTTCCGAGTTGAGCCGCCGAGAAAAGAGAAACCTCGCCGGGGCGCGGTACGTCTGAAGAATGGCATCATTTTCGAAGGCATGTGTTCCAAAGAGCACAGCTTGGCTCCGGCTTCGCGAGAAAACGACCTCGCCGACAGAGCACTTCTGGAAATGCGAATGGTCAATCAGGGCGCTCGTGAGATCTATCTGCCCGTTCGGCGTTGCGATAAGCCGGTCGACGACAACACGGTCTGGCCCGTCGAGTCATTTCCGGTTCAGCAGCATCGGACGGCTAGAAAAGACTTGTCGACTGGCAGCGTGAGCTTTGGATTCTTCGACGCGAATGGAATCGCTGACGGCAAACTTTATCGGTCGAATGGAACCACCGAAGACATGAAGGCGGGAATTGTCAGCGTCAATGAACTCTTCGCCGAGGTCAATTGCCTGACGCACGATTTGACCTACAAGATTTCACTGGATGCCATTCCATCCAAAAGTCTGATCGGTATGCTGTTGAAGGTTGAGCCCGATCCGTCGCAACCGTTTCGTAAGCTGGATCTGGTTCGAATGTTGATCAAGGCGGATCGGCTTATCGAAGCTGCAAACTTGCTTGACATCGTGCGGCCAGATTTTCCAAATGACGCTCAAAAGCTGGCAAGCGAGCAGGAACAGATCAACGAATTGCTGGCCAGACAGATCACGGCTGTTCTGGAACGACGTCGGGACGTGGGTCAGCATCAATTGTCCTCTATGGGGGCACGCCAGCAACCCAGTGACAATTTGACGCCTGAAGCAGCGGTTCGAATTCGGCAACTGGTCCTCTTCTACGATGATCTTTCCGAGCGAATGGATCGCGTGGAAAGTGCGATTTCCAATCTTGTTGCGGACGTAAATGACGCTGATCTTCGAGAATCGGCGACTCGTATTAGCCGACTTGTTTCTTCCGGCATCGATGAGGATTCAATCAACCGATTCGCAGCCTTTGAGCTGATCGCTCCGTCGGCTGAGGCATCGGGCTCTGCTGTGATTCCTGTGTCTGAAACGGACGGAGTGGCTTCAAAGGAAGAGCTTCTGGCAATGGCGTATTCGGGTTGGCTAATGGGTGCCGATAACACCGTTAAGAGCCTGTCCGATACGGTCTCGCTGTTCGATGTGCGGCAGGATGTGATTGACTATCTGAATACCGAGGCATCGGAAACCGAACTGCGACGAAGCCTTGCCGAGCAGATCTCCAGGCGTGAAGGAGCTGGCATCGAACGAGTCGCTGCGATCGTTCGAAACCTGCCGTCGATTCAAGCCCTGCACTATGAATTTGCGGAGCCTGGTTCGGTGGGAGCGTTTGAAGTGGACTCCACGGCGGAGATGTTCGGTGCTGTTGGCATCGTGCCGCCTGAGTACCATGAGTCTCGCCGGTACCCGATGGTGATTGCCTTCCCAAGTCAGCTTCGAGACGCTCAGCAGTATCTGGAGTGGTGGAAACAGCAATCAGCGAAGTCTGGCACGATCATCGTCGTTCCGCTGCTTGATCAGCCGAATCCTGAAAACGCAATTCCCTCGGTTCTAAGTTACGATGCCTCGGCGGAAACGCATACGAAATTCCTTAGCCTTGTCCGCCGACTGAAGTTCGGCCTGAGAATCGACGATGATCGACTCTTCGTCGCCGGACACGGTGTGGGTGGCGAAGCCGCGATGGATATGGCGACGTCGCATCCGGACATCTTCGCCGGCATCGTCTCCATCTGCGGCGCTGGTCGAGGCCACATTAACTGGACCGCATCCAATGCAATTCAAATGCCGTGGTATATCGTCGTCGGTGATGCGCAGGGAGGTTGGTATGATCGAATGGGCATCCTTGCTTCAAAGTTCTTCAGACGTGACGAGGAAATGAAGACCGACTACGATGCCATCTTTGTGAAGTACCCATCTCGCGGATTTGAAAGTTACTTCGAAGAGGCGGACGACATCTTTGACTGGATGGCAATCCACAAGAGAAACGTTTGGTCGGAAAAGGTGTATGCCAAACTGACTCGCAGCACAGATCTGCACTGGTCATGGTTAAAGCTGGCGTCGCTGCCGCCGCAGTTCGTGCAACTGGATGATCCAACAGTATCCACCGACGACAAGTTTCGCAGTCCTCCGGAACTGGTCGTTCGTCGCGATGACAAGAATCTTGTTCGGATCGTCAAGTCGGCCCAGACGCAGATCACATTGATGCTTTCGCCGGAAATGCCGGGTCTGGACGTCAATAAACCGATCAGAATCGCCAACGGTCCAAAGTCGTACTCGGTCGACTACGACGGCGATGTTGGCCATCTGCTTGAAGAGCTTTATGAAACAGGCGATCGCAGTCGTCTTTGCTTTATGAAGATCGAAGTAAAGAAATAGCAATTCATGAGTATCTCGAAAACGCCTCCCGCTCCGTATTATGCCGTCATTTTTACGTCTGTTCGTACCGACGGAGACAACGGATACGCAATCCTTGCAGACCGTATGCTTGAACTGTCGGCTGAGCAGAAGGGCTATCTTGGGATGGAACACGCCCGAGACGCGAACTCGGGCATCACGGTTTGTTACTGGAGCAGCCTCGAATCGATTCGCATTTGGCGAGAAAATGCGGAGCACAAGCTCGCTCAACAGAAGGGATTCGAAACCTTCTACAAGTCGTTCGCGACTCGAATCTGCAAAGTGGAACGGGACACATTCTTTGAGAAACCGTAAACATGAAATCCGCATTGTGCTGACCTGTGAGCACGGCGGAAACAAGGTGCCGGGGCCATTGCGGCAGCAGTTTCAGAACGCAACGGAAACGCTGGCCAGTCATCGAGGCTGGGATCCAGGTGCCTTGCCGCTGGCTAAACGATTTGCGTCTGAACAGCGAATGCCGCAACTCTATTTTTCCGACGTTTCCCGCCTGATCGTTGAGCTTAATCGTTCGATCGGGCACCCGAAACTCTTTTCGGAATTCACAAGAGAATTGCCAGACGAAACGAAGGCATCGCTGATCGAAAACTACTGGACGCCTCATCGAGATCAGGTTCAGAAGACGATCGCATCACATGTCAATCATGGGGATATCGTCGTTCATCTTTCCGTCCATACGTTCACACAGTTCTTCGGCGAAGAAGTTCGCACGACAGACATCGGACTGCTGTATGATCCGAAGCGGGATCTCGAAAAGACCGTTTGCTCACTGTGGCGAAACGAACTTCAGCAGTACAACCCCGACTGGAAGATTCGCCGCAACGATCCCTACAAAGGCAACTCCGACGGCTTTACAACTTACCTTCGAGAACAATTCCCTGCGGCGCAGTATCTGGGACTCGAGCTGGAAGTCTGCCAGAAGTTCTTTCTGAACGGTGGCCAGCCGTGGAAAGACATGCTTGCCGCCGTGCCGCGTACGTTCTCTCAGGCCGTCAAAGACTTCGCTGCGATGATGAACATCGCAAGCTTGCCGTGAGTCAGTGCCCTGCGTTCCCACGAGCCGAATGGATTCGGAATAATTCAGCGAGGCTTCAGGATTTGAATCCGGGACGTTCGGGGGCTCACATGCTGCGGACGACGGAAATCAAAGTTACGCGATGAAGCACCAAACACAGGCCCCAGATTTTTGACCGTGCGGTACGCTGGACCTGCTGAAGGGGGCAGTGCGGACGCCGAGCTCAAACATGTGGGTGTAGGCTTTTGAATCCATGTCGAGATGGCTAGAATTGGAGCCCGCGTTCACCGTTTTGCGATCGCTTTGGGTTCAGGAGTTGGCTGTATGGCTCATGCTAAGATTGCTCGTCGCCGGTTTTTGGCTCAGACTGCACTATCAGCAACCGCTGTTTTTGCCGCCCCTGCCTTTGTGCGAGCGGCCACGCTCGAAAAGGAACTGCATGTTGCGGCTTTCGGCGTCAATGGCATGGGCTGGTCAGATCTGTCCAGCGTCGGCAACCATTCGAAAGTCAAATTCGTTGGTTTCTGTGATATCGACTCGACTCGCTTTGACAAGGCGGATGCTGCTTATCCCAACGTTCCGCACTTTGCCGATTATCGCCAATGTCTGACGGAACTCGGTGATAAAGTTGACGCGGTGATCGTGTCGACTCCGGACCACATGCATGCGTCGATCGCCATGATGGCGATGAAGATGGGGAAGCATGTGTACTGCCAAAAACCACTCACTCACACGGTGTGGGAAGCTCGCCAGATGCGGTTGATGGCGGAAAAGATGAACGTCACGACTCAGATGGGAAATCAGATTCATTCGGCCAGTGAGTATCGCACGGGAGTCAAGCTGATCCAGAGCGGAACCATCGGCAAGGTGCGAGAAGTGCATTCGTGGGTCGGCGTTCAGGGGCGACAGTATTGCAATCGCGCAGATCGTCCGGCTGAGGCAGCGACCCCAGCGAATGTCAATTGGGATCTGTGGCTGGGTGCGGCTCCGGTGCGGCCTTTTGCTCCGGACGTATATCACCCATTCAAGTGGCGAGACTGGCAGGACTTCGGATCTGGCGCGCTTGGGGACTTTGGTTGCCACATTCTGGACCCTGTCTTCACGGCGCTGGGGATCACGTCCCCGATTTCTATCGTGGCAGAAAACGGTGGCACAACGTCAGAAGTCTGGCCGGGACCGGAAACTGTTACGTTTGAATTTGCCGGCAACGACCGAATCGAAGGGCCGACTCTGAAAGTCGTTTGGCGAGATGGCGGACTGAAACCGCCTCGCGAACTGGCTCAAATGCCTGATGGCGTTGAACTGCCAGGTGCGGGATCACTGTTTATTGGTGAAGGCGGCGTGATGATTCTTCCGCATGTGGGGAAACCGCAGCTTTATTCTCAGTCGAAGTTCGCTGACTTTAAGATTTCTGAAGTCGCGGCGACGAATCACTGGCACGACTGGGTCGATGCGGCGATCGGAGGCACAAAGACAACGGACGGCTTTAACTATGCAGGGCCGTTGTCAGAGACAGTGCAGCTTGGCAACGTGGCAGCTCGGCATCCAGGTGAAAAGCTCGAATGGGATTCGGCCGCACTGAAAATCACCAACAACGAGGCCGCTGGGAAACGGCTGACAAAGTCCTATCGTGCCGGCTTTGAAGTGGAAGGCGTGGCGTAGGTCGCTCAGTCGAGCGACTGCGAAATTGCGTTCCCAACGGAAACTCCAGATCAATTTCTTTTACAGGATTTTTGGCAAATGGCATTGCGAGTGGGAGTAAATGGCGCGGGTGGCCGAATGGGGCAACGAGTTGTTGCTTTGGTGATGAAAGACCATGAGTTGAAACTTGCCGCCGCACTCGAATGGTCGGGGAGTCCTGTGATTGGTCGAGATGCCGGCGAAGTTGCCGGTGCGGGACACTCGGGAGTTGCCATCGCCTCAACCCTCGAACAGCCGGTCGATGTGATCATCGACTTTTCGACTCCGGCAGGCCTTCAGTCTGTGCTGGACATTTGCGAAACTCGTCGAATCCCTCTGGTCGTGGCGACCACCGGGATCTCGCAGGAACTTAAGGACACGGTTGCCGCGGCTGCTCAGTCTACGCCGATCGTGATGGCTCCCAGCATGAGCATGGCGGTCAACGTGGTGATGAAGCTTGTGTCCGAAGCCGCTCGTGTCCTGCGAAACAACGCGGACGGTGTCGATGTCGAAATCATCGAACGTCATCATCGTTTCAAAGAGGATGCTCCAAGCGGCACGGCGTTGCAGTTTGGTCGTATCGTGGCCGACCAGATGGGCCAGGAGAATCACGTACACGGCCGCGAAGGTCGGATTGGTCAACGGCCTTTAAATGAAATCGGATATCACGCCGTTCGGACCGGTGACAACGTGGGCGAACATACCATTGTCTTCGGAATGATGGGCGAGACCATCGACCTTACCGTGAAAGGGCACACTCGGGATAGTTACGCTTACGGCGCACTTGCGGCCGCGAAGTATGTCGTCAATCACGGAGCCGGGCTGTATTCGATGGCGGATGTGCTGGGCCTGTAGTCTGGGCTTCCGGACAAAACCCCGTCCAGAAATGAGTTCGCGCGTTCGCATGCCTCGGTCTGAACAGAAATTAACAAGAACACAAAGGAGTCGCCGGTGCTCAAACTTTGTTTTCTGCGTTTGCTTCTGTTTCAACAAGCGGACTTTTGATTCGGCAGGTTCAAAAGGTTTGGCTGCTGAGCACCAACGACCGGAGTTTGCTATGTTTCTCAGCTGCTGTCGCATCGTTTGCCGACCGGCCTGAATTCGACGACACTGATATCGATGGCGAACATTCACTTCCGCTTTTTTTCGTTCCAACGTCAAAGATTTGTACGAGATGGCTCGGGTAACTCTGTCTGTTCTGGAAGGTCTTGAGCGAGGCCACGTGTTTCGCAATCTTTCAACGCCGATCACTATCGGACGTGAGGAAGTCAACGACGTTCAGTTGAATGACGAACGCATCAGTCGACTGCATGCGAAGCTTCAGGAAGATCACGGACAGGTCATTTTCACTGATCTCAACAGCACCAACGGAAGCCGCGTCAATGGGCATCCGGTACAACTGCGAATCATGCGTCCTGGCGACCACCTTCAGCTTGGCCGCTGCACATTGCTTTTCGGAAGTGAAGAGCAGATTGCCGAACGTGCAAAGCAACTGGGCGTCACGATCGCTGCGCTGATGCCGCTTCAGGGGCCACCGGGGCGACAGATTCCAGCCGGAGGTGCCGCCAACGCGGAATTCAGCCTTGCGGACAATATCAACAGTGATCATATGATGACGCCGCTGTTCTTCAATGAACGCCCGCCATTGCCTGCCGATCTTACAACATTGCAGCTGGCTCGCCTGTCTGATGTTTTGTCGTGCATTCATGAACAACTACAGAACGTCGTCCTGGAATCGGCGAGCCGCGACGCGAGTGGCAATGAGGAAACGGACGGCTCCATGGTGGTCTCTTGGCAGCGATTCCAGAGTCTCCTGATACTGCATCGTAACCTGGCGACATGGCTCCAACAGGCGGCGAATCCGGACTCCGAGGATCTATAGCATCGCTGGAACTCGTCGATGGAACCTGACGCGGTGAAAACCTTACGCGGTGAAAACCTGACGCTTCAAACCGCATTGCGAGAGAAGGACTACGTCGGCCGAGTTCAGGGTGCTGCACCACAGCACCGCCGTTCGATTCACCTGCTGTAGAAGAGATCGCTGCTGGCGGCAGAAGAAGTCCGCTCAAAACAGCGATCGTTATTTTGCAGCTAGGTGATTGCGAACCTCAGCGAGCCCTTCCATGATGCCTGTGTGGTGATGCTGAAGGTCGTCCAGGAGCAACACGAATGAATCGATGTGCTCAGCGGAAGAAAACCTCCCATCCGTCTGCAGCACAATTTTCTGCAACTGCATCAGATTGCCATGCAGGGATTCGGAAAGCACGGGCACCAGATCCTTTGCGTGCTGCCGAACAGTCTTCGTTACGTTCTGGACCAACTCGCGTTCTTCTTTTCGCTCGGTGCCGCCCAAAACTCGCCGCGTTGCGGCTGTTTGCTGTTTTTCGAGCTCCTTAACATCCACAAGGCGACCGAATGGCGAGGCTTCTTTCCTGGCTGCCTTTTGAGTCGCCAATGCGTTTTCCAGCGACACTTTTGCCTTCTTCGAACCTGGATCGTACTTCAATCCAGCCTGAAAGCACTGAATGGCCAGGCCCATGTTCTTCATGTCGCGATAGATGTTCCCCAGATTCAAATGTGCTTCTACCAAATCGGGCTTGAGCTTGATCGCTTCTTTGTAAGCTGAGATCGCCATCGTATTCAGGTTCAGCCCCCGTTGGGCGATCCCCATGTTGTAGTAGCCTTCCGCGCATTTGCGGTCTTTCTGGACCGCGCGACGAAGGACCTCAATTGCCTTCTTGAAGTCTCCCATGCGATTCAGGACTGCGCCCAGATTGACCCAGGCTTTGATATGCCCGGGATGGACCTGCGTCAAATGCTCAAACGTCTCTTTGGCGGCCTCAAGCTTCTTGTTGAAGAAGTGAGTCATGCCGAGCAGTTCCAACGCATCTTCGTCGTTGGGATCTGACTCCAGCAGTTTCAGCAGGAGTTCCTCGGCCTCAACAAACTTTTGTTGGCGGAAGAACTCGCGACTTTTTTTGATCGCATTTTCAACGGGACTTTGCTGACTCATACTCGGACTCCGGCAGATTCCGAAAACTCAGACAAAATGAAGGATCAGACTGCGGACCGTCGAGTTATCGACTTCGCAGTTGAATCTGGGTGGGACAAAATGACATTGATTGAGGAGCGTCTGCGTTTGTTTGAACTCGCAAATCGAAGCGACAGTGTCGCATTTTATAACAACTTCAGGAGGATTTGCGAATTCCAGCTTTTCGCCGCACTTCCATCCGCAGGGCCCGCGACAGATTCACTGCTTTGACATTGGTAAACGGGGCTAGAGTTTGCGTTACCCGTTCGGCGAGTTCAAGCAGCAAATCCCTCCAAGTCGATCCACGACAGAGAATCCGGGGAACCGACTCCGGAGCAACATGGACCAACAGCATCCGTCTGAAAAGATTGTGCAGGTTCTGAATGTCAGGATTGTTTCTTCGAAGCACAACATTGGCCCTGATTCTTCTTGCCAGTTTGCTTCAATCTCAGGCATTTGCCGACGGCGAAGTGCGCGAAACACCATTGGTGCGAGCGGTCAAGCAGTCTCGCAAATCCGTTGTGAACATTCACACCGAGAAGACGGCCCCCGACGACAAAGAATCGCGGTTCTTTAATCCCAAGTCGCGGAAAGTGACGGGAATGGGAACCGGCGTTGTCATCGACGAACGTGGCTACATTGTCACAAATTATCACGTCATTCAGGACGTCGACGTCATTACCGTCTCGCTCGAAAGTGGCGCGACGTTTGATGGTCGACCGGTGTCCTTTGATCGAAAACACGATCTGGCCGTGATTCAGATTCAGTCCACGGAACCGCTTTCCGTAATGCCTATGGGCACATCTTCGGACTTGATGCTGGCGGAAACGGTCTACGCCGTTGGCAATGCGTTTGGCTATGAGCACACAGTAACCGCCGGCATCATCAGTGCACTGCATCGCGATGTGGAGGTTGATGAAACTCAGTCCTATGAGAATCTCATTCAGACAGATGCCAGCATCAATCCCGGCAATAGCGGGGGACCACTGCTGAACGTCAATGGCGAGGTCATTGGCATCAACGTTGCGATCCGCTCGGGCGCACAGCGGATTGGTTTCTCAATTCCCATCGACGATGCTCGCAGGGCGATCGCACGTTTGATGAGCGTCGAGCGACTCGACCAGAATGCTCATGGACTGACGACAAACGACGTAAAGAACGCGAAGGAGAAAAAGCTCGTTGTTGAAACGGTCGCCGCGGGAAGCGCCGCGGAACTCTGCGGCATCAAGCCGGGTGACGTCATTCGCAATGTTCGCGGATTGGCGATTCACGACGGAACTGACCTGGAAAGATCGCTGCTGGCATTGCCTCGTGGCAAAGTCGTCGACGTTCTTCTGCACCGGGATGGTCGTGAACAGACGATGCAGTTTACCGTGGGCGTTGGCAAGCAGGCGACGATTCCCGCGAGCCCAGCGACTGTCTCTCAGGGAGTCGCCGTTGCTGCACCAGAGAAGAAGACGGCATCAGTTCCGGCAGTCACGGTCTCTCAGTCCAATGATCGTGAGCAACAAGTCATGATTCGAGCGTGGGATCTTCTGGGGCTGCGACTCGAAGGCCTGAAGGAATCTGAAAAGGCCGAAATCACTGGCCGAGCCTATCCGGGTTCAAAAGGCCCAGTGCGTTACAACGGTGGGCTCCGAGTTGTGACGGTTCGCGCTGGAAGCGCGGCGTCTCGATTCATCCAGGAAGGCGATATCCTCCTTGGGCTTGACGGCTTTGAAACCCTCGGCGCAACGAATCTGGAGTACATCCTTCGGGAAACTCGAGTGCACGCCACCGCCACGATGCAGTGCCAAGTCTATCGCCAGGGAAACAAACCGCTGGAAGGCACTCTGCAACTGACACGATAATTCGCGTATTGAAAGACGCCGATCGTAATGAGGCTGTCTACCGGCTCGGACTACATCGATGCAACTGCCATCCCATGGGTTTCCGGCCAGTATCGCTCAACATCGAAGTGCGGAGTCACGATCGACATGACTTCCTGAATTTCCTGAACCGTCAAATGCTTCTTCCAGGCTGCCAGCGGTGACTTGTCGCCTCGTTTTACTGAGAAGTACGTGTATCGTTTGCCGAGAAGTCGCCTGATATCAAAGCTTGGCTTCGACGATGCCGTGAGGAACGTTTCGACAGACTCAGTCATTGGCAGTCCCAGCCAGTCGAAAACCTTCGTCCATTCGTTAATCGGATCACGGACCAGGTCGCAGTAGACAACTGTGCGAGTTCGCATCAGGCTGCGTTCGTACTCCCTGAACAACACGGTGTCAACAAGCCAATTGACGGCCAAAACTCCAACCGCAGTCATTGAATCGAGTTTTTTGGCAGTGAACGCCAATGGTTGGAGAATATCAGAATACCGGGCCCACGTTGCCTTCGGATCCTGGCTGGAAGCTTCCATGGCTCCCATCTGAATTCCCTTCTTCCATGAACTCACCACTCCGCAAGGATGACGAAGCAGTAGAATTGCATCGGCCTTGATTGCTTCCAAAATTCCGCTCAGCCCTGGGAACGGACGATTCTTGATCACCACTCTGTGGCGTTCATCCAAATTGCCGGTTGCAAGGTAACCAAAGACAGGCTCAAGAGGACGAAAAGCTTTTGCAGTCATCCATGCAGAAGTCTGAATCCATGCAGGTGACTTCAAGTACTGCTTTGGGAAGAAGGGAGGCTTGTGAGTCTCGATGCGAGCATCAATCGTCCTCTGCACAAAAACGCGGGCGTCCTCTTCAGTTCCCTGCCCGTCCTTCAACTGCTCAAATAGTGCCTTGAATTCAAGGTCACTGCTGAGTTGATAGAATGGCTCATGGCAGCCACAGACGGCTGGATGCGAATCGAGTACCTTCAAAGCCCAGGACGTGCCTCCACGTGCACTGCCAGCAAGAAGGACGCTTTTAGGCAAGGCAGTTTTTGGCATACAAATATTTCCCCAACCAGCGAAAGAAGGCCGAAGCTCGATATCGAAGAAAGTTTTTCGGAGCGGTATATTCGGGGGCAGAGTCACTACGTTCACGTCAAAGGAAAACGGCATGAGGCTGCGAGACTATCATCCCTTAACCCGCGTCGGGACATAGATTCCGGCAATACGACGCAGCATTCGAAAACGGCAGCGAACCGGAACCCGAAATCACAGGCTGTTGATTATCAGCCCCGTGTGACGTAACAGCCTGACGACAAACCGTTAAAACCCGCATCCAGGCAAAGTAACGTAGCCGACTCAGAATCCAGGATAGTAAACACACGTACACATCAGTTGATAAAATTCATGATCTGGAAGTCTCGGATGGGTGGAGTTCTTCCAAACGATGTGAATTTGCAGTAAACAAACGATGATTTGGGTAAGTTTTTCCGGACACAGGCAAAAAATACGTGCGGCATCGGTCGATGAAGATCATGATGCTTGACGTTGAAGTGTACAAAGGGAGCATTTTTGCCCCCTACGTAGAGTGCTATTTTTGTTCAGGTCGAATAAAGAACTCCTTTGAAGTCGTCGTTTGGCGTACAGTCAAAGGATGCAACGACTTCACCTCAGCGCAGTGATGGATAACTGCCTGATGTTTGAGCCGTTTTTGAGCTGAATTTATTCATTCGTAACATCGAACCAGGGATTGTCGACGACTTCCGGGAATCACGGCTTTGGGGCCTGGGAGTATTTCGGCGGCAAAAACGCGGACTGATATGTCGACAGTCATTCGATCCTGTCCGGGGTGCAAATCCCTGATTCTGTCAGACACCGACCAGTGTCCTGAGTGCGGCCACGTCTTTTATCAGAGGCGAAACACCGAATCCGCGTCGACCGTTGCCAGTGCTCCGTCAACACTCAAGTCGGCAAGCGTTCATGAGCCTTGTCCGCATTGTGGTGAGATGGTTAGAGCAGGTCTGGTTCGCTGCTGGAGCTGCAACGGCTTTATGCGTTCGGACGTGGCTGCCCGGTATCGCGACTTAAGATCCAATCCACAGAAGATCATCTACAGCACCATTCCACTCTCGGAACGAACAGACTATTTGCCTGCTCGATCGAGTGACTCATCAGGAACCGCACAAGCCACAGCCGACGCCAACGACTTTGTACTGAATGATGGTTCTTCAGCAGCAATAACTTCAACCAGGGGAAATCAGGGGTCAGGCCCTGCAGCGCCCGGCCCGGGCAGGTTTGTGGCCACTGCTCCCGCGAGCCCAGCTCCAGACATCTTGACGACTCAGACGGCCTCTCCCTCCGCTGCAGCACCAGCACCTGTTCAGCCAGCTCAGACGTCGTCTGATGGGAAACCGGTTGTCGCTGCTGTCGCTCCTGTGGTTCAGGATGGACCGGACAAGCCTCAATCAACAACGCCCGAGGGCAAACAAGTTGTGGCTGCTGTGAAGAATGCAGCGTCAGAGAAGTCAGCGCCGACAGAAGTCGCTGGAGACGCTGTGAAGTCCGCGGCCGATTCCAAGCCAAGCGCAGGCGCCCCATCCAAACCTCGCCCTCCAGTCGACTCGGATGATTTGTTCGCGATTGCTGTTCAGGAGCAACGAGAAGGCAACAAGCGGCGTGTTGAAAAACAGGCTGAGCGTCAGAAGAAGCAGATGCTCATTCCCTGTGCTTGCGGGGCATGGATTCGAGTACTTATTGATCAGGCGGGAAAAAGCGTCCGCTGTCGCCAGTGTAAGCAGCCTGTCATCATTCCTGAGATCCGTCGCAAGCCTGCCAAGAATAAAGCGACCGAGGCCATTCCTAAAGTCAATGTGAATTGGATCAACGATGTTTGGTTGCACGTGTTTGCACCAACCTCACTGGTTTTGAAACCCGGTAGTCTGGTTGACAAGCACACGGAATCAGATCTTGCATTTACAGAATCCGGCCTTCAGTTTGTCGCCTTCGGAGCTGTGGACAAGAAGAAGAAAGGTGCGAGCTTTGGCTCTACCGACAAGAAGACCGATCGTCCGGCAAACCGTAAATTGCTCCGCGATCAGATTCTGTCAACCGGAGTGTTCCAAAACCTGAAGGATGCCGAACTACGCTCGATTGAAGCCGCAAAAATCTCTGAATTGCGTGTCGTTCAACCCGTTACGAAAGCCCATGAATCCATGTTTGCGGGCGTCCCCGTTTTTGGTGAAGGACGGATTGCGATCTTTCTTCCTTTGACGGTCGATGGCGGCCAACAGGCCTTCTGTTCATGTACGTTAAGCGAATACCGAATAGTGGCCGAACAATTGAAGTCGTTGTTTGGTATTGACTTGCCTTCCGGAGAAAACGGAATCCCCGATGCTGAAAAGATTGACACACTCAGTTGTTTTGTAAATCAATCAAAGATTGAAGCGGTTCGAAACCTGATCTACTATCAGAAGGATCCAGCATTTAAACTCGAATTGACGGGTTACCGCTGCACAGCCTGCGGAACAGCCGTCAGCGAGGAAGGCCGAAAGAAGAACAAGCTTGGCGGAGCCAATGGCAAGGGCATTGCCAAAGCAAAATGTCCAAAATGCAGTGGCAAGATGGGTGAAGATCCGTTGTACAAGGTTACAAAGGTCGCTGAATCTACTCCATAGCCAACCGCTCGCCACCGCTGAGTTCGGTGTTTAATTGGGAGCCCATTGAGCTTTGGCTGTGCGATGTTGGTTCATTTCTGCGATGCGTCGCGGTTGAGCCTCTCAGCTTGGCAATGATTCGGCCGCCACCACATTCGATGTGGCTTGTTCATTGAGTGATTATGGCATGCTTGATTGGGTTCTTTCGAGGCGTGCCATGCGTCGCTAGCGCACGCCGAAGCTTGCTGCGAATTTGCCTGAACTGCACCTGCTCATTCGCTGTAGGCAGCGGCGTAACCGATCGCATGGCGGATTGTCTCTCGTGAGCCAAGTGCCGCTTGACTTGGCATCAGGAGTGACCACAATGGCAGTTGCCCTTTATCCCCCCCTGCCGTTTTTGCCCACGCTTCGCCAAACGACTGCATCTGGCCCCACTGCTGGTTCTTTTTCATGACACGTCGCCGCACTAAAACTACGATCATCACCTTCGTGCTGTTTGTGCTCCCGTTGCGAGCGACGGCTGAAACACCGCTGGATTTCAATCGCGACATTCGCCCAATTCTTGCTGAGAACTGCCTCTACTGTCACGGTCAGGATGCCAACAAGCGTCAGGCCGAACTGCGACTGGATGATCGCGAATCCGCCATCACTGCAGGCGTTGTTGTTCCCGGTGATGTGAAAGCCAGTAGCCTGGTCCAGCGAATTCATTCGACAAACGCGGAGGAAGTTATGCCTCCTGCGAAATCGAATCGCCGTTTGTCGGACGCTCAAAAGTCTCTGCTCGAACGTTGGATTTCCGAAGGCGCTGTCTTTCGGAAGCATTGGGCGTTCGAAACGCCGGTCAGGCCAGCAGAGCCTGGCGTGAAGAATGCCAACTGGGGTCGCAACGCTGTCGATCGCTTCGTCCTGGCCCAGTTGGAGGCAATCGGCATCCCGCCTTCGCCCGAAGCCGACAGAAGCACACTGATGCGGCGACTTTCGATTGATCTTACTGGACTTCCTCCAAAGCCGGAGGAGGTCGATGCGTTTGTCGCGGATTCTGATCCACAGGCTTATGAAAAACTTGTCGACCGATTGATGGCCAGCCCGCACTATGGCGAGCGAATGGCCATCAATTGGCTGGATGCCGCTCGCTATGCGGATAGCAACGGCTTTCAACAGGACGGCGATACATGGCAATGGATTTGGCGGGACTGGCTGGTCAAAGCTTTAAACGATGACCTGCCGTTTGACAAGTTCACGACGTGGCAGCTGGCTGGCGACCTTCTCACTGATGCGACCAACGAACATAAGATCGCCTCAGCGTTCAATCGCAATCATCTGCTGAACGGTGAAGGTGGTGCGATCGCTGAAGAGCAGCGCTGGGTCAGTCTGTTTGATCGAATGGAGACTACATCGACAACATGGCTGGGCCTTACGATGAACTGCACTCAATGCCACGATCACAAGTATGACCCGATCACTCAGAAGGATTATTATAGCCTTCTGGATGCTTTCAATCGAGTTCCCGAGTCTGGTGCACCGCAGTATTTTTCGTCTCGAGTCCGTGTAGCGGCACCGTTTCTTGAAGTTCCTTCCGAAGCGAACATCGCTCGCATCGCTGAGTTCGACGCTCAAATTACCGCAGCCGATGCGGAAGCGACCAAAGTCCTGAATGCGGCATTTGAGGGATGGCGTAGCGGACTTTTTGGGGATGGAAAGCCAGCCGAGGGCAACGGACTTCCTGAAGCTCTGTCGACGATCCTTCGAAAGCCTGAAGGAGAGCGAACTGATGGGGAGAAGAAGTCTGTCGAAAGTGAGCTTCGCAAACACTTCAATGAAAAAGTGCAGCCAATGCTTGTCGACAAGTTTCCTGCGATCAAACAACGCGACGATCTTAAAAAGCAACTTGCCAACTATCGTGCCGATCAGTTGCCGCGAGTGATGATCATGAGCGACGCTCAGCCTCGTGAGACAAAAATTCTGTCGCGCGGCGAGTACCTGAATCCTACAGAAAAGGTGTCGTTTGCGACTCCCGCGTTTCTCCCTCCTCTACCCGCTGATGCACCAAAGAACCGACTGGGTTTCGCTCAATGGCTGATGGCGGCGGAGAATCCGTTGACGGCTCGAGTGCAGATGAACCGAATGTGGCAACAGTTCTTTGGGACAGGCCTGATCAAGACGTCTGAAGACTTCGGCGTGCAAAGTGAATACCCGATACACGGACCCCTGCTGGATTGGTTGGCGGTTGAGTTTCGTGAAGGCGGCTGGAGCGTCAAGAGGATGCAGCGCTTGGTCCTGCTGAGCTCCACTTATCGGCAATCGAGTCGCGTGAACTCCGAGCACAAAGCAAGTGATCCCGAGAATCGGCTGCTGTCGCGTGCGAGTCGATTTCGAATGCCATCCATGATCCTTCGTGACTGGGCGCTGGCTTCCAGCGGACTTCTTGATCCGCGTGTCGGCGGCAGTCCTGTTTATCCGTATCAACCCGGTGACATTTGGGAGTCGCTGGCGATCACGAAGGAACGCGACTTCACTTATCCAATGTCGTCGGGAACTGACTTGTACCGTCGCAGCTTGTATACATTCTGGAGGCGAACGGTCGGGCCAGCGAATATGTTCGATGCTTCAAATCGGCAGGCTTGCCGAGTGCGTCAAACACCGACGAGCACCCCGCTACATGCATTGACAACGTTGAATGATCCCACCTGGGTCGAAGCCGCACGAGTGCTCGCGGAACGTTGTTGCAAGTCTTCCTCCGATCCGGACACAAGACTAATCAACGCTTTCCGTCAGATCCTTTGCCGGTTGCCGACAGAGAACGACAAGGCGATACTTCGTCGAGCATACGAGCGACAACTGAGAACTTATTCCGGCAGCCTCGAAGCCGCGAGCTCACTTGTCTCTGTCGGAGCTGCTCCTCGTGATGAATCGTTGAACGTAGCTGAGCATGCTGCGTTGTCGGCTGTCTGTCTGGCAATCCTGAATCTTGACGAAGCCCTGACGAGAGAATAGCGACAGCCGCCGTTCGCTGGTTTGAGCGAGGTGTCTCAGAACATTTGGTGACATTCCTTTGTGACTTTCGTGTGGTCTTTGCTATGACGAACCCCTTTCAGGAAAACATCGATCGAGTCACGCGGCGCCAGTTGTTCGGGAAGTCGGCGAGCGGAATTGGACTCGCCGCGCTCGCGTCGCTGGCTCAGTCCACCGTGGCACAGGGAACCGATTTGGATCTGCAAGGCCTTTCGCATTTCGCGCCGAAGGCAAAGCGAGTCGTTGTGCTGTGGCAGGGAGGTGGGCCCTCGCATGTCGACTTGTTTGACGACAAGCCTGTCATTCGTCAGATGGCCGGGAAGGACATCCCCGACACGATCCGCGGGACGACGAGGCTTTCAACCATGTCCAGCGGTTATGGAAAATGGCCGTGCCTGCCTTCGATCAAGCCGTTTAAACGCTATGGCAAAGCAGGAATTTCGTTAAGCGAAATGTTGCCTAACGTGGGTTCCATTGCTGACGACATTTGCGTCGTCCGCAGCATGAATACTGAAGCCGTCAATCATTCGCCGGGCGTTACTTTCTTCATGACGGGCTCGCAGATTCCCGGGCGGCCCAGCATGGGGGCGTGGCTGTCGTACGGACTCGGCAGCGAATCGAACAATCTGCCTACGTTTGTCGTGATGACTTCAAGTGACCGGGCAAAAACCTGCGGTCAGCTTTTCTTCGACTACTATTGGGGCAGCGGATTTCTTCCGAGCCGATTTCAGGGAGTTCGATTTCGCAATACCGGCGACCTCGTTCCCTATCTGAATAACCCGCCGGGCGTGACTTCAGAATCTCGCCGTGATCTTCTGGACGACATCGCAGCGATGAATCAGGCTCATCTGGCAGACTACGGAGATCCTGAGATCGATACGCGAATCGCTCAATACGAAATGGCGTTCCGGATGCAGTCCAGCGTCCCGGATCTCGTCGACTTTTCCGGCGAAACCAAATCAACACTCGATCGCTACGGCGCAGATGCGTTGATCAAGGGGACGTTCGCCAACAACTGTTTGATCACTCGTCGCCTGCTGGAGCGTGGCGTTCGTTTCGTTCAATTGATGCATGCGGGCTGGGATCAACACGGTAATTTGCATACTCAGCTGGAACAGCAGTGCATCGACACCGAAGGCCCGTCAGCCGCGCTGGTAAAGGACCTGAAAGAACGCGGCATGCTGGACGATACGCTTGTAGTCTGGGGCGGAGAATTTGGGAGAACTCCGTTCGGCCAGGGAGACCCCGCCAATCCAAAGGGGCGAGATCATTTCGGTCGTGCTTACAGCTGGTGGATGGCTGGCGGCGGCATCAAGCCGGGGACCGTCTATGGCGAAACGGACGACTTCGCATGGAACGTTGTTAATAACCCCGTTCATGTTCACGATATGCAGGCCACGATGTTGCATCTTTGCGGTATCGATCACACTCGCCTGACCTACCGCTATCAGGGGCGGCAATATCGCCTGACTGATGTTCATGGTGAAGTTGTGAACGGGATTTTGACTTAGCCCGACCTGTCCTCAGATCCGGAACCATCCAGCGTTTTGAGAGATTTCACTTGACATTTGTCCACACTATTGGGGGCCGCGACGCCTGAACAATTGCCTCTTGTGGCGTTGATTGACAGCTCCGAAATCCAGGATCATGAGTTTGCCGCAGCGATAACCTGCGAACTTCGAACGGCAGCCGCGGTCTACCGTCCAGAAGCCCTCGATGAGGCATTTAATGAACATTGAGGTGCAATCCGAGGAGGAATGGTGGGAGCATCCCGCCTTTTTGAATGAGCCACTTAAAGCTCGGACCTCGCTCTGTTTTCTGGCATAGGCTTTGCGACTTGGAAATCAGCGTTTGCACTTCCATTCGCCTGCAAATTCCAACGGACCTTCACAATGTTACGTGAATCCGACAATTCCATGACTTCGATCGGCCCAACAGCAATAACTCATCCAGGATCGACCGGGAAAAGACCGACCGCGATGCCTGAATTTCGGGCCACTGGTGGACAACAAACAGGCACAATGTACGCAGATTCGGCAATCTCAGTTATTCCGACGGTGCCCGCTGGTCTTCTCCCGGATGCAACTGCTGGCTGTACGTCGCAGTCCGGTCAAAGTTTGTCGGCTTCGCAGTGGAAACTGCTGGAACGAGGGATTCGTCAGCGGTTCGAAGCCGTTAGTGCCTGTCTGGATGAGATCGTTCGGCTGAGGTCAGTTCCGGCCTTTCTGAAGCAGTGTCCTTTCCTGACAGCGCAAATTGGATCGATGCTGACTCCGTTGTCTGAGATGAGTCGATCAGACATCGCCTGGACCTGGCTTGGTTCGACCGACGTTCACTTTTCCTGCAGCGGTGAATTGACGGTTTTGGATCACAATTTTTCGTTGCCGACAGGAATGGACTGCCTCGTCGTGAACAACGACGCTGTCGCGCTGCGTGACGACTTGTTTCCGTGTGCGGCTTCAGACGCTTCTCTGAACGCTATGACCGACACGGCGGTGCTCACACCAGGTTTCTATAGCTCAACGTTTCGAGAAAATGAGTTTCTCGCACGTTGCCTGAACGCTCATTTGGCTAGAAGCTGTGATCTGGCAGTTAAGAACGATGGTGTCTTTCTTCAGCATGGCGGAAAGCTTACACGTATCTCGCGAATCGTGCGCCGGATCGATGATGACCTGATCGATCCCAACTGCTTTCGGCCGGATTCTCTTGTGGGAGTCCCTGGACTTGTGCGAGCCTGGAAGAACGGCCTCGTCACAGTCGTGAACCCTCCGGGAAGCGGATTCGCGAATGCTCGCAGCTTTGGCCAATACATTCCGCAGATGATTCGTGAATGGCTGGGCGAAGAGCCGCTGCTGGAATCTGCACGCGTCTTGGAATGTGATGATCCAGAAGTTTTGCGGACAATTATGGCGAACGTACGGAGTTATGTGATCAGGACCAACGATCCGCTGCATCCTGCGCGGCCGTTCTTCGGCAGTACGGGAACTGCGTTTGAGTTTGCGGACCTTCTTCGGCGTATTCGCGCGAATCCGTCTGCGTATGTGGCTCGCAGGCTACTGCCAGGTTTGGAAGACCCAGGTGTAAACCTCCGGCTCTATGCGACACTGGGGCGACGCTTTCGGCTCGCTCGATCCTGCATTCGCCGAGCATGTCAGCCTGACGGCGGTGCTCCGCTGTCCATTGGCCCGGACGAGACGATTTCGGTGATGTCTGCTTTCCAGGATCGTGGAAGGTCATGAAGTAACCGGCCACCGCTGTTTGATGAGTGTGCGAACTTTCAATCGGCGCAATAGTGGGTCTGTGAGGCTACGGGTCTGCGGAGCAACTCAGACGACAGAGAAATGGTATGAAATAAGTTCTGCAGTTCCTCTGAAACACATTTTTCTGGCTGCATTTTTTTCTGTCGCACCGCAACAGAGTACCGCTGGCGAGTACCGCCGCCCTTCGTTGCGATGTTGTATCAACAGGAGCCTCACGCAATGCTGTCTATCTTCACTTCTGCTGTTGCTGCGTAGAATTTTCCGAAGCGGTTTGTGATGAAGTCTTTAAAGGGGACATCTTCCTGTCGCACGAAACCCTGAGGCGGCAGCTTGCCACTTCGATGCAAATCAACGGCCGCGCAGATGCCCGCCG
>JANMEV010000388.1:0-15597 GCA_031377305.1 Planctomycetota bacterium | reverse complement strand
GAGAACGGCTCCAATCACAAGGGCTTCGCCCACATTGAAGATACCGCGATCGATGAAGTTCTTCAGGCGGAACAGTTCTGAGTTGATCACAATGTCAGCGGGAAGCGATGCTTCAGCCTCCGCGAATGCCTTTTCAAGGCTGTCAGTCAGCGACCGAGTGTCCACGTGCGGTTGCTTCACAACCGTAAAGACGACTCCCGGATGGCCATTCACGCTGCCATCACCACGTTTGAACTGCGGCCCTTCCACAACCTGAGCCACCTGGCCCAGCAGAATGGAGCGTTCAGCATGGTTCTTTACGGGAATCTTCCGCAAATCTTCGAGAACTCGCCACGCATCCGGACCGAGTCGCCCGAGCACGCGAATAGGACGTTCGGTCTCTCCCTGTACCGCAAATCCACCGCTTGTATTGACGTTACTTTGTTTGAGTGCTTCTTCCACTTCCTGCAGCGTTACGTCGTATTCAACCAGGGCTGGGGGATCAATCAAAACCTGATACTGCTTCTTGTCGCCTCCCAGCAGGAAAGCTTCGGCGACACCAGTGACCTTCAGAATTCGCGGCCGGACAACCCAGTCCGCGGTGGTTCGCAGAGACATCTGACGAGACGCAACTGACGGGAACTCGACTTCATGTGGCTTGCCGTTGATCGTAATCGTAGCCACGCGATCTCGTTCAGTGCTATGCACGTCGCTCGATCGCTCTGTTGCATGCCATTCAACCTTGTCGACGTCGATTGATTTCCATGAGCTGACCTGATGACGATCAGTCGGCTTCCAGACCAAAACCTGAGGCGACTGCGCGACGCCGTCTTTGTCCATGGAGTCCGCGACAAGCAACTCGGCCATGAGGTCCGCTTGTTCGATCGGGAACAACGTTCCGCCGGTCGGTCCTTGTTGCCGATACAGTCCTGCAACCACGATTTGCCCCATGATCGACGCAGGCGGCGTCATCTGCGGCAGAATGCCTTCAGGAAGAACGCTCCCCAGCGTTGTGAGCCGCTCCTGAACCGTTTGCCGAGCGGCCCGGATATCTGTGTTCCAGTCGAACTCGATATAGATCACATTCAGGCCGGCCGTCGATTGACTGCGGACCGCCTGAACTCCACTGGCTCCCAGCAGGGCGATTTCAATGGGCTGTGTCACGAGGGTCTCGACTTCTTCCGTCGCAAGTCCCGGACATTCTGTGATAATGATCACTCGCGGCCGGTCGAGATCCGGAAATACATCGATCGGCATCTGAGTGGCCAGATACGACCCATACACCATCAGTGCCATGCTGATGACCAGAACCAGCATGCGATATCGAAGAGCAAAACGGATGACGGAGTTAAGCATTGAAGATTGCCGATTGCAGATTGGCGATTGGAGAACAGTTAGGGACGGCTTTGGGCGGATTTACGGGAGGCGACCATAATGGCGGTAAGCTGATTGGCTTCGTCGAGGAGCAGGTTCACTTTAGTTTCGGGCAAGAGGGCTCCTTCAATGATCAGCTCCAGCCAGTAGCAGCATTCATCTGCTTCTTCGATGACAATTTGCAACTTCGCTATGAATTCCGCCTTCGATCGACCTCGACAGGCCGCTCGATAATTCGCTCCCACGGATGTCGCACTTCGAACGAGCTGCGTCCCAATGGTTTTCCCAACAGCGTCCAAAGGTAACGCCACCGCCAGTTTCATCACCCGCAACGCAAATTGCTTCGTCCGACTCTTCAATTCAACGTTATCCATCGTTCAATCTCCATCTCATCTTTGCTCTCTCCGATCTCCAATCGGCAATCTCCAATCAGCAATCCTCAATGCGCCGCATGCACAGTTCCATCAGCGTGCACATGAACGTCCGCACGAATACCACTGGCCGCCTGCGCCTTCAGTACTCGATTCAATGACGCCGCGGCGCTTTGAGCCAGATACAGTCCCACTTTCACGCTGCCATCATTGGCCAGCACTGTCTGAAGTCGGTCTTCGTGAAGCACGTGGACTGGCAGTCGATTGAAGAGATCACCGTTCTGCTGAAAGACATAAGCTTCCGGCCCTTCGCGCACGATGGCCGCAGATGGCAGCACAAGCACATTCTTCAATTCTTCGACGGGCACCTGTAGTCGAACACGCTGCCCCGGGCGAAAACGCCAGACAATAAACGTCTGATTGTCTTTGTCGTAGGCTCGCGATTGATTCAGGAGCGGAATGAAGAAGTTGAATGTTCGCGTTTCGGAGTTGATCGCATTTGCGAGGTGCCGGATCTCCAGCGTCTGGTCAAATGAAGGCCAGTCGATCTGATCATCCTCAGCAAAGCTGCAGCGAATCGGCCACTTGTGTTCGGCAGCTTTAGCCAGGTACGAGGCTTCTCGCTTAAACGCGTGACCCTCAATGAATAAGGCTTGATGATTTGCCAATGTCGACAGCAATTGACCGGCCTGGACTTGCTGACCCAATTCGACGTTCAACTCCTGCACTTCATAGGCCAATCCATCGACACCACTTCCAGTAACTTCAAACGCAACCGGCTTAATCTCGGACGACTTCGCCGCCTGGTCAACCACAGGTGGTGCGACAACTTCGATGGTTGAGACAAATATTCCGTCGGCAATACTCTTGATCTGTTCGGGATTCAGCCCTCGTGTCAGCAGATCCTGTTGATACGATTGAATCAATGCATTCTGTCGTCGCAGTTGATTGTCGAGTTCTATAAGCCGGGATTCAGGTACTCCACCAGATTTCACGAGACCTTCAAGCCTCGCGTGTTGCTCAGTAATAAGCTGAATTTCCCGAGTCGACTTGAACAGTTCTGACTGAGTATTCTGCAGGTACTCACTGAAGAGCCGCAGAGTAAAGAGCCGATCCCCCGGTTTCACAGTGTCGCCAGGAAACGCATGAACCTCGGTTACGACTCCGACTGCAGGTGAGGTGACGCCTCGGTCAGAGTAACCTGGCCGATCCACGATCTCGCCCGGCACTTCGATTGTTCGCCAATATGCCTGCGGCTTAGCGGGCTTCGAAACCAGCCCGAGGTTCTTGCGGGCCTGCTCGGTCATCTTGAGCATTTTCGCTTCCTGAATTGGGGGAGCTGTCTGCTCCTTCTGCTCCTGCGTAACGTTCCTCGGCTTCAGCAGTTTTGACCAGGAGCCCCGAGTCAGATACGCACCGCACCCCAACAGAGTCACGACGCAAACAACGGAGAGAATTCTTACAACGCGCATGTTTACACCTTGAGGCCAAGCAGAAAGCGAGCAGATAGCTCACGGCGGTTACGCGGACCGTTGACTATCAACCGGAAACGCGCTCGGATGGAAGACGAGAGTTTGATCGCCATTAAAACCGTGCCTGAATTGGCATCGTTTGCGGCGACACTTTCACGGCAAATCGGGCCGTGTCTCAACACCTAACAGCGGATCGAGAGATCGCGCAAGTACAGCGGAGTGCGCGCATTGCTCCATTGACGAGGCGCATCAGGCCAACCTGCAAGAGCCGAGAAAGCTTTGAGTTGAACGAATCCAATGGCATTGAAGGCCAGTTTCTGTAACACGAAGTCCAATGTCTCAGCAGTAGTGGAACGTTGGATCAGCGATACGACAGAATCCGCACAATAGACGGCGGCGGAGTCATGCGACGGAAATTGAACGCCCGATACTGCGGGCAAAATCGGTGCGTCGTCATGATGATGGTGATCGCTCGTATCTTCGTGGGATCCATGAGAATGCGAGCCGTGCACATGGAAGTGCGGACGTCCGGAATGCGATGCGGTGTGACTCAATTCCATTCCAAAATGCGCATGGACAGCAACCAGACCCTGAGAGGTCAGAATCATCACAATCAGGATTATCGACAAAAAGCGACGCATGCAGTCTCTCGGGAAACTTTAATGTAACCCTCCTTTATCGTACGTTGCAGAGCCGTACTTGCCAAGTGCCATTGTCGAATCGCGAGTATGCAACGGTTGCCCCCGCCCTTTCCCACCACATTCACCACATGAAAAACTGGGTCGAGCAGACCAGCGTAAGACTGACCGACGCGACTTTCCGCCCAGCCGTTCGCTGGTCCGGTCACATCGACCGAGCGACGTTCGTGCGGCTAAGTTCACGTGGTTGATGTCCTCATTTCGAGCGCGCGATGGGATGAAATTCGAACGATGCTGGCGATCAGATTGATGCGACATCAGCGTGTCGGACCGGAGCAGTTAAGGCAACTTCGGTTTCTCGTGAGTTGATTGAGTTGCAGCCGTGGTCGGGATTGACGGTGGCGGAGTGGTGCGTGTATCCAACATTAGAACATTGTGAATGACGCCGCAAATCTACTGCCCCGCTACCGATGGAGACTCCGCCAAATCTCCGAACCTCCATTGATGAATTTGCGGAACAAGGTTGGCGAAAATCCGTAGTTGGCTTCCGCCGTGATGTCGGCCGTTGAAGTCAAAGTCCCCAACAGCGTTCCGCCTGGATTCCCCGCTATATCGTTTTGAATTTCAATTTTCAGCATGTCCGGAGTCAGGCCAGCACCACCGCTGCTTTGATCGGCGAACCGAGCGATCAGGCTATTGAACTGCCAGTTTCCAGCTCCCGTCGTAAACCGAATGGCTGTCCAGGTCTCAGCGGCACCAAGCGGCCCGTTGACTGCCGAATTGCCCGCCACCGACTGTCCGAGGTTGTTGATGATGATCCCGGCGTGGGAAGTGCCGGGAATAAGCGTGTGCAGCAAAAAGCTGACGGCAAGCGCAAGAATCTTCGTTTCGGCGAACCGGGCTGCGTTAGCACCCGGACGGAATAGATTGTAAGAAGCGTAGGTGTTCGGGGTGGATCATTCGGGTCCGGGGTGTCCGGGGCCTGACGGCTCGCCAAGGCCCTAACATAACTTTAATGAGAAGTTCTGTCTTCAGATCAGGCCGCTGCAGTGCTGGATCAACTCCGCGAAACGATTCAGTTCCGCGGCTGGAAACTGACCGCGGTCGCCATAATGCACACTCATCTTCATGCGATCGTTGGCGTTCCCGGTGATCCCAATCCGGAAGACATTCTCGGGGATCTCAAAGCGTGGTGTACTCGAAAACTCAATTCTCGCTGGGGCAAACAGGCCAGCGGAACATGGTGGACGACAAGTGGCTCCTGTCGGAAATTGCCTGATGGAAGAGCGGTGGAAACGGTTCTGCACTACATTCGCCGCCAACCGAATCCGCATGTTGTTTGGACCGTTGAAGACGGTGGAGTTTGGGAGATGAGTGGGATTGGCGAGCCGGGCTGCGTCAGCACCCGAACGAATTACGACTGTCCGACTTTTTTTCCGGGGCCTGACGGCTCCCGGCTCGCTGGCTCGCTGGCTCCCGGCTCGCTGTTTTCATGGTCGCTGTTTCCCGGCTGGCCTGTTGCGAGCGTCGACATGCAGCGATGACTCGAAGTCGAGCGTTCGCCGGGAAACTCTTTGTCTTTCGGCGATCTGTTTAACGCTTATTTCACGATCGCGATTTCCAGCCAGGAACATCAATGCGGATTGGATCTCCGGCCGTTGAAGAACAGCCATCTCCTCCAACTTTAGGCACTTGGCGATGAGGTCGCTTGGGTCAATATTGTGGATGCGGTTCATCAGGCAGGCTCAGATATTTGTTTAGCGACAAAGGCTCCTGCGGTGGTAATGTCTGAGTTGGTTTCGTTTGCGACAGAAATCTTCAAACAAATACGCCGATGGTCGCAAAACGGCTGTCTCTGAGGACCCCAGAAATTCCGAATACGCTGGCCAAAGTCGCTTTTCCTTCAAAACGGTCATTCATTATGCTGACAACGGGTTGATGTGTTTCGGAGAGGTGCAGTAGGGGAATTTCCATTGTAAAACGATTGTCCCAGTCGTGCAGGAGCTGTTGTGACCACTGCTCGACGATGGGCTGCTGATCGACTACTTTTCGACGGCGGGGAAAGTTTCCGTCAGTGGTTTTTGCTTCGCCGTAATTGGGTGTCAAATATGTCTGCAGGTTCAGAAAAAATGATAAACCTGTTTCCCTTTGGATCCGACAGCTGGAAGGTGGTCAATCCGAGGCTGCTAAGCCGTTGTGGGATCATTTCTGCCAAAAGCTAATGCGACTTGCAGGAGAAAAGTTGTCTGCCACGCTTCGTCGAACCTATGACGAAGAAGATGCGGCAATCAGTGCGTTCCATAGTCTTTGCCGCGTAATCACTGATCGTCGGCAGACGGACTTGGGCGATCGAGACAGTCTTTGGCGACTTCTTGTGACGATTACCGAACGAAAAGTAAAAACACGTCTGCGGCATGAGACGCGCGACAAGCGAGACATTCGACGAACTGTTGGAGAATCCTGCTTCATTTCACCCGATGAGAATTCCATGGGCATTGCGTCGCTGCCAGACCGCGAGCCTACTCCAGAGTTCGCAGCGGAGTTCGCTGACCATTGCGGTTCCATGCTGGAGGCTCTGGGGGATGAGACATTGATGCACATTGCTCAGTTGAAGCTGAAGAATTACGACCCGGTCGAGATTGCAGATTCACTCAGCCTGAGTCGCCGAACGGTTGAGAGAAAACTTCTCATCATCCGCGGCCGCTGGGAAAAGCTATTATCGGAGGATGAGTAGACGGAACTCGAAAGAACGCAGACAACGCAACGAGGTGACGGGCAGCTTTTGAAGTTGTGCATTTGTGCCTATCCTAACCCGACGCGTCAGCGAGGGATTGCGTTTTTGCGTGTCGGCAGTGTTTGCAAAAGTCCCTCGCTAACGCTTCGGGTTATGATGATTCCCACTGTTTTTCCACGCTCGATCAAACGCTGCGGCAAAACGCGCAACTTCGGTTTTGACTTATGTCTTTTTTGTGGGCTGTGAGTTGTCCGTCGCCATGACCGGACTGCATCTTTCTGATCGATTTTGATTCCTGCTGTTTTCAACTCAGAAGTATATTTTGAGTTCAATGTCGCAAAGTTCCCGTATGTTTGTCGCAGTCTATTCCCCAAAGATCATTAAGAAGCTGTGGCGAGTATTCGGAGGTCAATCCCCTGAAAATCCCGAGTATTTGTGTGACTGAAAATGCTTGTACGACCTGGGCTCAGTTGAAAGAGAACCAAACCGTTGATCAACGATGAACTTGAAAAACTCTCGCTGACGGACCTTGAACGCGTTGACAGTGTGTGCGATGAGTTTGTGGCGGTGTGGACGCGTGGTGAGCGGCCTCAATTGGAAGACGCAATCGCTGAGTCGCCGGAATCGCTGCGTCGCGTCATTGCTATTGAGCTTATTCAAAGCGAAATTGAATGTCGTCGAAAGGCAGGCGAGCGGCCGACGGTGGGCGAGTATGCTGCGAGATTTCCTCAATGGGCGAGCGAAATCGAGTCGCGCATCGCTGAACTTCCACAAACGGCCGACTCGAACCTGGAAGCAACTCAACCGTTCGTTCAGGACAGTGCTGCCCCAGAAAGTCTAATCGCAGCAACCGCTGGTGCAGTACCTACACCCGCCAAACGCAGATTTGTCTCACTGCGAGAACTGCCGATCTCACCTGAACTGCTGAGTGACCATGAAGTGCTGGGAATCGTAGGCAAAGGCGGGATGGGTGTTGTCGTTCGAGCGCGTGACAGAAAACTCGATCGAGACGTAGCGATCAAGCTGCTTGTTCCTGAGCTGGCTGGCAACGAAGCGGCTCGTCAACGATTTCTGCGAGAAGCTCGGGCGGCGGCAGCAGTTCGGCATGACAACGTCGTCACGATTCACTCGGTCCGTGAAGTCGACAACGTACCCCTGCTGGAAATGGAATTGATTCAGGGAGAATCACTCGCGGAACGAATTCGGCGAACCGGCGCCATGTCACCGCTTGAGGTTGTGCGAATCGCCATCCAAATTGCACGTGGTCTTGAGGCGGCTCATAAACGGGGCTTGATTCATCGCGACATCAAGCCCGGTAACATTCTTCTTGAGTCGACAGAGGAAGCATCAGCGTCAAACGGTGAATCGAATCAAGCAAGTACCTCCCGAGTGAAGATCACCGACTTCGGTCTGGCGCGAGTCACTTCGGAAGCATCTTTGACGAATTCCGGTGTGATCGCCGGGACGCCTCAATACATGTCGCCTGAACAGGCTGAGGGCAAGCCGATTGATGCTCGTTCCGACCTGTTCAGTCTTGGCAGCGTGATGTACGCGATGTGTGCTGGACGAGCTCCGTTTCATGCGGACTCTGCGATCGCGATCCTGCGACAAGTTTCGGACTTCGCCCCGGTTTCGCTTTATGAGCGGAACGGGAAAACCCCAGACTGGTTGTCGGCGATCATCGACAGGCTGATGGCCAAGAATCCCGACGAGCGGTTTCAGTCAGCCGGCGAAGTTGCTGACGTTTTGGGTCAGCATTTCGAGTCTGTTCGGACAAATCAGTTGTCCGGCAACCGCCCGTTGCTGTCACCAATTGCCGAGTGGTCAAATTCGCCGGACGACTCGCTTCGAACTGCGAAACTTCTCCAATGGGCGGCGATGGTTTTTCTGCCAATCGCCATTCTCGCTGCAGTGTTCATCATTCGCACAAGCAGGGGCGAGTTTGTTCTGACGACCGACGATCCGGCGATCTCGGCGAGGATCAATGCTGCCGGCGGATTGGTCGTTGAGAACTAGACGACGAAGGCATCGTACACATTGATGCCGGGGCCCAATCTTCTTCCGAATGGTGATTATGAGCTTGTCGTCACTGCATCGGACGGTCTCGAACTGACGACATCGCGTTTTCAACTGCGGCGACTCGGCGGCCCCGTCACGGCGACAGTGACATCTCGTCCGCTGGCAGCCGCAATGTCCGATACTCCTTCCGCGACCGGTAAAGGAAACGCCGCCGCTGTGTCTGACAGCGCGCCCATGGAGAGTACGGAGACATCGAAAGAACAGCACGACCTTGCAATCACGTCCGCATGGACGTCACTGATTTCCGGGACTTCACCGGCTGATACTGGAAAGAAGCAAGGCAATGCCGATTGGAGCATCGAGAACGGGGCATTGGTCGGTGTCGTGTCGGGCCAAATGGGCAAACTTGAGCTGTGTCCCAAGGTCCCGAACCAGTTTCACGTTCGATGTGAAATGCGAGTGCTTGGTTCAGGGAATTCGGGATTTGATATCATAATGGAGAATGCGTCGCGTGAATTTCTACGAGGCTATCACGTGGACTTTGGCCCTGAGCGAACCGGAATGATTGCCCAACTGGGCGAATGGAAGATCCTGCAGCAAGCCGGAAACGTCGACGTCAAAGCAAATGAATGGACGCGATTGGAAATCATCAAGACGGCATCGACGTTGACAGCGATTATCAATGGATCGCGCGGGGCAGATGTGCCAATTGTAGACGGCGAGTTCACGCGAGTTGATCTGGAACTGGACGCTCGAGACGGCGAATCACGTGTCGAAGTTCGCAACCTGGAATTGCGAGACATTGCGGACGACTTACCTGCTCCATCGGAGAACCTGTCTCTCAAGTTCGATGGCGCAAGGAGTTACGTTTCCATTCCGACGCTGTCGCGAAATGGACCTGAGCCATACACGCTTGAAGCCTGGATCCTGCCGCACTATCGAAACGTTGATGAAGTTCCCGTGGCCATTTCCGGCGAGTTAACGCTGCAGATCGGGAAGGGGGCGAGAGGCTTCTACCCGATCGAAAGCTACTCGCCGTTCGCTCACGGGGATCCCGTGAAGACGTCAAACGAATGGGTCCACGTGGCAATCGTTGTGGAAGTTCAGGAGGTTCGGCTTTACATTGACGGAAAAGAGACTCACCGACTACCTCGCCGCGCAGAAGTTGCAAACGTGCGGTACGCGTTTGGAGGCACATGGATGGGTGCGCATCCGGATCCGGACCATCCTGACTACGCTCAACTATCCTATCACTTTCTGGGTCACATTGACGAAGTCCGCATGTCCTCAGTAGCTCGCTATCAGCACGCCTTCGTTCCGGCTGCTCGGTTTGACTGCGATGCTGATACTCTTGCCCTCTATCACTGCGATGAAGGATCCGGAAAGGAACTGCGCGACAGTTCCGGTTACAACCATCACGGTGTTATGTTTAACGTCGAATGGGAGTTGCATGATACCGCAGATCCTCATCTGGTCGCCGCGAGGAATCAGGAACAGGCCGCGCAGCAGTTTTCGCTGCCTGTGGAGATGTCCAGCAAGGCAGGCATGAAACTTCGATTGATTCCTCCGGGTGAGTTCCTGATGGGGGCTCCTGAAAACGACGTCGATGCATCGCCCGAAGAGAAGCCGCAGCATCGGGTGAAGCTGACTAAGCCCTTTTACATGGGCACGACGGAAGTGACGGTCGGTCAGTTCCGACAATTCGTCGAGGCAACCAGCTATGTGACTCAGGCGGAGTCGGATGACAAAGGCGCCTTCACGGTGCAGGAACAGGCTCGTAAAGAGGCAATGGTTTGGCATCGCATGGATGACAATCGCGACAAGAAAGACGACAACCTGCCGGTCCGCGGTGTCAGTTGGGAAGACGCCCGTCGATTTTGCGAGTGGTTGACTGAGTCTGAATCGATGACCTACCGACTTCCCACGGAAGCCGAATGGGAATACGCCTGCCGAGCTGGATCAACGACGCGCTATTCGTTTGGCGATCTGATTGACGAACAACGGGTGTCCGGCCGCATAGAAGGTCGACCCGGTCCGCTGCATGCTGTGGCCAGGTTTCCTCCGAACGCGTTTGGTCTTTTTGACATGCACGGGAACCTGAATGAGATCTGCCTGGACTCCGGACGGCTCTTCACAGCCGACGACATCAGTGACCCCGTTGGATCACTGGATCCAACTCAGCCAGCCGTCGTCCGCGGTGGAGCCTGCAGTTCGGCCCCTTTCAGACTTCGATCGTCGCAACGCTACCTGAATGACAGCCGCAGCTTTCCAGGTGACAACTTCGCAACAATCGTGAAGGGATTCCGTGTTGTCGCAGTGCCGAGTCGGGCGACTGGCGAATAGTTGCGTCAGCGTATCGAATTCCACGACCGCCGACCGGAAAGACATCGCCTGCGTTTGAAGTGTCACAGCCAAGGATTGTTTCCTTCGCCGGAACATACTGACTCAGTTTGTCGCCGTGTCAAACTTGTCTTTAGGCCGACAGCGAAGCCATTCAGCGAAGAAGGGCCAACTTGACCAGCGAGCGTGCGTTGCCATGCACGACAACCGGTGCCTGGTCACGGTACATGACCTGGCCTTCCGGCGAGACATGCACCGAACCGGCCGGTCGATCATGAACACAGAAGTTCCATCGTTGGGGAATCTGCTGCCATCGGCTGCTGTTCGAGTAACAATAGAGATTAATCGCCGACTAGTCGCCCCAGTCTGTGGTTCCTCGAAGTTCTGATGACGATCGCAGTCGCATCGCTTCTGCAAAGTAGTTCATCATCGTCGCAGCAGAACCGGCGGCGAAACCGCTGTTCAAAAACGGATGCATCGCAAAATAGTGCAGGAGCTCGCCGGTTGTAGGCGGGCGCACCTGCTCGAAGCGGTCCAGTGCCATGCTGATCCTCGCGCAGTGCGAACCCGAAGTCGTCGAGATAGGGTTTCCCGTCGATGCCGATCAGAATGTTTCCAGGCTTCACATCGCGATGAATCAGCCCCTGCTTGTGAGCATCGTGAAGACCTCGGCAATTATCGCAACCAGGCGACAGGCATGATCATATCGCGTTCGATGGTCTCGATTCTGAGTCTGCCTCGTCCAGGGATTCGAATCAAACGGTAGCGTCCGATCGATGCCGGAAGATCGCATCCTGCAACACGCTGAAGTCGAGTTCACCATCAACAGCGGGATCGCTGTTGGCGATGCGAGTTTTCTCGTTCTGATCAAATTGAGTCACTCCGATTTTACTTCGCCACTTGATACACGATAAGTCAAAGCACCGCAGGCTAATGGCTTCCGGATGGAAAAGGAATTTGCTACTCCAAACGCCAAAATAGAGCCCCGATATGAACAGGTCAATTCGGCTCGTTTGGGAACCCTAGCGGACTTGCCTTACGCGAACTGAGGCAAAGTGTGTTGACGGAACGCAATCCGGAAATTAGTCCGACGATATGTCGCGACAGCTGTCCGACGAGCTCATTCAGTGGCCTGCCGTATGCAATAGAGGCTCTCAACGCCGCGCAGGAAAATTGCTCCCTTGGAAACCGCTGGAGTTGCCCAGAACGTATCCGGAAGCTCCCCACGTCCAATCACTTCAAACTGTGCACTCGCCGCGACGATGCACGCTTTGCCATTCTCATCGACCAAAAGAACCTTGTCGCCGATCAGGATCGGGCTTGCGGCCACCATCTCAAGCCCCGGCAATCGGGTCTGATAAAGTCGTTCGCCGGTTTCAGCATTGAAGCATTTCAGAATGTTGTTGTCCGTCGTGTAGACGAACTTACCCGATGAAACGGGAGACGCCATTCCGGGGCCCTGACGTTCCTGCAACCACTGACAGGACGCAAATTGAGCATTCTTCTTCTCGGGTGACAAATCGCCCGAGCCACCTGGCCGAACAGCAAACAGTGGCCCCTTGGAAAAAGGATCGCTGCCTCCGAAGTAAAGCCGTTCGTTGTCAGCGCCGGGAGTGCAGGCTGTCGAGGCTTTGACGTTTTTCAACGTCCAAAACAACTCGCCGGACTCGAGGTTGAAGCTATCAACCTGTTCTCCACCGGAAACTATCAGCTCCGTTCGTTCTACGTTCTTCCAGATAAGCGGTGTACTCCACGAGGTTCCTTTATCCTGACGATTCGCGGTCCAGACTTTCTCGCCGGTGATCGTGTTGAAGCAAACGAGCGCAGCATTCTCCTCGTTAAAGTTCTGAGCAAAGATCCGCCCGTCATGAATCGCGAGCGAACTGCCAGTCCCAAAACTATTGGATGTTTTGAAGGCCCCGATGTCGTCGGCCCAGCGGACTTCGCCATCGTGTCCCAAAGCTGCCACGACTCCGGACGCACCGAAGTAAACGTAGACTCCGTCCGTGTCCGCGACCGGTGTTTCAGTAGCCCACGAGTTTGAAGGATGAATTGGAAATTTTGGCTTTCCCGTCGTGACGGTCTTTTCCCAGATCGTGCTGCCATCAACAACGCTCAGGCAGAACACCTTCCATTCGAGCGGGAAGTCGGGAACCTTGGCGAACATTGAAACGCCCATGCTCTGAGGCGATTTCACTCCGTCGGCAAAATTGGACGGCCGCAGGTCCTTTTCCCCCACTGCAGCGGACAGATAGAGTCGGTCTCCCCAGACGATGGGCTGCGACCATCCCGCTCCCGGATTTCTGACCTTCCATGCCACGTTTTTGTCGGCTGACCAGTTTGTGGCGATCGGTTGAGAAGGAGCGACGCCAGTTCCGGCAGGTCCCCGGAACTGGGCAAAGTCATCCGCAATGCAGGAAACGGTTGTCAGAATCAACGCAAAAACAGACACAAAACTGAGCTGCATACGAAACCTGCCGTTAGTTCGTTCATGAAAGTTCGAAACACGAAGGCAGTTATAGACTTTCTTGAAGCGTTGGCAATGCAGTCCGGAGCGACACTGCGTTTCTGGCTGATCGTCGAAAACGTAAAGTACAACAATCAGACTGACGGTGAACCGTTTGATGAAGTTCGCACTGAACTTCACTGTTCTGTTTTCTACCGTCGCCCCCAACGGTGCTGTCTATCACTGACGAGTGCGCATCGAAGCAGACGGACCGACGTTCTTGAAGACTCCACCGGCAGCGATGGCGCGTTTTGAAGTTAAGCATTTGGCAACACGAACGGATCGAAACATCCGAAAACACGGGGCTCCATCACAACCCGAAGCGTGAGCGAGGGATTTTTGGGGGATGAACTGTCCGAACGCGAAATCGCAATCCCTCACTGACGGTTCGGGTTGGGATAGTCGCAAACGCGCAACTTCAAAAAAATGGCGAGTTAAGGTCAGGCCACGCCCTGGAATCCCATCGAAGTAAACCTGCCCATCTCAATCGCATCAAGAATCTTGACCGCGACAATCGCCTCGAAGTTGATGATCACTCGACGAGCGCCCTGAGCATCGGGAGTCTTTCGTTCGACCAGCAAAAGTTCGCCCGAAATCATGTAGCTGACAAAAGGAAGGGTTTCCCCGAATGTTGTCACGATTAAACCGACTCGCGGAATACTGGCCGGCCACTCAGCAAAGATTCTTCGCATGTCCTTCATTGTCGTCGTTCCCATGAATTCTCCTTTGGCAGTCGGAAACTGGTTCTCAACTCAGTCTTTCGGCGGGAGGCTGCCGACGACTGCAGCCGCAACAGAGTTGCCTGCTCGCAGCGACTATCGGTGATGCATCAAACATCCCCTGATCGTCAGAACCCAAATCTTCCTCCCGGTCTGATTGCTTTAGCCACCGGTTCTCGCTTCAATGGGTGAGCCGGGCAAGTTCCAGTGATGAGTCACGATAAGCACCGAGTCACCTTCCCTGCGCTGACGCTGCGCAATAATTGTCTTTATCAATCGACAGACTCTCGTGCCTGCGGCTTCAACTGCATCTTTCAACTGGAAGACACTGGGCGCCAATTCGGTGGCTTCGGTAAAAGCAGAATTGCTTCCGACGTCCATTGAATTGCCTGCGCTGCCGCACGCGGTCACGGAATTCGTCCAGAAAGCAGCGAACCCCAACTTTGACGTGAACGAACTCTCAAAGTCTGTGGAGAAAGACTCCGCACTGACTGTTGAGTTGCTGAAGCATGTGAATTCGGCCGTCTATGCCATGCGCACACCGATTCGCAGCGTGCGCGATGCCATTCTGCATATCGGCGTCAACTCGGCAAAGCTGCACCTGCTGGCGGTCGGTATGAAGGCGGCGAGTCGCGCTTTGAAAACCAAGCTGATCAACCAGCGAAATTTTTGGAACGAGTCTCTTCAAAAGGCCTTGTTTGCCCGCGAGATCGCATCACGAATGAGCCTTGATCCCGGGCTGGCGTTTCTCGGAGGACTTCTGCAGGACTACATCCTGCCGTCGCTAACGAATACCTATGACAAGCAGTACCTGCAGTTTCTGGATTCGCCGCCCGGCCAGGGGCGAGAACTTGCGGACTGGGAACGAGAGACATTTGGCTGGGATCATTCTTCCGTCGGCGCCTATTTCGCGGCGCAATGGCACTTTCCCGATGATGTCCTGTGTGCAATCTTCTTTCATCATTCGCTACAGTCGACGTTGCAGGAAGCGAATGCCGAATTCTTCAAGCTGTTTCCAGTAGCGCTTGCGTCGCTGCTTCCGGACCAGTTGCGACAGTCGCCTCAGGGCTTTCCAACACTGATTAATGTCGCTCGCCATTGTCGAGCGATTGATCTCGAGGACGTCTGCCGAATTGTCGACGAAGAGCAGATGAAGCTTGCTGAAGGTTACCAAATCCCCAACCACCTGTCTCAACTGCTGAAGCAAACTCAGCGAGCGATGGAGAAGGTCGGCGACTGAGGCGAGCTTACTAAAACCAACCGCGTTATAATCGAACCAGCGTCCTCAAATGCAATTCCACGCACTCCGCCAATCGAGTGACGTTGTAACCGCCTTCCAGAAGACTGACCAGTCTTCCGTTGGCATGAGTCGCGGCAACCTGCTGCACCAGACGTGTGAGTGGCTCAAAGTCTTCCGTCTCCAGTTCGAGCGATCCGACAGGATC
>JANMEV010000347.1:0-1699 GCA_031377305.1 Planctomycetota bacterium | reverse complement strand
TCGTCTTCCCTATTCGCCATGCGAGCCAGCGGTTCCTTGATGCACTTCATGAACCAGCCGAGATCGTTCAGACGCTTGCGACATTCCACGATCCACTTCGCATCCTTCAGACGATCCTCCACCCAGGCTTCTGTCACTTTCAAAGTTTTTCGGTCGCCAGCCGCAGGTTCAAACTGAAGCGCACCACCGTTGGCTAGCGCCTTGCCGGTCAAGGTTGCATCTTCTCCGCCGTTGTCCGAGCAAAAGCGGATCGTATCGCAGTTGTGGCCAATCGCGTCCGGCAGAAGCAGCAAAAAAAAGAAGCGTTTGCAAGGTCGCAGGACTCTCGCAAACGCTTCGAGCGGACGATTTTAGAAATTCTTTAGTTCACTCGTTCACCAGCATGCTGGTGCCTGATGCGATCGTTTGCGGCACCGGAATTGAAGAACCAATCCAAACCTGCGCCGCCAAACAATTCGTCAACGACGCCGTCGTCGAAGACGGTCACGCCAGCTGTCAGGCTGAATCCATTGCTTTGCCCCAGCCCGCTGCGGATGTTATTGACCCGAGTGCCATAGTCGTTTCCGGAAGTCCATTCCGCCCGGATCGCGGTCAGGCCTGTTTTATTGGCGTCATGCATGGTTGTGCCGCCAATCATGATGTCGTCGCCACTCTTACCCCGCAGCGTATCAGCACCAAGTCCCCCGATCAAAATGTCTCGGCCGGTTCCGCCGCGCAGCCGATCATCTCCTGTACCGCCGAGCAGTATGTCGTTCCCTGCGTCGCCATCAAGTTGGTCGTGGCCCGCTTCACCGTACAGCCAATCGTCTCCTGATCCACCGGAGAGGCAGTCGTTTCCGTCGCCTCCGAATAATTCGTCGTTGCCGTCGCCACCATGTAACCTGTCATTACCGGCGTCACCGTGCAGTTCCGCCGGCTTGCCAATCTGGTGATCCACATGGATCAAATCATCGCCGCCGAATCCGTAGGACACGACGCGGCTTACCTGATTGCTGTCAAAGACTCCGACAATTCTTCCATTCACCTTCACCACAATTTTTCGGCCACCGTGCTTTAACTGAAAGTAGATCTTGTCATCGGCATTCGTCCCATTCGCGACGAGCATTTTCTGACCGGGGTTTTGCGGGTCATCCTCCAATCCCACGAATCCCGGAGTCGCATCATCATCGGTGATGGTGACCGAATCCTGCTGTGTACCGGATTCGGTGCCGTTGGTCACACCGCTGATGTCAACCACGATTGTCTCGTTGGTCTCATCAATTGTGTCCTGAACGGCTGTCAGCGTCACCGATCCTGTCGTGCTGCCGGCGGGAATCACGATCTGAGTCCCCGAACGGACGTAGTCGGTAACATTCGTAGCCGTGCCGCTGTAGGCCAGATCCACGGTGACGGGCTGACCGGAAGGCGCGGACAAAGTGGCCGTGACGGTGGCAGTCCCTGCGGCTTCAGCAATGCTCGAAGGAGCGATGGACAGTGTGACCGTCGGTGCGGCATCGTCTTCGGTGAAGGTGGCCGACTCCTGCTGTGTACCGGCTTCGGTGCCGTTGGTCACACCGCTGATGTCGACCACGATCGTCTCGTTGGTCTCATCAATTGTGTCCTGAACGGCTGTCAGCGTAACCGATCCTGTCGTGCTGCCGGCGGGAATCACGATCTGAGTCCCCGAACGGACGTAGTCGGTAACATTCGTAGCCGTGCC
>JANMEV010000312.1:0-20825 GCA_031377305.1 Planctomycetota bacterium | reverse complement strand
CCGTCTTCGTTCTCATCGATGCCCCAGCGAGTTCCGCCCCAGTTCATCCAGCGAAACTGATCGGGGCGAGTATTTTTCTTGGCCTTCTGGTCGCCGTTTGTGTCGATGTCTCGATACACCTCAAGTCCGAGGTGGTAATAGCGAAACATGTCCGGAGCGCCATCGCCGTTGGAGTCGGTAAAGCGGCGAAGGATCTCGTTCGCGGGTCCAGTGACGACGTAGCTACCTTTTTCCAGCGATACCTGACATTTGGACAGCTCGGCAGCTTCCGGCGTGTCGTATTCGACACCCTTCTGCAGCGGAGCGTAGCCCTTCAGTAACTGTTCTGCAGACGGCCCTTTTTGAGCCTGTGCATTTGCCATGGGCAGATTCCCAAGGCCGCAGACCAAACACGCGAGAACAGCGATGGCTGGTTTCAGTTGATTTCCCAATAAATGTGCTCGAAGAGCACCTTCCCACCGTACCAAACCACGATTGTTCACAGCGCAGTCGTGCTGGCGAAAGGTTCTTTGACGCATCCCTGCTACTCCGTCCACAAAGAAAGACTGACGATTCAGGCCCATCCGCTGATCCTGGCAATGGGTTCCAACCCACGCCCAGCGGCAACATTTGCCGAAGTGTAAGCAAAACCCCAAAATCAAGTCACCCCCGGTTTTTGCAATGTTTTTTGCTCCTGCGATCAGCCAACGCCCAGCGTCTGGATGGCGGGCGGAGGAATCAAGGGCGGAATGACGTACGGCGAAACCGACGACTTTGGCTTTCGTGCGGTGCACAATCGAGTCCACATTCACGACCTGCATGCGACGATTCTTCATCAGATGGGAATCGATCACGAGAAACTGACCAACCAGTACGCTGGCCGCGACTTCCGACTGACCGACGCGGCGGGTAAAGTCAATCACGATCTCGTGACGTGAATGAGTCACCGCTTTCCACTAAGTCACCCGCTTGAAAGTCTGACAGTTTCATGAAGTCTCTTTTCTCCGATGACGTTCTTCTGCGAATCCGCAGGACCAGTATCATCGCCGTACTTGTCGTTGATGATCCACGACGAGCCGTCAAAGTGGCTCGCGCCCTGCTGGCTGGCGGTATCGATGCGATGGAACTGACGCTAAGAACCAACGCTGCTCTGGATTGTTTGAGAGCGGTGACCAGCGAAGTGCCCGAGATGATCGCAGGAGCCGGCACGATCATTTTTCCCGAACAGGTGGATCAGGTTCTTGCAGCCGGCGCAGCTTTTGGCGTTGCCCCCGGGACGAACCCTGTCGTTATTCGGCGAGCCATCGAGAACGGGCTGCCGTTCGCTCCGGGGATCATGACTCCCACGGACATTGATGTCGCTGTTCAATGCGGCTGTCGAGAGCTCAAGTTCTTTCCGGCTGAACCCAGCGGCGGATTGAACATGCTGGGCAGCATCAGGGCGCCGTACGCTCATCTGGGCTTGCAGTACATCCCGCTCGGCGGAGTCACGACCGTAAACCTCAGCAGCTATCTTGCCGACCCGGATGTCCTGGCCGTTGGCGGATCCTGGCTTGCAAAGAAGGACGTCATCGACGGAGATCGCTGGGAAGAGATCACAGCTGCGGCAAAGGACGCCTGTTCAATCGTTGCTCAAGTGCGCGGAAGTTAGCTGGTGAGTACGACGTTGATTCTGACAAACCGTCAAAAAAGGGCCGCTGTCGTGAAGACAACGGCCCATGATTCGTGTCAACGGAAGGTCTCACCCGCAATCGCGGGCTACGACGCTGTGACTTCAGAGGCGGTCCACCATTCCTGGGTCACACAACCAGCGGCAAGTTGCTGAATTAATTCCGCGTCGGGAGAATCGACGACGGGAGAAGATTCCGCAGCGGCATCGGTTGGAGGCATCGTGAATGCCCGAACCAGGCGTGCAGATTCTTCGGTGACGAACCCGTCATTGCTCGGTACATCTGCAGGCGTCGCCGGATGAACTGGTGGAGCATCCGTGTTTTCCGGCAGTGCAAGTTCAGATTCAAGAAATGCGAGGCTTACCTCAGCCGAAGGCGAGTCCGTTGGAGCGTCGGCATCTGCGATGGTGGTCAGGAAAAACTGGCTCCATTTCAGTGGTGTGCCGTCGGCCTTGATTGCACGGACCCAGATTCTGTACTGGCCCTGGTCGAGCGGATTGTCGGGCGTGAAGGAAGTTGTGGAGAGATTCGAAACGACAAGGTAGTCGTATTTTACGTTCACACGAGAGAACCAAATCTCGTACTTGGTCGCACCAGCGACTGGTGTCCAGTTTACTGTTGGAGTGAAAGGATCATTGGGCTGGTAGGTAACACTGGTAATGATCGGTGCGCCGGCGGTTGCCGTGAAGGAGTAAAGTTCACTCACGCCGGACATCGTTCCGTTGGTGCTGATGGCTCGCACCGCGATAATGTAGTTTCCGGCTGGAAGATCCGATGTGAATGTGTAGAAGTTTGTTGACGATGTCGTCTTCAGATAAATCGCCGAGCTTGAAGTTCGATCAACGACCACTTCGTATCGAGCGGCCTTATCAATCGCTGTCCATTCAATCGTCGGTCGAACATCCGTCACGATTCGGGTCATCGGATTGCTGGTGATGGTGCCAACGGGCCCCGTGATCCTCGGTCTAATGTTCTGAATGTTCTGGAACGTTGTGAATTCACGTCGATCGCTCCAGATACCAGGGACGGTGGGAGAAGTCTTCGTCACAGACTTCAGTACACCTGGGCTAACGCTGCCCGTGACCGAAACCGTGACCGGGCCATTCGACTGAGGGACCTGCACGAGGAAAGTTGGATTCGCTGCAGTGCCGCCGGTCTCAACAGTGACGCTTTCGTAGCCGGTTAAACTCGTCACAGCGGTTTTGATCTGAGCGGGCGTTGCATCGAAATTAATTGGCCCTGTTTGAACAGTCTTTCCGTTGGATGTCAGGCTAATCTGATAAGAACCGGATGAAGGAAACTCACTGAAGCTGATCTCCGTAACTTGATGCATGCGTTTTGCACGAACCCAGAACACGTAGTCCGCATCAGCCAGCGTCCTGGGGATTTGGTATGACGTGGTTGTCAGGGACTGAGCAGAGTACAACGGCGTTTTCTCGGTAACTGCGCCCTTCTTGCTCACCCAAACTTCGTAGTGCGTTGCTCCTGCAACAGGACTCCATTCCAGCAATGGCGGATTCTGGAAGGTCGTACCGGTAGGACGAAGGGAAGTGACACTCGGTGCGACATCGAAGTTGAAATCGTTCGACCATGCGGAAACAAATCCGGCATCGTCCGTTGATCGAACCCTGACACTGTATCTTCCAATGAGTTGCTCGCCAGGAAGGTCGAACTTGCGAATCTCTTCACGCAGTACGCCACCTTTCCCGTCAGAGATTGTGTTTCCATTGGCATCAAGCCTGGGGGTTAGATTTGCTACGTTGTAAGTTGTGGTCGTTTGCATCGTCAGGTTTAAGAAGACGATGTCAAACGACTGTGCTCCGGGTGGGCTATCCCAGGTGACAGTTGGTGTTGTGTCTAAGAGTCGGCCAGGTGCTGCTGCATTAGCTGGACCGGTCACAGTTGGTACAGCCCGAAGGATGACATCCGAAGGCGCGCCCCATTCGGTTGATGGACCACTGGCAAAATTCGCTTTGACCCAAATTCGATTGCGACCAAGATGAAACTCCGACGGCGCTGTGATGTTGGTGCCTGTGATTCCGGACTTCGTAAAGATGACCGTGCGAGCTTCAACGTCGTTCACCCAGAGATCGTAACTAACTGCGTTATCAACTGCCTCCCAGCTAATGACGGGCGTTGAATCGGTAATCGTTCCGGCGGGGCTAACCACCTGAGGACCCGCAGCGGCCAGAAGGGCACGCGTCTCCAGCGATTCGATCATCGCTGGAGCATGTACGGGCGCGGTTTGACGGCGGGAACGGCGGTTTCCGGAGAAGTGTTCGAGGTTCATGTTGTGCTCTGCCAACGTTCAATCAAGGGAAATGTCATTGCCGCAGACTTACAAGGCGTTGGGCTCGGGTGTTGGCGAATCGCCAAATGAGTCTTACGACCGTTCGTCTCGATAAGGTATCGCCAACACGGAAAACGCTTTTGCACGGAAGAGTCGTTACGACCGGTAGATCGAGCAAAACGGCAACAGCACTGGCAGTGCAATCCGCAGGATCAGAATATCCTTCACATCGCCCCTATTTGCCCTGAGCTCGCGAGTTGCTATCAGCAAAACGAGCCTGAACCACTCCATCAGCAAAGTTTGCCGGATCGCTTTAAACAGACGTTAGCCGGCTTAGCTCCTAACAGGCCAATTGCGTATTTGTGCCCATGTGGTGATCTGTGGCTGTCCGCGTAATCGCTGAAGTCCAACAAATTGGAACTAACGCCGTAGGCTTCTCAGCTTAACCGACGAATCAATGTTTTTTGGCTCCAGCGGGAGGCCGGCCGCTTCGATGACGAACCTGAACCTTCATCGAAACTCCGATCTGCAGGCCGGGAATCAGGCCGCGATGGGCTGACGTCATTCATGTCGCTTTCCCTCACTACCGGCCGATCAGGACCGTCAGCACCCGCTGTCAGGCAGCTTCATGCCGAAATCAGCGTGTCAGCCTGCCTCGACTGTGGAACTCCGCTTCCGGCACGCCTGTTGGACCTGGCTCGGAGCGACCTGCTGCTGCTGACGGACCGCCCTCTACGGTTCGGAACCCCACTTCAGCTTGCGATTTTCAGCGATCTATGCTCCGCTGTGACACAGAACCGAGCCATCGTTCATTGGTGTCGTCCCAGTGCAAAAGGCTGGCAAATCGGCGCGTTTCTCACACAAACACTGCCCGATCGGCTGACTGCATGTGAATGGAGCGATCTGCGAGGCACTCTCAGGTACGACTGTAACTGGAAAGCATGGATTCACTGGGAAGGCACCGGACAGCTTGAAAGCGTGCGAATTCTTAATTATTCAATCAGTGGACTGAGACTGAGTTCGGAGCGTGCGGTACCGCTTCGAAGTGTGTTTTCACTTTTTGGATCGGCCGGTTTTCGCGATCGAGCGGTTCTGCAGGGCCAGGTGCACTGGTGCCGCAGTTCTGAAGATGTATTTGAGCTGGGTTGTATTATCCATGGTCAGCGTGGTCGCGATCTACCAAAGATGTTTGGAAATTTGAACGCGGTTCACGTTGATTCGGCCGAGCAAGTACTCTGCTATGCTCGAGATTCTGAGGAAACCCTGCGCTGTGAACAATCGTTGGACGAACGATTTTTTCCAGCTGGCTTGTCACATCAAGCCGTCCGCAGAACCATTGACGAAGTGGCTGAACTGCTTGAGTAGGCCATCCTGAACCCGTTTGACCCGGCCAACATGAACGACGGCATCTTCCATTGGGCAGCCCGATCGCTTTTCCATCAACGTCGCTCACAACTTCTTGCGCTTCGAGCCCATTGTGAGTAGTGCTGCGTCAGCGTTAAAGATAGAGATTCACAAAACAGGCACCTGTGCCCTGTCCACGGTTGAGAACCGGACGGCAGCGCCTTCCGGCTGAACGGGCGAACGCCAATGCCTCGCCGTGGCAGATCAACAGCGGTCTATCCAAAGCCCGCAAAACTGCATTTGCAGATGGTCTAGGCGGGATCCTCGCGGCGGAGTCCATCGCCAGCGTTTTCCATACGACTTCGGCAGAGTTTGCTGGTTTTCGAGTCAACCATTAGCTCAGGACGCTCAAAACGTACCGTAGCCAGCGTTCATGGCGCGACCGGTGCGATCGATTCTTTCCTCTCCATCCGCAAAATCGAAATATTTTCACAAGTCAACGGAAAGGTTGGATCGATATCAGAAAGGACGTCGGAACCTCGGCGTTCAGTCTCTGGATTTCTCAGGCTTTCGCCAATCCAGAATCTGTCAGGCAGGATGGCAATCATGACAACGCCCACGATCCTTTCAGGAAATAATGTTATGCAGACGTTTGGCAGACGAATACGACAAAGGGTCGTGCTGACGACGATCTGCCTCCTGATTCTTTCGAACAGCGGTTGCACGCTGACCGGAGGATTCATCGGAGTCATGTGGACTTACATGCAGTTCTGGAAAGCACTTCCACCAGTGCCAGTTCCAGCGTATGCCAGTCAACTCATGGAAGACAAGCTTTGGGAAGATGAGCGATACAATCGCGCTCCAGTGCTTGATCCAGTCGATGGAGACGTGTTCTGTGTCGACCCACCAAGCGAAGATCAGGTCATGCGTGCCCTTCCGGACGATGGCTCCGGCGGGTTTGCATTCTTCCAGGAAACTCAGCTGAACAACGTGCGAATCGTCGTCGAACCGATGGTGGACCGACTCGACGAGTGTAAAGTTTATCCGCTGGTTGGCCCATGCCGACTGCACCACTGTCACTACAAGTGCACGATCTATTACGACAAAACGATTCGGTCCTACTGGCCAATTCCGTTCCAGCACGTTGATCAGACAGAAGAAGTCCTCTACATCGATAAAGACCACTTGATTCGCTGTGCCGGACCGTCAATGCAGTAGACCTTCTGCCAAATTGAGACTCACTCAAGCCCGACCTCCCTGGTCGGGCTTTTTTGTTGCCGCGCACTTATTCCTGAGCAGCATCATTCGCTGCAGGGGCATCCATGCGATAGGATTTGACCAACGACGCTCTTGTATCATTTCCTGTTGCCGCGGTTTCTGCAACCTGCGGTTGAGTTTTGTTATTGCCATTATGAAGTGTTCCCTGCGTCTCCGTTGAAGATTGCTTGTGGCGAATTCCTTCACAGATCCACCCGGAATCCAAGTGGGCAGAGTTCCTCCTTTGCCGGCAGCCGCGGCTCCTCGCGCTGGCGATGAAGACACACAAGGTCTTGAAGAGCTTGCTCCGCTGGATAACGATTCGGGCACTGATGACCAGGTTGATGCGGAAGTGGGCGTCTTGAGTGTCACACTGAACTCCACGGCTTTGATGAGTTTCTTTTCATCCGCGACGTTTCATCTGTTGCTGCTGGGGACTGCCATAGTTGTTTCGCCACTGCTTGGTCTGGACTGGTTGCCGCATGCGGAAGATCGACCGTCGCAGTTGATGGCCGCGCTGGGCGACGCTGATGTGGTAGACGACTTGCCTCTGTTCGAATTCTCCGGCGATTTGAGTGCCGAACTGGAAACGCCAGCCAGCAGTTTGCAACAGCTTGCCGCAACAATGCCGTCCGATTCTGGCTCACTGATGGCTGGTAGTGATAATGTTTTGAAAAGTGTCTTTGGCACCGAAACAGGGAACCCGGACGACGAGGGCGCGGGTGTTCTGCTCAAAGTGCCTCGATCAGGTCTTGCGGTTACTAAAGGCAGCTTTACGGCGTTTACGATTCCGGCAAATCCAAAGCCGCGAGAGAGCTATTCGATCGTGATCGAGATCCGACTTCCCGACGATGTAAAGACGTTTCGAGTCTCCGATCTGACTGGAGAAGTCAGGGGATCGGACAGGTACAGTCAGAAGCTGCCGTATGATTCGCGAGCACCTTATGCATCAGGATATCCCTCGGAGAATCAAAGAATCACGCTTCTTGATAAGTCGACCAGTCTGGACGTGGTAAAGAACCGTGTGCAGATTGTGGTGAGGGTGCCAGGTGCAGAACGACTTGTCAAAGATGAGATCCGCATTCGGTCAAGAAGACTGAAGGAAGAGCAGGAGTTGACGCTTGTGTTTGGGGCTCGTTCCGATCAGCCGGATACTAAAGTTCCCGAAGTCGATGAGTCTAATACCGATTCAAAGACGGATCCCTGATCAACACTTGTGGCGAGCGAGACGTGCGGTTTTGGCGAAACGATTGTGTGTGTACGAGGTGACTGCCCTGCGTCTCAATCCTTATTTGTCGACTACTCGGTCTTGTCGCTGGGCCGATCTGTGCGACAGATCCTTGCGGCTGTGGAAACTCGGATCAGCAGAATCCCTGCTCGAAGAACGGCAGTGGCTGCAAACAACACGATAGACGCTTCAACAATCTTTGTCTTGGCCGTGTCCATGGCAAAACCCATGCCTACTCGCAGCATCACCAGCGATACCGCGACGAGCGCCCAGCCAAAGATCTCTCGTAGCCAGAACATGAACGATCATTCCCTGTGTGAGACTCATGAGTGGAAAAAATGCTCGACCATTCGATTCAAGCAGATCCCGGAACGCTGATGCCGGGATTAAGCAGCGGCCATTCGACTCCACTCTTCTGAATGACACTGTACTTCAAATCTTTAAGTTGTAACACGCCGTTGCAACTTTTTGATAGGCGAGCACCAAGTGTTCCATGAGATGCGTCCGAGAATCTCGCGGACTGGTCAAGCAGCCAAAGGATCGGCTACGATCCGACCGCGTTTCTTGCGGTCTTATTCAATGTTCAACAACGCCGGAGGCTAAATGCCTGGATTTGAAAAGCACCGAATACGTCCGGGTCAGAAAGTTGACCTGACCAGGATTGATACTGACGGTAAAGATTTCGTCAAAGATCGGGTTCGCTGTGAGAAGGATTTTCAATCGCAACAAGCTGAACTGATTCGCCTTCAGGATCAGCTTTACGCAGAAGGCCGTCAGAAGTTGCTGGTGGTCTTTCAGGCGATGGACGCTGGGGGAAAAGACGGCACGATTTGCTCAGTGTTTGCCGGAGTGAATCCGCAAGGCGTTGTCGTGACATCGTTCAAGAAACCGAGCGAAGATGAACTCGCTCACGACTTTCTATGGCGAATCCACAAAGCAGTTCCTGCTGCAGGAACCATTGGTGTTTTCAATCGATCGCACTATGAAGAGGTCCTTGTCGTCCGTGTACACAAACTGGTCACGGAATCGGTCTGGAAGCCTCGATACGCACTCATCAACGATTTTGAGAAGCTCCTGATTAACACAGGCACTCGAATCGTGAAGTTTTTTCTTCACATCTCGAAGGATGAACAGAAGCAGAGATTTGAAGATCGCATCAATACGCCGGCCAAGCGATGGAAATTTGATCCGGCCGATCTGGAGAAACGAAAGTTCTGGGACGACTATCGCAAGGCATTCGAAGACATGCTGGAGAAATGCTCCACCGAGGCCACTCCGTGGTATGTCGTGCCCTCCGATCAAAACTGGTATCGCGACTACGTTGTCCGTGGCGTGATCACGGAGGTCCTCAGGGACATGGATCCGAAGTTCCCGGATCCGCCGGATGTCACGGGCGTCGTAGTTCAGTAGGAACCTTTCGATGTCAGCATTCAGCAGGACTTCGCGGCGACAGTCACAGACATCAGTTTTCGGAGATGGTGCCGACCACCGTCATGTCGTACTGGCCGCCTTTGAGAGACGCCAGACTTCCCGTCATAAAGATCACGTTCATCGAGATGTTGGCAACTCCCGGGCCGCGGCTTGAAATCTGGACGGTCGCCGTTTCATCGCCAGCCGCATAGTTCGTAGTATCCGTCACTGTGTCGAATTGCCAGCGTGCACTGCTGGTTCCAACGATCCGAGTCAATTGAAGGCGGGCGTCCCTTTTGTACGAAAAATCGGTCGCATGACGAAAGGCGTGGTCCGTCGTGAACCGGACTGTCGATCCGGTGCCAGACAGTGTAACTGCATGCCATTGCTGATTGTTGAATGTGAGGTTCGCGGCGGTCATCGGATGCGTCGCGGACCGAGCCTGACCGAGTGCCCGAATCTCCATGTGGGGTGCAATGTGAACTCTGTAACGCACGTTGTCCTGTGCCGCTGCTGAGGTTGTTAACCACAGCAACAGCATCGCTGAGACGATCATGGTCTTCACAAAGTTGCGCATCGGGAAGTAGTTGCTCGATCAGGTAAGGGGCAGAACTCACCGATTTTTGGTCAGAAACGGCCCCTGAAACAGGCATACTAAGCTAACCCTATCCCGCGGTTTGATGGCAGCAAGCCAGCGACTGGATCGTTTCACCCCTTCTGAAAAACCCGCAACTCAAGAACTGATTGCATCGTTACTGATGGCAGTCCTATTCCAATCGCTGCTTTCGGTACGATCGGACCAGGGATGTGTTCCCAGCCGAAGGTTTCACAGGCCATGCTGCGAAGCGTCAAAACTGGATTATGTTGCTTTGAACGTCTGGCCGGCACTGCGGCGGACGTTTTTCCAAGCAGACGACTGTTCCCGCTGGATGTCGTTGTCGGGCTTTGCGATTCGTTTGTTGCGACAGAACTAACGGATCATGCTTTCAGGTCTTACAAACGGGTCGTTGGAGTCGCGTGCAACAATCCTGAATGTCTGCAGGCCTTCCTGCGCGCCTTCGTAAAGGATTTCGGCGGTAGAGACCAATTCTCCGGAAGTCGTAGGACGAACCTTCAGGCGGAACGGCCGGGACTCACCGGCGTCGATCCGCGGCACGCTCACATAGACATGCCGATTGTCGCTGAGAGGCTTGTTGATCAGCTCGGGCTGTTCCAGGGAATCGTCCAGCGTCACACGCAATTTCACATCAAACGCGTCAGCGGTGCCATTGTTCGAAAGCGTAAACAGGACCTGAGTCCATCGGCCCACACTTGCGTCTGCTTCCGGCTCAGTAATGACCATTTGAAGATCGGGCTGTGTCGGGTTTGCTGGACGTCGTCTAACAGGCAGGTCGTCATCTGTTCTGCGACTGCGAATCGGGCGATCCTCAACAACTTCGGTTGTGCTTGTTACCGCGGTTAGCGCCGAGACTTCAGTCAGAGATTCGAACACATCGCCCACGTTTGCGATCCGGCTGGATGGGAGTATGGTGAATCGCAGGACTCGCTCTTCATCCGGGCGCAGATCGTCAATCAGCCATGTCAGCGTATCGTCCCTCAAGACACCCTTTGGCTCTGCGCCGCGGACCTGAGTATCCATCGGCATAATTTCCCGGACCAGCAGGCCGTCGATTTTTTTCCTGCCAAGGTTAGTCAGGATCACCTGTATCGTGACTTCGCCAGTGGCGGATTCTTCCGGAACGGTCTTTTCGACTCGCAGATCATGTTCGGCAACAAGCACGCCGGGGATCACCTGCACGCGTGATTCGAGATCACGAACAGCCGCTACTGGCGAATCCTCCAGAACATCCTGAGGCAATCCGACGTCGCCGCTCGGCAAACCAACAGACTGCCTCCAGTTGTCGCGCAGTAACCGAAGAACGATGCGATCAACAAATCGCGGATCCGGAAGAGAATCAAACAAGCGTCCCTGAGTAATGAGTTCTTCGTTGGGCTCTTCTCGAATTACTGACGATCCAAGTCTTCGAAAAGTAACATCCAGAAACGGCTCGTCGGTTATTGAACGAGAACCGGGGTCGTCGAGTGAACCTTCGATTGGTCGCCGAGGCTGAGGTCGTGTGCGGGCGTAAGTCGGTCGGCCGAAGACGCGATAGTCGGCGGTTACAGCCTGACTGACCAGATCATGATCGTAGGGTTCCATTCGAGTCAAAATGATTGGCGACTGAGATTCGGCTGCCGCGACTGGTTCAATCCGATCGATCACTCCGCCCGACTTCAGGGGAGTGGTGATATCGCGATGATATGCCGCGGCGTCAGATGCCAATCCACCGCCCATCATAAAGCCGACCACAATCAGACCAGCCGTTCCAGAAACAGCCGCCACGACCCATGATAGGTGGGCCATCACAAATTCGATGGACGAATCTACTGCATCACAAAGGCCAGCCCACAACCTTGACGTAAGATTTGCGGCAGGGCTTAGCCAGTCGCCGTCGAATAACCCGACAAGGCTTAGACGGTCGCCCCAGAGCATTCCAAGAAACATCACCGACACGATTGCGCCGAAGATAAAAAGCAGTACTGATCCCATTCCCTTTACATCCTTGCCTCAGGAGGTGCCTTTTACAAGTCTGCCTGAAGCCCGTGGTTTAGCACAGTGGACGACTATTGTGAATCGGAAAGTCGATTTCTGCCGATTTTCAACGACTGTTCGCGGGGTCAGCGGGCCGCGAAGACTGAGAAAGCCGGAAGAATGCTTACACGGGGCTATCGGCGATTAGGCTCAGCCAGCCTGTTCGCCTGCTCGATCGAAACCGAAAATGCAGCGTGATATCGCCGCCGACGGTTTCTCTCTGATTGCTGAAGCACACTGTTTTTTCCAACAGCCGCAGATCAGGCTCGCCGCTGAAGATTGGCAGGTCGTGACATGTGCTTCGTCCTTCAACAATTGCCATGGCCTGGTGATCAATGCGAAAAGCTCGGCCGAAGACTTCGGTCGAGCTTTTCGAGGTGTGCCAGATGTGCGACAGGATGGAAGAGATTACGTTGCGGCGCCAGCGGCTGATGGGGATGGTGCTGGTGCCGGAGTCGGTGCTGATTCATGCACCGGTGCAGACATCTCCATTGATGAAGATGAGCCACAACCGCCTGAACATGATGTGCAGGATGATGCAACGGCACCGCACGAAGGTGTTGAGCATGAAGAGCAACCGCAGGCTGGTGCAGGCTTATGGCATTTTACCCTGGGGCATTTCTCTTTTGGACACTTTGGCTCACGACACTTTGGTTCACGGCATTTGACCTTTTGGACCTTTGGTGCTGCACAACCGCAGTTCTTTGAGCTATGCCCTGCTTGAGCATTGTCGCCAATAGCAACGACCAGAGAAAAAGCGATGACGCTCAACATCAGTTTCTTCAACATTCGACTCTCTCCGCACTTCAGAAGGATCTGCTCGCGTCGACATAGACGCCTGCCTGATCGACTCTACACGATGCCGCCTCCGAAGCAAACGGTTTCCTCGCCGATCCGCTGCAGGTTGACTGCTGGATCACACAAGGTTCCAGGAAACCCGGTTACCCCGGAAGGCACTGAAAAAACGCCTGAGTAGGAAGCAGTGCACTCTGCCAGTTGCGCCAGTCGTTCGGATAGTCATCAAACGTTAGTGGACGATTGTTGATCGAAACAGCAGAATACGATTCCCTGATCTACCGAACTGTTCCTTCCCCGCCAAGGCTTACCGATGAAACTCCAGACCGGTACAACCGTTATTCGCAATGGTCAGCTTATTGATGGCAATGGTGGACCGCCGTTGCAGGACGCGGTTGTTGTGGTGAAGGACGGACGAATCGCGTTCGTTGGCGCTCGCATCGCAGCACCGGCGGTGGCAGCAGATGCAAGGATTGTGGATGCTCGCGGGGGATCCATTCTGCCGGGGCTGATTGAGGCTCACTTTCATCCGACGTATTTCAACGTGGCCGCTTTGGAAGATCTGGATATCAAGTATCCCGTCGAATATGTCACGTTGCTGGCCGCGGCAAACGCCAAGCTGGCTCTGGAATGCGGATATACGGCGGCTCGCAGCGGCGGCAGTCTGTTCAACATTGATCACTGGTTGAAGACGGCGATCGATGCGGACATCTGTCCGGGGCCGCGAATGGCTTCCAGTGGCCGCGAGATCTGCGGCGTGGGCGGACTAATGGACTGGAATCCGGACTTTCGAAAAATTGGGATGGAAGGTTTGGTCCTGTTGATCAACGGTCCCGTCGAAGCACGTGCGGCTGTCCGCAAACTGGTGAAGGACGGCATCGAGTGGGTAAAAACCTATCCGACCGGCGACGCAGCAGCGCCGGACACCAACGATCATCACACACTCTGCATGACATTTGAAGAAATGTACGCCGTGGTTGAGACGGCTCATAATCATGGATTGAAAGTCACCGGTCACTGTCGGGCCACGGAGGGCATCACGAATGCACTAAAGGCCGGATATGACGCGATCGAGCACGGCACGTTTATTGATACCGAGGGACTTGATCTGATGCTGTCTCGCGACGTCCCATGTGTACCGGCGTTGTATTTTGAATACGCCAGCATCCAGCTTGGGCCTCAGTATGGTATGTCGCAGCGAGTCATTGACGGTCATCAGGAAACGCTCGATGGCGGTGCAGAAAGTGCTCGCCGAATTCTGAAAGCTGGCGGCTGTCTTGGTATGGGAGGCGACTACGGTTTCGCCTGGAATCCTCACGGTGACTACGCTCGTGAGTTGTCGTTTTTCGTCAACTTCGTCGGCTTCACTCCGATGGAAGTCCTGACCTGTGCCACGAAAAACGGCGCGAAGATTCTGGGACGAAGTGCGGAAATCGGCACCGTGGAGACTGGTAAGCTGGCGGATTTGCTGATCGTCGATGGAGACCCGCTGGCCGACATTCGCATTCTGGAAGACCGAAGTCGATTCATTGCCGTGATTCAGGGCGGTGAAATCAAAGCGGGGCAGTTGAAGCAGCCTGCTGCCGCGTAACATGGTTCTTCATACGGCTGTCCCGGCGCTATCTATTCAAACTTGATCACCTGCGGAAACGATGCTCAGCAGCTTCGCGACGAATTGGCCGCGGCTCATGACGTGGCCAAAACCAGCCAGCCTCGCCAGATCCAGTTTGGCCGTGTGTACGTGCGGACCGAATGCCACACCGTGGGCCAGGACGTCGCGTCCGACAACGAGGGCGATTTCGTTTGGGTCGCCTTCAGCAGCTGAAAGGTCCAGGCAAAGCAGCGTTGACTCGTTTGGAGACTTTGCGATCAGGTCACTGACTCGCGATACGGAAGCAAACAAACGTCCCGCCGCGCTGGCCGCTCCGCTGACAGAACTGATCAACATCAGATCGGACGAAAAAAGCAGAACAAACGATTGAGTTTCAGACATGCTCTGCGACGATTGTCAAATTGAAGGGCGGTCAAAAAGTCGGTGGAGAAACGGCGAATTCCGGACGAGTTTTGAAAGTACGGCAATCAGTTCGTCGGTTCTCGGCGAGGAGCGAACTTGATTTTGCTCAGGTAGCGGACGGGGACACCATTCTGACCCAGACGACCGGAACATGCTCCAATAGAATAGATGATGTAACGATAGTTGAGATTGTAGTCAGGATCGATTTCGACTTCCTGTTTTTCCTGTTGATCGGGGCCAATCGCCGCGAGAGCGGTGATTGCTCGAAACACCTCAGAGTTCAGTTTCGAAAACGCACCTTCGTCATTGCCAAGATTTTGACCGTTGAAGAACAAGGCCTCAAGTTCTCCGGTGCTGTTGGCTTCCATTCGAACCTTGAACGGCGGCAACTCTGCTTCGGACATCGTATTCGCACTGGGGGCCCCAAGCGGCATGCTGATGTCGAAATCGCCTTCAGGTTCAGAAACCTTCAGAGTACACATGAAGAAGATGATTAGCTGGAAGACGACGTCGATCATGGGAGTCATATCCAGTTGGATCTTTCCCATTGAACTACGGTTGCGGAATTTCATAGTCTTGACGTCCCATCAAAGCCGAGAGCTTCAGCCAAACTCCAGCTCCAGCGAACCTGTTTCTGCGTATGCGACCCGTCAGTTACCAATCGCTTTTTGAGTTGCCTTGAGGGCGAATCGCTGGAATTCGATTCCAGTTTCCTGACACATCTGAATTAGTTCCTGAACCTGTCCGGACTTCACTTCCGAATCAGCGCGAATTTCTACAGTGACTTCAGCGAGATCCGTTCCAACGGTTCGGTAGAACTCGGATTCCTGAACGAGGCGTCGCCGCACGTCTTTTAGAACAACCTTTTCGTCCCCAAAAAAGAAGTACGGAGTATCGTCAAGAATTTCCCCTTGTTGGTTTCGAATGTAACCAAAATTCAACAGCAGGGAGTTCTTTCTTTGAACAGCGGGTGGCACCGCCAATTGATCCTTCGGGAGCGTCACTCGCTCGTCGGTCTCAGCCTGCTCGAATTTGTTGATCAGCATGAAGAAGGTGATTAGCTGAAACACGACGTCGATCATGGGCGTCATGTCCAACTCAGGCGGAGAAACATTTGCTGGCTTGAACTTCATACGGGCAAACCTGCTGAATGGGAATTGGCGATGGCCACCTCAGGGCGATTCAATTGCAGACGTTTAGATCACGCCTTGGTTTTTCCGACCGCAGCAAAACGGCCCATCAAACCTTCGCTTACCATTCCGATCTCCAGAACCAATCGTTGAATGCGATTCTTCAGGATGCCGTAGAACACCATCGCCGGAATCGCCAGAACTAGTCCAATCAGCGTTGTCACAAGAGCTGTTGAAATGCCATCCGCCAGTTGCGAAGGCTTCGGGGAAACGGTTGACTGGGCAATCACGTCGAAGCTGGAAATCATCCCCTGAACAGTTCCCATCAGACCCATCATCGGAGCGATGGTTCCGATCAACGCGACGTAGCTTAGACGATGTTCAAGAGCCATGTTTTCGTCTTCACCGGCTTCCTGCATTCCTTCAACCGCTTCTTCATAACCTCGGCTGAGGCGACCCATGCCAGCGGCAAGAACGCGAGCGACAAAGGACTCATCGTTTCGTGCAAATTCGTAGGCGCCCTGAAAGTCCTTTGCATTCAATTTCTGCTCAAACTCTTCGACAAACTGCGATGGTAGCAGCACGTCGCGACGAACCTGCAGCAGGTTCATCATGATCAATGCAACCAGAATGAACGAACACAAGAGAAACGCGGGGCCCCAAAACCAGCCGCAGGCTCGAGCGATGTACGCCAGAAAGCTGCGGTTCGGAACGGGTGCAGGTGCCTCTTCGGCAGCAGGAACTGCACCCGCAGCGGGATCGGCAGCGGCGGATGCGGCTCCGTCCACAGGTGGTTCCTGTGCGAACAGGGCAGCATTGGAGTTGATCATCGCCCAGACAACGGCAATCGCCAGCGACATCAGCAGAAGGACAGCAGACTTTCGTCCGTTCAATCGAACCATGGAATCAGAGACATTAAACATTTCGAGCAATCTCCGAGTTGACCTCAGTGGGCGAATTCGCCAGTTGAGAAAAGGCAGAAATCTGAGAATGGGGACTGTAGTGAGTTCAGCGTGTTTCGTCACCCTCGGATTAAGGGCCGATTCGAGGAGAAATCAAGAATCACGGAGCCGCGCCACCCAGTTTTTTTGCCCAGGAACTATTCGGATACCTGGCCAGCAGCAGCTCTTTCGCCTCGTCGGCCCGATCCTGGTGCCCGGCGGGAGCCCAGAGGGTAGCCAGGTGATACAGGGCTTCGGCATGGGCCGCGGGTTCGGATGCATACAGGACGTCAACATGAAGATAGGCCATCAGGGCATCTTTTGACAGTGTTTTTGATCGGAGGCAGTCTCCCTTGAGCACCCAGGCCTCCGCCAAAGTCTGTGATTCCGATTCGGAGGCTTTCGCGATCACCTGATCCAGCGTGATGATAGCCTCGTCTATTTGGTTCTGCTTTTGCTGACACAATGCTTTTCCCAGCATTCCGTCGAATAGAGCGGCAGTTGCCCCGGCGTCATTGCTGCTCTTTGCGATCACGTCATCAAACGCCGTTATGGCTCCGGCTGCGTCATTAGCGGCCAGCAGTAGTCGTCCCAGCAAAACGCCTGCCTGAAGCTGAAAACCGGTGACGGGGGCTGCCTGAACTTCTTTCAGCAACTCCTGCGAGGCGACAGTGCTGGCCGGGCTGAGCGACAGCAGTTGAGCTTCCAGAAGAGTGGCTTCCAGATAACGAAAGTTGTTTTTATTTTCGGTACGGAACGCTTTGATGCCCTTTGCAGCGGCTTCCACCTTTGTTGGATCGGCAAGGGCCGTTTTCACCATCGTGCGTGCAATCAGAAACTTCAAGTCGACGACCAAACGCTTGTCGTCGCCCTGATAATCCTTTTGAACCGAAAGATACTTTTCCATGGCGGCGTCCAGTGAGCCGCTGCGTTCGTTCGACTGAGCCTGATTCAGAATCGGCGGTTCCATGTCGTATCGAACCCCGTAGATATCCGAAACAGGAATCTCCTGAGTCTGGCCGTTGTTCAGTTTGACGGTGATGGACGTGATCGTCATCGCGGTCACTTCGCCACGAAACTTGACTCGGTCACTTCTTCGAGTCACCTCATCGGCCGCATTAAGCGGATTGACGGAGTTCAGGACAACGAAGGCAGCAAGAAGCCAATGATGGCGAGCGATCGCTGACAGGCTTTTGAGAATCATGAGGATCAAATCCCGAAGGAGTTTTGTTGTGATGGCAATGAATTGTGGGGAACCGTTGTCACGATCAGCATGACATTGAAACAGGAACCAGAGAAAGTCACCAGGCCATCCAGGGGTTTACGTTGTTGTCGATTTCAAGGCTTATCCTCCTCGGTTGGAGGCTTCGGCCGTCTTTGAACCGGTTTAACTTCACCCGGTAGAGTTCCAGATGTCGGCGTTGCGGGCGGTGCTCCTGCAGGCGGTTCAGCAGCAGGACGCGGGGCCGCAGGCTTTGCCGTGGGCGGCTGTGAGGTTGTGGGTTTCGGTGCGGCTGGTCGTGGCGAGGGTATTGAACCATCGGGGGCCGCCGGACGAGGCTTCGTTTCGGGGCTTGTCGGAGCACCGCCGTCGGGAGGAACCGGACGAGGTCGAGGCCGTGGAGCGACAGCCGGTTGTGATCCCGCAACTGGCGCCTCTCCGGAGACTGGATTTGCTGCAGGAGGCTGCCGTCGAACCGGCTCACCCGTCGCAGGATCTCGCGGAACTGCTGGTCTTGGCTTAGCATCTGCAGCCGGAGCCGAAGCCGAAGCGCGACTTGGTGGAGCAGCAGACGTTTGAGCCGCCGGCGCTGACGATGCCGGTCGCGCTGTTGGCTTGGCCGTTTGACCGGCAATTGTGGGTTTTCGTGCGGTCGAAACGCTGATGCCACTGAAGTCTGCAACGGCTGGGGCGTCGAAATTCAGGCCACCTGGAATCCCGACATCAGTGCTCGCCTCCACCCTGAGCCCTGAGAATTTTGGTGCGGCTGAGACTCCTGGGATTCGAACTTTCTTCTTTGGCTTTCGCAGCAGAACAACAACGCCAGCCGCGAGACCCAAAGCCAGCGCAATGCCGATCGCAGCCAGCAGCCAGTTTCCGTTGTCCGGTTCCGCAGGGGGCGCAACAGGAGCTGCCGTTGGGTCTGGCTTAATCGGTTCATCCGCAACCGCAGTCTTCTCTTCTTTAACAGGCTCGGGAGCCGTATTTCGATCGAGTGGCTTAGCTGTCTGGCCAGAGTCAGCCTGGAGATCCTGATACAAGCGGTCGAATCGGGCGAAGGCGACATCATCCAAATCCCGATAGCGCTGGACGAAGCTTGTGATTTCAGCCAGTGCCGACTTTCGCTGACCGTCGGCATCTTTTTGAGAAACGCTTGCGAATCGGCGTCGGCTGTTGCCCAGTTCAAATCGCGCGTCAAGAAACCGAGCTTTGACATCCGCTGCGGTGTCCTTCGCAGAGAGTTGCTCCAGACGGCGCGAAAGCTGAGCCCAGCCCCAGACGTTTTGCTTTCCACTGGCATCCTTCAGGCCCTGAATAGATAGCGGCAGTTTCGTGGCGTCTCCATTCATTCCCCAGTCACTCAGCGTATGAGCCGCTTCGAACTGAGCGTCGATCGCCATTGCATTTTGAGCCAGAATCTCTTCTGAGATCTTCAGTGCTTCGTCAAATTTTTTCTGCTGGCGTCGACAACGGGCGAGTCGCAACTGGACGGCGTTCTTATTCTGAGCCGTTGCGAGGCCACCAGCGGTAATTTCCGAATACGCATCGGCGGCTTTTGAGTAGTAACCTTCCGCCGCCGCAGGATCGCCAGAAACGCCCTGCCCCAGACCGTAATACGTTTCGCCGATCCACAGCAGCGAGTTGTAGTCGCTCTTGTTGCGAGACTCGTAAACCTTTTGCAGGAACTGCTCAAAGGAATTTCGAACCTGCCCCAGCCGCTCGTTTTCACCAGCCGCCTTCAGTCGTTTCAATTCTTCCTGAAGTTCTATCCCAAGCTGTGTGTAAGCGGAAAGGATGTCTTCCCCGCCGACTTTTTCCAGCTTCGTCATCGTCTGCAAAGCCTGATCGATCTGCTGAGTTCCGACATAGGCACGCAGCAGCAGTCGGTAAGTCGATCCGGCAAACAGTTTGTTCTTCACACCTTCTTCGGGTCGAACTTCACCATCTGGAATCTCAATCGCTGCGGCGACAGAATTTTCCGCGCCGGCCGTCAGTCGCTGAATTGTTGCCGCGAACTCACCATCCAGATTCATGATGCTTGCCAGGGACACTTCGGCAGCCACAATTTCGTCCGTAGGCTTTGCTGCCTCACCGATTTTTTGGCGAGCGATCTGGATACCCTGCGTCAGCAGATTGCGAGACTCCGTCTTCCATGCCTGCAAGTCCTGCGGCGGAGTTTGTGCTCCTGTCGGGTCGGCGGCCGCCATGGCGGATTTTTGTGTCCACGCGGCCCAATAGGCCTGACCAGCATTGATTCGCCCGGCAGCATACTGCGGATCTGTTTCCGGAACCTGCAGATACCACTTGGCAGCTTCCAGCGGTTCGTTCAGCGTTCGATAAACACTGCCGAGCCGCATGCGAGCTTCCCCGCCGCGAGCCGACTGCGGATACAGTTCGAGGATTTTGATGCAGACGTCTCGCAGCAGGCGAGTTTCAAAGTCCCGGCTCTTTGGCGGTGCCTGATTCCACGCAGCGACAGCCGCGGCCATTGCGATTTCGGTAGCATTCGCGGCGGTGTCCGGATCTGTCTTTCGATCCTGCTCAAGGCAGTACGATGCAAGAACGACAGAATCCAGCGCCTTGCCCTGGCGAAGCAGAACAAAACTTTGCAGGTAACGAGCCTGAGCCACCGCCTTGGGATCGCTGTCTTCATCGCGAAGGTTCAGACCAATCTGAAGCAGCCGTCCGACCTCTTTGAGATGATTGTCCAACAGCGTTTTTTTGGTCGCCCGTTCTGCATTGTCCGCCGCGCGTGCGAGGTCGTCGTTGAGTTGTTGAATCTGCGCCACCAGTCCACGCGCCCGTTCGAAGGCGGTGGCGAAGTCTCGCGGTTCTTTGTCTTTGTCGCCGAGCAGCAGCTTGAGGCGACGGCTCATGGCCCCTGCTGCCTCGCGGAACGGCCCGACCGTTTTT